>CBIHRX010000228.1:0-10798 GCA_966212555.1 uncultured Massilia sp.
CGAGCTGTGCATCTATACGAACATGTCGCACATCATCGAGACGCTGGAATAACGGCCTCTCACGCACGAAAGCCTACATGAGCACCCATATGAACATGACTCCCTCCGAAATCGTCTCGGAACTCGACAAGCACGTCGTCGGCCAGGGTAAAGCCAAGCGCGCCGTGTCGATCGCGCTGCGTAACCGCTGGCGCCGCCAGCAGGTCGAGGAACCGCTGCGCCACGAGATCACCCCGAAGAACATCCTCATGATCGGCCCGACGGGCGTCGGCAAGACCGAGATCGCGCGCCGCCTGGCCAAGCTGGCCGACGCGCCGTTCATCAAGGTCGAGGCGACCAAGTTCACCGAGGTCGGCTATGTCGGCCGCGACGTCGACACCATCATCCGCGACCTGATCGACATCGGCGTCAAGCAGACCCGCGCCAGCGAAATGAAGAAGGTGCGCCAGCGCGCCGAGGATGCGGCCGAGGACCGCATCATCGACATCCTCGTGCCGCCGGCGCGCGACTTCGGCTTCAACGTCAGCAGCGACGCCAAGGATGGCGGCGACGCCACGCGCCAGACGTTCCGCAAGCGCCTGCGCGAAGGCGCGCTCGACGACAAGGAAGTCGAGATCGACGTCGCCGAGGCCTCGCCGCAGATGGAAATCATGGCGCCGCCGGGCATGGAAGAGATGACGGAACAGATCAAGTCGATGTTTGCCGGCGTCGGCGGTGGCCGCAAGAAGCCTCGCAAGATGAAGGTGAAGGAGGCGATGAAGCTGCTCGTCGACGAGGAAGCCGCCAAGCTCATCAACGAAGACGAGATGAAGCAGAAGGCCATCGCCAACGTCGAGCAGAACGGCATCGTGTTCCTGGACGAGGTCGACAAGATCGCGTCGCGTTCGGAACACGGCGGCGCCGACGTCTCGCGCGCGGGCGTGCAGCGCGACCTGCTGCCGCTCGTCGAAGGCACGACGGTGAACACGAAGTACGGCATGATCAAGACGGACCACATCCTGTTCATCGCGTCGGGCGCGTTCCATTTATCGAAACCGTCGGACCTGATCCCCGAGCTGCAGGGCCGCTTCCCGATCCGCGTCGAACTGGAATCGCTGTCGATCGAGGATTTCAAGAGCATCCTGACCTCGACGGACGCGAGCCTCACCAAGCAGTACGAAGCCCTGCTGGCGACGGAAGGCGTGACGCTGGCGTTCGCCGACGACGGCATCCATCGCCTCGCCGAGATCGCGTATTCCGTCAACGAGCGTACCGAGAACATCGGCGCGCGCCGCCTGTACACGGTGATGGAAAAGCTGCTGGAAGAGATCTCGTACTCGGCCACCGACAAGTCGGGCCAGTCGCTCGTCATCGACGCGGCCTACGTCAACGAACGGCTGGATGCGCTGGCGGTCAACGAAGACCTGTCGCGCTACGTGTTGTAACGCATAGCAAAGGAGAGGCGGCAATGGCAAACAAGGCACTGGCAACCCGGCAAAAGATGCGGCTGCGTGTCGAGCCGACGCCGCCGCTCAAACCCCGCAACCCGTTCGCCGGCTTCGCCAAGGCGCGCGCGGCCGGGGCGCACGCGAAGCCAACGACCAGCGAACGGCTGGCCGCCAAGCGTGCGCTCAAGAAGGTCAAGCTGGAGCCGGACGAGGAGTGACCGGCACCGTTATTTTGCCGGCGTGATCAAGGGCTTGCCCTTGTCGACGAAATAGGTGGCGATGCCCGCCCCGTTCACGGTGCCGGCGTTCCTGGCCGCGTGGATGGTGCCGGCCGGGATGAAGACGGATTGTCCCGCCTTGAGCATCACGGGCGCTTTGCCGTCGGGCATGTACTCCAGCGTGCCTTCCACCACGTACAGCACTTCATCGCCCGGATGCGTATGCCTGGGCACGCCATGGCCGGGGTCGACCTCGACGCGCACCTCGACGACTTCGCGTCCCGGCACCACGCTGTCATGCTTGAGCAGATCGGTGCGGCGCACGCCGGACGCCTGCGGCGTCCCCTGCGGCGTCCCCTGCGGCGTCCCCTGCGGCGTCCCCTGCGCCGCCGCCTGGGCAAATGCGCTCGCGCCCAATAACGCCAGGGTGATCACGGCGACCGTTTTCATGTTCCCTCCTCTGCTATGGATTGGGCACCGGCGCACCTGCGACGTCGCATGCGTTCGCGCCTGAACTGACGCGTATCATAACGCTGACCGTGCTCATCAGCTGGACTCGACATTTCTTGAACTGGCCTGCCTTCTTCGGTACATTCGTCAGGCCGAGTTGACGAACGAAAACAGAGAACAGACTACCACCATGAGCTCCCCCGACATGCTGCTGGACGTGCTGCGCGCCGAACTGCGCGCCGCCGGGATCACCTATAAAATGCTGGCCGACCGCATCGCGATGAGCGAATCGAGTATCAAGCGCATGTTCGGCCAGAAGGACATGACCTTGTCGCGCCTCGCCCAGATCTGCCAGGCGGCCGGCATCGCCATGGAAGACGTGCTGCGGCGCGCGGCCGATGCGCGGCCGCAAGCCGATACCTTGACGCTCATCCAGGAAACGGCGCTGGTCGCCAATCCGCGCCTGCTGCTCGTGGCGATCTGCTGCCTGGGGCACTGGAGCCTGGAACAGATGGTCGAAACCTATCGTTTGAGCGAACCCGAATGCATCGGCTTGCTGGTGGAACTCGACCGCCTCGGCGTGATCGAACTGAAGCCGCTGAACCGCTACACGCTGCGGGTCTCGAACGCGTTCCGCTGGCTGCCGGACGGTCCCGTGCAGCGCTTCTTCCGCGCCCACGTCGTCGAGGATTATTTTGCCGGTAACTTTAACGGTGCCGGCGAAACCTTGATGTGCCTGCCCGCGCGCCTGTCGCTGGCGAGCGCCGCCGAGCTGGCGGAAAAGATCCATCAACTGGCCGGAGAACTCGCGCGCATGCACCGCAACGACCGCCGCCTGCCGCCGCAGGAACGCGACGGTTTTACGTTGCTGGTCGGTTTCCGTTCGTGGGAATTTTCCGCGTTCACCGCGCTGCGGCGCTGAATTCCTGCGATGTTTACTGCGTATTCATCTGGCCGGCCGGATTTTGCGGCGGCATCTGCTGACCGTTCTGTGGCGGATTGATCGGATTCGGATTCGCGGGCGGCGGATTGTCGTGCGTGCCGACGTCGCCCGGGTTCGTCATCGACGGCTGCGGCTGCGGCTGCACGGCGCCCGGCGCCATCGGCGGCTCGGGCACGGCCTGCACCGGCTGCGCGGCCGGCGCGGTCGTGATCTGCTGCGGTTGCGGGAAATTCTGCTGCGGCATCTGTTGGGGCATCTGCTGCGGCATCTGTTGCGGCATGCCGCCGGGCGCACCGCCGCCGGGACCGCCCATCGCCGCCGCGGGCTTGGTATCGGTCGCCAGGTCGACGCGCTTCATGACGCCCCCATCGGACAGCATCACATAGCGCGGATGGACTTCCGCCAGCGTGATGCCGGGCGCCAGCTCCTTGCCGACCCGCAGCGCCTTCGGCGGCGAACCTTCGGCGACGATGATCGCCACACTGCTGTTCCCGTCCGCCACGACGCCCGTCAACTGGTAATTGGTCGCGCTTGCCACGGAGACCTGGCCGCCGAACAAGGTAGCGGCGGCATCGATGGTCGGGTCGGGCAAGGCGGCCTGCGACACCGCCGCGATCGGGCGCTGGGGCGGCTGGTACAGTTGCAGGATCCAGTACGCGAGCGACACCGCCAGCAGGATCACGCCCAGCAGGCTCAGGAAAAAAGGCAAGCGCTTGTTCATCAGTTTCCTTGTCACTGCACCAACTGGTTGATTTCAATAATCGGCATCAGCACCGCCAGCACGATCAACAGCACGACGAGGCCCATGGCCAGGATCAGCACCGGCTCCAGCAGGCCGGCAATGGTCAGCGTGCGCCGTTCGAGGTCGGCCTGCTGCGAATTCGAGGCCCGTTCGAGCATGGCCGGCAGCTCGCCCGTGATCTCGCCCGCGCGGATCATGTGCACGAGCATGGGCGGGAACAGCTTCTGGGCCGACAGCGCGCGCGCCAGGCTCACGCCTTCGCGCACGCTGGCCGTCGCCTGTTCCACGAGCTCCTTCATGGCCACGTTCGACAGCGTGTCGCGGCTCGTCTCGAGCGCGCGCAGGATGGGCACACCCGAGCCCGTCGTGATCGCCAGGGTGCTCGCGAAACGGGTCGTGTTCAGGCTGCGTTCGAACTTGCCGTACACGGGGGCGTTCAGCAGCCACGTGTGCCAGCGGCGCTTGAGCACGGGGTTGCGCAGGGCACGGCGCCACGCGTACCACGCCGCGATGACGATCAATGCCACATAGATCCCGTAGGCGCGCGTAAAGTCCGACACGCCGAGCATGAGGACGGTCAGGAACGGCAGTTTCTGCTTGGTGTTGGCGAACACCGAGACGATCTGCGGCACGACATAGGTCAGCAGGAAGATCACGATCGCGAACGCGACGACGGTGACGATGGCCGGATACGTGAACGCGAGGCGCACCCGCTGCACGAGGGCGTTGCGGCGTTCGATGTAGTCCGCCAGGCGCGACAGCACGCGCGACAGCTGGCCGATCTGTTCGCCGGACGCGACGAGCGCGCGGTAGATCTCGGCGAAGTCGCGCGGATGGCGCGCCAGCGCGCTGGAGAACGACGCGCCGCCCATCACTTCCGAACGGATCGACGCGATCAGGTCGCGCACGTAGGCGCGCTCGGCCTGTTCCAGCAGGGCCGTGAAGGCTTGCTCGAGCGGCAGGCCCGCTTCCAGCAGGCTCGCGAGCTGGCGCGTGAACAGCGCGAGCTCGACCTGGGACAGCCGTTCGCCGAAGCCGCGCGCGCGCGCCGCCCCGCTCTCGTCGACCTGGGCCGCGATGGCCTCGACGGCGAGCGGCGTCAATCCCTGCAGACGCAGGTCGGCGCGCGCGGCACGCGGGCTGTCGGCGTTCAGGACGCCCTTGCGGGTGACGCCGCCCGTGTCGACGGCTTCATAGCGGAAGGCGGGCATCGATCAATCCACCTTCGTCACGCGCAGCAGTTCGGCTTCCGTCGTGATGCCTTCCTGCACCCACCGCTGGCCGTCGTCATGCATGGTCTTCATGCCGGATTTCAGGGCCGCGTTGCGGATCTCGGCCTCGGCGGCCTGGTTGTGGATCTGCGAACGGATCTGTTCGTTCGTCTCGAGCAGTTCGTACACGCCCACGCGGCCGTGGAAGCCCGTGTGGCCGCAACGGTCGCACCCGACCGCCACCCACTGCCCCGCTTCCTGGCGCTTGCAGTGCGGGCACAGCTTGCGCACGAGGCGCTGGGCCATCACGCCCAGCAGCGACGACGACAGCAGGAACGGTTCGATACCCATGTCCAGCAGACGGGTGACGGCCGAGGCGGCGTCGTTCGTGTGCAGCGTGGCCAGCACCAGGTGACCCGTCAGCGATGCCTGCACGGCGATCTGGGCCGTTTCGAGGTCGCGGATCTCGCCGATCATGATCACGTCGGGGTCCTGGCGCAGGATCGCGCGCAGGGCCTTGCCGAACGTCATGTCGATGCGGGCGTTGACCTGGGTCTGGCCAATGCCGGGCAGGTCGTATTCGATCGGGTCTTCCACCGTCATGATGTTGGTGGTCGTCGAATTCAGGCGCGACAGCGACGCGTACAACGTCGTCGTTTTACCGGAACCGGTCGGGCCCGTGACGAGCACGATGCCGTGCGGCTGGTTGATCAGCTTGTCGAACTGCGGCAGCATCTGTCCGCTCATGCCCAGGTGGCTGAGGTCGAGGCGGCCCGCTTCCTTGTCGAGCAGACGCAGCACGGCACGTTCGCCATGGCCGGTCGGCAGGGTCGAGACGCGCACGTCGACGGGCTTGCCGCCGATGCGCAACGTGATGCGGCCGTCCTGCGGCAGGCGTTTTTCCGCGATGTCGAGCTGCGACATGATCTTGATACGCGAGATCAGCGAGGCGTGAATGCCCTTGCGCGGACGCACGATGTCGCGCAGCGCGCCGTCGATGCGGAAGCGCACGACGGAGGTCTGCTCGAACGGTTCGATGTGGATGTCGGACGCGCCTTCGCGCAGCGATTGCGTGAGCAGCGCGTTGATCATGCGGATCACGGGCGCATCGTCGGACGATTCCAGCAGGTCCTCGATCGCGGGCACGTCCTGCAGCAGCTTCGTGAGGTCGAGGTCGGCGTCGAATTCGTCCGCGACCTGCGACGCGTCGCCGCCGGCCGACTGGTACGCGGCGGCGATGGCCGATTCCAGTTCGGCGCGTTCCATGCGCCGCAGCGCGATGCGCCCGAACCGGCGCGAGACCTCGGCGATCGCCGCAGGCTTGGTCGCGTTCGAGACCAGCACTTCGACGGCTTGCGACGGGTCGCCGTTGGAACGCGCCAGCACGCCGTAATCGCGTGCGAATGCGTAGGGCAACAAGTTATTCATCGTCTTCAGTTCTGTTGGGTCGGTGTCGCCGGCCGGTATCCAGGTTGCGCAGGTTGCGCAGGTTGCGGTTGCACGGGGCGGAACTCCGGCTGGGCCGGCGCGTTGGGTTGCGTCGTGCCCGGCCCGGTGGCGGCGCCCGGACGCGCGGTGGCGGGTGCCGGCGGCGGCATCGTCGCCATCGCACTGCCCACGGGCGGCTGGCCATTGACCAGGCTCGGCAGCACCGGTGCGCCGAGATTCTTCAGCAGCACGGTGTCGTCGACCGGTTGCGCCGTCTGGCCGGCGGCACGCATGAATTCGTAGCGGTCCATCGACAGGCTGTCGTTCTGTTCCTTGCTGCGCACCACGACCGGGCGCAGGAACACCATCAGGTTACGTTTGGCACGCGTCCGGGTGCGGTACTTGAACAGGTTGCCGATGATCGGGATATCGCCCAGGCCGCGCGTTTTCTCGTTGTTCTCGGATTCGTCGTCCGAGATCAGGCCGCCCAGCACGACGATCTGGCCATTGTCGGCCAACACGTTGCTCTCGATCGCGCGGACGGTGGTCACGATCCCCGACGCCGAGCTGACGGAGTTGTCGATGCCCGAATTCTCGTGGTAGATCGCCAGCTTGATCGTACCCCCTTCGGAAATCTGCGGGCGCACTTTCAGCAGCAGGCCCACGTCCTTGCGGTCGACCGTCTGGAACGGATTGCTCGCCCCGCTCGCGCCCGTCGTGAAGGAACCGGTGATGATCGGGATGTTCTGACCGACCTTGATCGTCGCCAGCTCGTTGTCCAGCGTGATCATGTTCGGCGTGGACAAGATGTTGGCGTGTCCCGTACTTTCAAGGGCATGCGCGATCGCGCCCAGGCCCAGTTCGCCGTTCACCTGCTTGAACAGGCCGATCGACAGGCCGGTCGGTGTCGGGATCGAGCTGCCGGTGGTGGTGCTGGACGCGCCGCTGATGCCCGTCGCCGCGGCCAGCGCCAGGTTGACGATGTTGTTGTTGCTGCCGCCGAGGCTGAACGACTGCAGGCCGCCGACGCGGTAGCTGCTGTTGTTGTTGCCGGTCAGGCCCACCCACTGCACGCCGAACTCGGAAGCGTCGGTCGACGTGACCTCGACCACCAGCGCCTCGATGTACACCTGGGCGCGGCGCACGTCGAGCTGGTCGATGACGGCGCGCAGGTTGCGGTACACGGCGTCCGGCGCCGTGATGATGAGGCTGTTGGTCGACGCATCGGCCTGGATGAAGCCGGAACCCTGGCCGCCGCCGGCACCGCCGGACGTGGCCTGGCCCTGCTGGGCGAAGCTGCCGCCCGTGCCGCCCATGCCGACGCTGCTCTGCTGGCCCTGCTGGCCGCCGAGCGAGCCGGCGCCGGTGCCGGTGCCGCCCGTGGCGGTGGACTGGATCGAGCCGCCCGACGTGCCCTGCTGCTGCACCGGCACGGCCGACGCATCCTGCGACACGACGGCGCGCAGCGTCTGCGCGACCTTGCTGGCGTCGGCGTTCTTCAGGTAGACCACGTGGATGTTGCCGAGTTCCGTCGTCGGCTGGTCGAGCTTGGCGATCAGGTTCTTGGCCATGCTCGCGCGGGCGGGCGACGGCGCGCGCACGATGACGGCGTTGGTGCGCGGATCGGCCAGCACGGTGACGCGGCCCGCGTCGCCGCCGGCGGCCGGTTCCATCAGGCGCGTGACGAGCGTGGCGACGTCGCTGGCGATGCCGTTGCGGATCGGGACCACGTCGAGGTCGCCCGTGGCCGGCGAGTCGAGCGCGGCGATGATCTTCGACAGGCGGCGCAGGTTGTCGGCGTAGTCCGTGATCACGAGGCTGTTGTTGCCCGGATCGGCCATGATCGAGTTGTTGGGCGAGATCAGCGGACGCAGCACGGCCGTCAGGTTGGCGGCGGACTCGTGCTGCAGGCGGTAGACCTGCGTGGCGATCTGGTCGCCGCGCGCCTTCGAACCGCCGATGCCGACCTGCGTGGGCGACGATTGCAGCTTCGCTTCCGCTTCCGGCACCACCTTGGCATAACCGTCGCCGGTGACGACCGCATAGCCCTGCAGGCGCAGTGCCGACGTCAGCAGCGAAAAGGCCTGGGCCTTGGTCAATGACTTTTCCGACACGAGCGTCAGCGTGCCTTTCACGCGCGGGTCGATGATGAACGTCGTGCCCGTGTAATGGCCGACCGCCTTGATCACGGACTCCATGTCGGCGTTGACGAAGTTGAGCGCGGCACCCCCGCCCTCCTGGGCGTAGGCGAACGGCGGCAGGACGCTTGTTCCGACGGTGCAGCACAGCATGGCGCCGGCCACGATGCGGCGCAGTGCCGGGAGTTGCTGGATGCTGCGGGTTGGATTTTTTTTCATCATCTGAACTCTAACGCGATTATGTTCTTGCCGTTCACCATACGCCGTTGACCCAGCAGGTTGAGCAGGTTGCCCAGCGTGTCTTCGTACTTGTCGGCCGCCGCTGCCTGTCCCGAGAAGTGCAAGCGGCCGTTTTCTAATGCTCCATTACCAGACAGCAAGAGCGCACCGCTCACCGTACGCAGCACCACGTCGGCCCGCTGGCCGCGCCAGTCCATGGCCATCTCGTAGGTGCCGAGCGGTTTGATCGGGCTCATGCGCGATCCCATGTCCGTCAGCGACAGCACCGTGCGTCCGCTGATCGCCACCGTATTGCCCTGGCGCGCGATGTCCAGCAGGTTCCAGGACAGCTTGATCGTGCCCGTGAGCGCGAGCGTGTTCAACGGCGCACCCAGTCCGGCCAGGCCGTCGGCCGGCAACAGCAGCTGGCCGGCGCTGACCTGCCATTGCGACCAGCTGCCGCCGATGTGCACGGGCTGCGCCAGCGCCTGGTCGTTGGCCAGGTCCATGCTGACATCCCCGAACAGCACCAGCGGCGACAGCCGCCAGCTGAAACGTCCCGGCAGCAGCGGCGTGACGGATCCGCCAGCGCCCGGTGCGCCGCCCACAAAGGCTGAGCCGCGCCAAAGCGTACCCTGCGCATCCCCCAGAGTCAAACGGCCATCCGTCTGCCGTTCGACCATCGGTGCGAGCCATGCGGCCGGCAGGAACGCCAGTACCGTCAGGATCACCGCGAGCGTCGGCAGCGCGATCCAGGCGAACGTGCGCTTCATTGGCCGCTGCCGGTGTTCTGGCGCAGCGTCAGGCTGGCGTCGACCTGGCCGGCGGCGGGCAGGGACGTGACGACGGCGTCCTGCACGAGCAAGCGGTTGGCGCGGCGCTGCTCGTCCAGCCACGTGGCCAGGTTGGCGAACGCCACGTTATTCAACTGCAGCTTGATGTACTCGCCGTTCATCGACAGCGATTGCGGATTCAGGCCGCGCCCCGACAGGCTGCTGCCGACGGTTTCGCGCGTGAGCGGCACGACGTGCGTTTCCGGCGCCTGCGCCAGCATGGCGGCTTCCTGGGCCATGGCCTGCAGCTCGGCGGCCTGCTGGCGCAGTTGCGGCAACTGGCGGCGCAGTTGGGCGCGCCCTTCGATGGCCGGATCGACGAGCAGCAGGTACAGGAGCGCGGCCAGCACGACGGCGCCGCCGACCGCCAGGAAGCGGCGTTCCTGCTCGGTGCGCGCGAGCCAGAGCGCCGTGGCGCGCTCGCGGTACTGGGCGAAGGTGGTGGCGATGCTCATGGTTTGGCTCCCGTGCTGCGGATGACCCAGTTGCCCGGCGCGGCTTCTTCCAGCGTGAGCCGGCGCGTGGCCAGCGCCGTACGCAACTGCCCCGTCAAGCCGGGGTCGACCGTTTCGGGTTTGACTTTGACGGTCAACGCGCGTTCGCGGTATTCAATTGATACAAGTCCAACCGGACGGCCGAGCGAGCGCGTCGCTTCGCCCAGCGCCGAGGCGAGGTAGGTAAATTCGTCGGGTGCCACGTCGCCCGTGTTGGCGCGCGCGCGGGCGATGTTCTGGCGCATCTGCAGCACCGGATCGAGGATCGCCGTCTCGCGCGGATACACGTTGCGGAACGTCTGCACCATCGACTGGCGCACCGTGTTGGCTTCGCGGCGCAGGCGCAGCCAGTCGACGTTCAGCCCGATCAGGTTGACGGCCACGGCCAGCGCGCCCAGCGCGATCGGCCAGCGCCAGCGGCGCCAGTCGCGCGTGGGCGTCCCGGCCGCGCCGAGGCCGCTCACGAGGTCCAGGGCGGTCGTCTTGGAACCGGCGATCCAGTGCGTCCAGTTGTCGGCTTCCAACGTGATGCCGGGGCCGGCTTCCTGCGCCAGCGCCTGGTATTCGCCCAGCTGCGCGGGCGGCACGTACAGCACGAGCGGCGCATCGCCGCTGAACGCGCGCGCCGTCTGCAGCACGACGGCCGGCGTGGCGTCGAGCGCGAGGCCGAAGCCCTGGAACAGGCTCTGGCGCAA
>CBIHRX010000229.1:0-10777 GCA_966212555.1 uncultured Massilia sp.
CGTAGTTCGACGGCGACAGCGACTTCGGCGGCCGGGGCGCGCGGGCCGCGGCCGGCCGCGACCTGTTGGCCAGGGATGGCGCCGACATCGATACCGACCACATCGAATCGATTCCGAACCTGCCGCTGACGGACGAGGATGTCGACTTCCTCGGCAGCGCGCCGCCGACGGGGCCGGCGCCGGGCAAATAAGTCGTGTTGGGTGGGCACCCTGTGCCCACCATGGCGTCACCACGACGCACGCATCTTGTGGGCACGGGGTGCCCACCCTACGGCTGCCGTCAGGCGTGCCAGACGCGACGTTCCCACGGCCTGCGCGTCAACGCCCATGCCGCCAGCAGCGCGCCACCGAGCAGCACGGTCTTCGTGGACGCCGGCCGCATCTCGAACGACGTGTACGGACTCCGCTCGACGACGCGACGCTCGCCGTTGTTGCGCTGCCGGAGTTCCAGTTCCGCGTTCGGCGCATACAAGGCGTCGCGGCGCGCGCTCGAGTTCGGGCGGTCCGATTGCTGCTGGCCGAACATCGTGCGGCTCATGAAGCGATCCAGCGCGCGCGGCATCAAATAGCCCGCCACCGACGTCAGCTTCGAGTGGCCGCCCACGTACAGGTCGCGTTCGGGTACCTGGGCCGCGTGCACGATGGCTTGCGCCACCAGCTCCGGCGCGTAGTTCGGCGGGGGCAGGTCGGGCTCGTGTTCCATGTAGCTCTTGGCGTGATTCGGGAACGGCGTCGCGATCGCGGCCGGCTTGATCACCGTGAGCGAGATGCCCGCGTCTTCCTTGTCCAGCTCCATGCGCAGCGATTCCGTGAAGCCCTTGATCGCGTGCTTGGACGCGGAATACGTGCCTTGCAGCGGCACGGAGCGGTCCGACACTTCGCTGCCCAGGTTGATGAGGGCGCCGCCGCCGCGGCCCTTCATGAGCTTGACGGCTTCCAGCGAGCCGTGCACGACGCCCCAGAAATTCGTCTGCATGACCTTGCGCATGTCTTCCAGCGCGACGTCTTCGTTCCTGCCGTAGACGCTGATCCCCGCGTTGTTGACCCAGGTGTCGACGCGGCCGAAGCGTTCCATGGCCACCTGGCCGATGCGCGCCACGTCGGCCGGGTTGCCGACGTCGGCCGTGACGGTCGCCACTTCCACGCCGCGCTGGCGCATTTCGTGGGCGAGGGTGTCGAGGGCGTCGCCGTCGCGCGCGGCCAGCACGAGGTGCGCGCCGCCTTCGGCCGCCATGCGGGCGGTGGCCAGGCCGATGCCGCTCGTCGCGCCCGTGATCACCATCACTTGTTCATTCAGTGTTTTGAGTTTGATCGACATGATGCCTCCTCACAGTGCCTGGCGCAGACGATTCGAAGACCAGGTGCGCGTGGCCGGGCGGCCCGCCAGTTTCCAGGCGGCGAACAGCGCGCCCGCACCGAGCAGCACGCCCACCACCTTGCCCTTGCGCAGCGACAGCGCGGTGTACGGGCACGTCTCGACCACGTGCGACGAGATGCCCTGGCGTTCGCGCAGCTCGTGTTGCGGATTCGGCGCGTGCAGGGCGTCGCGGCGGTTCGGCGAGCTGGGGATGTCCGTCTGCTGCTGCTTGAACATCGTCGCGCGCATCATGCGGTCGAGCACGGAAGGCATTGCGAAGTTACCGACAGAAAAGGCCTTGGCCGCGCCGCCGACGAACACGTCGCGCTTCGGGTGCTGGGCCGCGTACAGGATGGATTTCGCCACCCGCTCCGGCGTGTAGACCGGCGGCGGCCGGGTCGGCTCCTTGTCCATGTAGTTCTTCGCGTGGGCGACGAACATCGTGTCGATGGCGGCCGGCTTGATGAGCGTGACGGCGATCGGTGCCTTGTCCTTGTCCAGCTCGACGCGCAGCGAATCCGTGAACGCCTTCACCGCGTGCTTCGACGCGGCGTAGATGCCTTGCAGCGGGATCGAGACGTCCGACAGCTCGCTGCCGAGGTTGATGATGGCGCCGCCGCCGCGCGTCTTCATGTGCTTGACGGCTTCCAGCGACCCGTGGACGACGCCCCAGTAGTTCGTGTCGAACAGGCGCTGCATGTCGTCCAGGGAGACGTCTTCGTTGCGGCCGAAAATCGAGACGCCCGCGTTGTTGACCCAGGTGTCGATGCGGCCGAAGCGTTCCATCGCGGCCTGGCCGATGCGTTCGACGTCGGCCGGGTTGCCCACGTCGGCGACGACCGTCGCGACTTGCGTCCCGGTGCGGCGCAGCTCGCTCGCCAGCTGGTCGAGCGCGTCGGCGCTGCGGGCCGCGAGGACCAGTTTCGCACATTGCTCGGCGGCCATGCGCGCCGTCGTGAGGCCGATGCCGCTCGTGGCGCCGGTGATGACCATCACCTGCTCGTTAATCTTGCGTAATTGCACTGACATGAATGCTCCTTCGCTCAGGTTGGAGAACGGCCGCCGCGGTACGCGGCAAGCGGATCCGCGCGGCAAGTTCGGTGATAACGCGTTCGATGCTGAACACGACAATCGTAGCCGCACGGCGGATTTCAAGTCATTTTTTACAAGATGGCGTTGTGTTCAGGATTTGCAAGCCTCGGATTCGCGACGCAGCCAGTCGGCGACCGCCAGCGCGGCAGGGGTCGGCGGCGGGTCGGCGCGCATGGCGAGGTGGTACGTGTACCCGGGAATGGCCGGCCCGAACGGTTGCACGAGATAGCCCGCCGCGATCTCTTCGGCGACCAATGCCAGGCTCAGCAGGGCGACGCCCTGGCCCGCGACGGCGGCCTGGATCGCATGGCCTTCGTCCGAGTACCGGAGTTGTCCGCGCGCCGGCTGCCATTCGCGCCCCGTACGCGCGAACCATGCATCCCACGTGGGATTCGCGGCCGACGTCTTTTTCCAGTCGAAATGGATGAGCGGAACGGATGGCAGGTCCGCGACCGAGCGGACGGCCAGCATCGGGTTGACGACCGGTGCGTACGTGTCGGCGAACATGACCTCGGTCGCCAGGCCGGGGTAGGGGCCATTGCCGTAGCGCACGGCGATGTCGATGCCGTGCGCGTCGAAGTCGACGGTGTCGTCGGACGCATGCAGCTGCAAGTCGATGTCCGGATGCAAGGCGTGAAAACGGGCCACCCGCGGCACGAGCCATTTCGCGGTGAACGCGTGCGTCGCGGACACCGTGACCCGTTCGCGCCGGCTCGGCTGCATGAGGCGCGCCAGCACGGCTTCGATCGCATCGAAACCCTGGCGCAGCACGGGATACAGCTGCGCGCCGGCGTCGGTCAGCGTCACTTGCCGGACCTGCCGCGCGAACAGCTTCAGGCCCGTGTGTTCTTCGAGGACGCGGATGCGGTGGCTGATCGCCGTCGGCGTCACGGCCAGCTCATCGGCGGCGCGCTTGAAACTGCCGTGCCGGGCCGCCGCCTCGAACGCGCGCAGGGATGTGAGCGGGGGCAGCCGGCGCGTCGCCCGGTCGCCGAATGGGTGAGTTGAAATCATCTGATGCCTGAGAAATCGTCGTTTGTCGCGGAGTTCGTTGGCAGCGATTATTCCAGACATGGGTGAGTTGAGCTCATCCCGTTCATTCTTTTTTCGACTTCAGGAGCCTGACATGCTTGAACGCATCATCACCCAGCCCGACCCGTATGAACCCTATCTGCTGTCGCAGGGCATCCGGTTCGGCGACCTGTTGTTTATTTCCGGCCAGGCGGGCGCCGGCGCCGACGGCCGTATCGTCGACGGCGGCTTCACCGCCCAGGGCGAGCAGGCATTCGCCAACCTGCGGCGCGCGCTGGAAGCGGGCGGGTCCAGCCTGCGCGACGTCATCAAGGTGACGATCTTCGTGACCGACATGGGGCATTTCCAGGACGTCGTCGCGCTGCGCAGGAAATTTTTCTCGGCGCCATATCCGGCCGATACGATCGCCGAGATCAAGGCACTGTATGACCCGCGGGCGATGATCGAGATCGAGGCGATCGCTGCCGTGCGCAAGCAGGGAGGCGGCGATGCGCGATAACGGACACGTCGCCAGCCTGTTCGAACCGGTGGCCCTCGGGCCGTTGACGTTGCCCAACCGCCTGGCCGTCGCACCGATGACGCGCGTGAGCGCCACGGCCGACGGCTTGCCGACGGCGCGCATGGCCGAGTACTACGCGCAATTCGCGCAGGGTGGTTTCGGCCTCGTCATCACGGAAGGGGTGTACACGGACGAGGCGTACGCGCAGGGGTATCTCTACCAGCCGGGGCTCGCGAACGCGGCGCAGCGCGATGCGTGGCGGCCCGTCGTCGCGGGCGTGCAGGCGCGCGGTGGCCGGGCGATCGCACAACTGATGCATGCCGGCGCGCTGTCGCAGGGGAATCCGCATCGGACGGGCACCCTCGGTCCGTCGGCCGTGCGACCCAATGGCAAGCAGATGACGTTTTACCGAGGGTCGGGGGACTATGCCTTGCCCGCCGCGATGACGCAGCTGGATATCGATGCCGCCGTCACCGGTTTCGCGCAGGCGGCGGCGCGTGCGCGCGAGGCGGGGTTCGATGGCGTCGAGATCCATGGCGCGAACGGTTACCTGCTGGACCAGTTTTTGTCGGAAGGCATCAATCTGCGCGACGACCGCTACGGCGGCGGCATCGACGGCAGGCTGCGCCTGCTCGTGGAAGTCGTCGGCGCGGTGCGGGCCGCTGCGGGGGCGGACTACATCGTCGGCGTGCGCCTGTCGCAGGCGAAGGTCAACGACTTTACGCACCGCTGGCGTGGCGAGGAGGAAGCGGCCACGATCTTCCGCACGGTCGGCGGGCTGGACGTCGATTACCTGCACGTGACCGAATACGAAGCGTGGAAGCCCGCCTTCGAGTCGGGCCCGAGCCTGGCCGCGCTGGCGAAGCGCCACGGTGGCAAGCCGGTACTGGCCAACGGCTCGCTGCACGATCCGGCGCAGGCGACGGGCATGGTCGAGCGGGACGAGGCGGACGTCGTGTCGCTCGGCCGGGGCGCGCTGGCCCAGGCGGACTGGCCACGGCGCGCCAGGGACCGCGCGCCGCTGGCGCCGTTCGATCCCGCCATCCTGTCCCCGCTCGCGGATCTCGAGAACGCGGCCCGGTGGCGGGCGCAAGTGGATTACCTGCGGCCCGGCTGATAGATCTGGTCGAACACCCCGCCATCGCCGAAGTGCGTTTTCTGGGCCTTCGTCCAGCCGCCGGCGATCTCGTCGATCGTGAACAGTTTGATCGCCGGGAATTGCGCGGCGTACTGCTTGGCATACGGCTCGACGACGGGGCGATAGTAATGCTTCGCGGCGATATGCTGGCCTTCCGCGCTGTACAGGTATTTCAGGTAGGCCTCGGCCACGGCGCGGGTGCCGCGTTTGTCGACCACCTTGTCGACGACGGCGACGGGCGGTTCCGCCAGGATGCTGACGGATGGTGCGACGATTTCGAATTTTCCATTGCCCAGTTCCTTCACGGCCAGCAACGCTTCGTTTTCCCACGCGATCAGCACGTCGCCGATGCCGCGTTCCGTGAACGTGGTGGTGGCGCCGCGCGCGCCGGAGTCGAGCACCGGCACGTTCTTGAACAGCTTCGCCAGCCAGGCGCGTGCGGATGCTTCCGTCGCGCCCGGCTGGCGCAGCGCATAGCCCCACGCCGCCAGGTAGTTCCAGCGCGCGCCGCCCGATGTCTTCGGGTTCGGCGTAATCACGGCCACGCCGGGCTTGGCGAGGTCGGCCCAATCCCGGATCCCTTTCGGGTTGCCCTTGCGGACCAGGAACACGATGGTCGATGCGTAGGGCGTGCTGCGATGCTCCTGGCGCTGCTGCCAGTTGTGCGCGATAAGGCCGCGTTCGCTGATAGCATCGATGTCGTACGCGAGGGCCAGCGTGACGACGTCGGCCTGCAGCCCGTCGATCACGGAACGGGCCTGTTTGCCGGAGCCGCCATGCGACTGCTTGACCGTCACGTTGTCGCCCGTCCTGACCTTGTACTGGCGCGCGAACGCGGCATTGAGGTCCGCGTACAGCTCGCGCGTCGGATCGTAGGACACGTTCAGCAGGGTGATGTCCGCCGCCTGTGCGACGGATGAATCCAGCGATGCGACCGCTATGAATGCTGCGGCAAAAGCGGAGGCGACCTTTTTATTGAACATCGTTTTCTTTCGGTTGAGTGTCTGTAAGCAGCGCCGTAGGGTAGGCGGCTGCTCAGCGAAAGAAAACGAATGAAACCGATGAAGCTTATGAATTTAATGCGCTTTGGACAGGATGAGCAGCCAACGGCGCAGCAGCAGCACTTCCACGTGGCCCGGCTCGACGCCGGTATCGCACTCGATGATCGGGTTGACCGGGTAGAAGCGCTTGCGGAAGTCGCGCGTCACCAGCATCTCGCGGCGACCAAAGCGCAGCAGGAAAGGCGTCGGTGCGTATTCGAGGCCGAAGGAGCTGTTCAGAGTAGTCATGACGATCCCTTTATCGAGTTAGGTTGCGTTGTTGTGGAGCGTTTGTCTTGCTCGAGTGAGTACAGAATAGCACAACTACTGTATAAATCTACAGGTACTGTACAAAAAAACAGTTGTTGCATATTTGTGTGGTTTTTTCGCCAATTCGCCCCATCTGGAGCGGTATGCTGAACACCGCTCCATCACGCCTGCGCCGCTTCGTCGCCGCCCGCCTGTCGCCCGAAGGGCAGATGGGCCTGCACCTTACCGTCGGCCTCGCGCTGCTGGTGCTGGCCGCCTGGGTCTTCGGCGAGATCGCCGAGGACGTCGTCACCGGCGACACGATCACGCTCGTCGACGTCCGGCTCGCGCACTGGTTCCACGCGCGCGCCACCGAAGGCTTCACGCGCGCCATGCTGGCCGTCACGCACTGGAACGGCATCGTCGGATCGAGCATCATGGCCGTGCTGCTGGCGCTGTGGTTCTGGCGCCGGCATGCGCATTACTGGCTGATCGTCTGCCTCGTGGCCGTGCCGGGCGGCATGTTGCTGAACGTCGCGCTGAAGCACGTGTTCCGGCGTGCCCGCCCCAGCTTCGACGATCCGCTGCTGAGCCTCATGACCTACAGCTTCCCCAGCGGCCATACGGCGGCGGCCACCGTGTTCTATGGCCTGCTGGCGTGCTATGTCGTGCGCCGGGTGCGGACCTGGCGTGCGCGCGCGCTCGTCATGCTGGGCGCCGTCCTGATGGTGATGCTCGTCGCGCTGTCGCGCATGTACCTGGGCGTGCACTACCTGTCCGACGTGCTGGCCGCGGCGGCGGAGGGCGCCGCCTGGCTCGCGATCTGCATCACGGCCGTCTCGACCCTGCACCGGCGCCGGCTGGCGCGCGGGCAGACGTCGTGGAGCGAGCGCGCTTACCGTGCGGACGCGGCGGAGGACCTGCAATGAAGCCCGTGACCGTGATCGTCAACGCGGGCGCCGGCACCGGCCACGACGAGGCCGCATGCGATGTGCTGAGAACGCAACTAACCGACGCCGGGCTGGACGCGGAGCTGGTGCGGGCAGACGGCGGCGACGAGATGATCGCCGCGGCAAGAAGCGCGCTGGCGCGGGGCGCGCGGCTGGTCGCGGCCGGTGGCGGGGACGGCACCATCAATGCCGTGGCCTCCGTGATGGTCGATTCCGGCGTGCCGTTCGGCGTGCTGCCGCTGGGGACGCTCAATCACTTCGCCAAGGACCTCGGCATCCCCCTCGAGCTTGGCGCGGCCGTGCGCAATCTCGCGACCGGGCGGCCCGTGCAAGTCGACGTGGGCGAGGTGAACGGCCGCATCTTCTTGAATAATTCCAGCCTCGGCCTCTATCCGGACATCGTGCGCGACCGCGAAAAGCAGCAGCGCCGCCTCGGCCGCGGCAAATGGCCGGCGGCCGCCTGGGCCGCGCTCGCGGCATTGCGCCGCTATCCGTTCCTGTCGATGCGCCTGAGCGTCAACGGCGAACGGCTTGCGCGGCGCACGCCGTTCGTTTTCATCGGCAACAACGCCTACACGATGCAGGGTTTATCGATCGGCGAGCGGGCACGCCTCGACGAAGGCGTGCTGAGCCTGTACGTGGCCCAGCACCCGACGCGCCTGGGCCTGCTGCGCTTTGCGTTCGACGCGCTGCTGGGCCGCCTCGGCCAGGAGCGCGACTTCGACGTGCTGACGGCGCCCGAGTTCGACATCGATACGCACCGCCATCATTTGCTCGTGGCGACAGACGGCGAAGTGACCGGGATGCAGCCGCCGCTCCGCTACCGGATGCGGCCTGGCGCACTGACGGTGCTCGTGCCGCCGGTAGAGAATGGCGTTCACGAACCATAACGGAAAGGGGAACCCCATGCGCACACTCGTCCACCTGTCCGACCTGCACTTCGGCCGCGTCGACCCCATGCTGCTCGACCCGCTGCGCGAACTGGTCCACAAGCTGGCGCCCAATGTCGTCGTCGTCTCGGGCGACCTGACCCAGCGCGCCAAGAGCGAGCAGTTCGAGGAGGCGAAGGCCTGGCTCGATACGTTGCCGGGCCCGCAGATCATCGTGCCGGGCAACCACGACATTTCGCTGTACAACGTGTTCCGCCGTTTCCTGCTGCCGCTCGACCGCTACAAGCGCTACATCACGGACGATCTCGACCCCGTCCACATCGACGACGAGATCGCCGTGCTGGGCGTGAACACGGCGCGTTCGCTCACGTTCAAGGACGGCCGCGTCAACAAGGAGCAGGTGGAAAAGATCCGCGCGACCCTGGCCGGGCTGCCGAAGGAGGTCACGCGCGTGGTCGTCACGCACCACCCGTTCGACCTGCCCAAGGGCGCGGAAGAGGACGACCTCGTCGACCGCGCGCACATGGCGATGGACGTGTTCGCGGAACTGGGCGTCGACCTGCTGATGGCGGGCCATTTGCACATGAGCCACGCGGGCAACACGCAGGCGCGCTACAAGATCAGCGAATACGCCGCGCTCGTCGTGCAGGCCGGCACGGCGACGTCCACGCGCGGGCGGGGCGAAGTCAATTCGTTCAACGTGATCCGCATCGAGCCCCAGCGCATCGAGGTCGACCGCTATGGCTGGGACAGCGTGCACAACCGGTTCCAGGTGCTGAACACGGAGAAGTTCATGCGCAGCGGAAACGTCTGGACGGAGGTGCCGGACGGGATGATGGCGGCGGGGATATAGGCAACGCTTTTCCGAACGCGAGCATTAAATAACGTCATTCCCGCGCAGGCGGGAATCCAAGTGCGCGTATCGACGGCTCATGCAAATTGGGCCCCGCCTTCGCGGGGGCGACGTATCAGATCCAGTATTCCCCAAGGCGCGCCATCCACTCCTTGAGGCGGTCCGACCACGGCCGGTGCCGCCACCGCTCCAGGGTCACTTCCTTCGAGTCGCGCAAGTCTTCGTTGAACGCACTCTCCATCGCCGCGCCGAACGCCGGGTCGATGACGACGGCGTTCAGCTCGTAGTTGTGGATGAAGCTGCGCCGGTCGATGTTGGCCGAGCCGATCGTCGACCAGGCGCCGTCGATCACGGCCGTCTTGGCGTGCAGCACCGCGATCTGCAGCTCGAAGATGCGCACACCGCCCGCCAGCAACTGGTCGTAGAAGCCCTGGCCGGCGTAGCGGATCAGGCTGTGATCCGACACCCCCGGCAGCACGAGCCGCACGTCCACGCCGCGTTTCGCCGCGGCGATCAGCGCGTCGACGATCTGCTGGTCCGGCACGAAATAGGCCGAGGTGATGTGGATCGATTTCTTCGCTTCGCTGATCGCGACGACAAGCGCCTTGTAGATGTCCGATTCGTGGTCCGGGTCGGACGCGAGCACGCGGACGATCTTGTCGCCCACGGACGTGAGCGTGGGGAAGTACTCGGCCTGCGGCAGCTCGCCGCCTTCCTGCCGCACCCACAGGTTGATGAACGACCACTGCAGCGGCGCGACGGCCGGCCCTTCGATCTTGATGTGCGTGTCGCGCCAGCCGACCTTGTCGCCGTCGACCTGGCTTGGCTTCTGGCGCGAGCGGAACAGCGAGCTGTTGGCGTATGTGCTGCTGATGTTGATGCCGCCCGTGAACGCGACCTTGCCGTCGACGACCATCAGCTTGCGGTGGTTGCGGTTGTTCAGCTCCCACTTGCCGCGCGCCTTGGCCGGATTCACCGGGTTGAAGATCAGCACGCGGATGCCCGCCTGGCGCATGCGGTCGAAGAAGGCGGCCGGCGTCGCGAGGGCGCCGACGGCGTCGACCATCACGTTCACGGCCACGCCCTGGCGCTGCTTCTCGATCAGCAGGTCGGCGAATTCGTTGCCGACCTGGTCCTGGTCGAAGATATACGTTTCGAGGTTGATGGAACTGGTGGCGACGCGCGCGGCGGCCATCATGTCGCGCATCGTCGCGGGGCCGTCGAACAGCAGGGTGACCTTGTTGCCCGCGATAAGGGGCACGCCCGTGGCCTGTTCTTCCAGCGCGGCGAGCGCCTTCAGGTTCCCGCTCGCATTGGCCCAGCGCCGCGCGACGAGGGCGGACGCCTGCTTCGGCGGCAACGTACCCTTCGTCGTCGCGATCGTGGGCGTGGCCTTCGCGGGCGCTTCGGGTTCGACATCCGGCAGCGACTTGCACGCGACGACGCCGCAACTGAGGCACAGGACCAGCAGCCAGGCGAACGGGGAGCAATAACGTGCAAAGCGCTGTCGGAGTCTCATTTGAAACCTCTCGGGTTGGCAACCGCGGCCTCGTCGAGGTCGCGCGGTCCGATGAAGAAGTCGAGCGGCGCCGCGCGCAGGCGGCGGCCCAGTGCGCGCAGCAGGCGGAAACCGTGGCGGAAGCGCACCTTGCGCGCCCGCAGCGCCACCCACAGCGC
>CBIHRX010000230.1:0-10775 GCA_966212555.1 uncultured Massilia sp.
CAAGGACATCAAGGACCAGTACCTGTTCGGCCACGCGCTGATGGTGGCGCCGGTCACGACGTACGGCGCGCGCGAGCGTACCGTCTACTTCCCGGCCGGCGCGGACTGGTACGACTTCGATACCGGCAAGCGCTTTGCGGGCGGCACCAGCGCGAAGGTGGACGCCCCGCTGAACCGCATCCCCGTGTTCGTGCGCACGGGCGCCGTGATCCCGACGGGGCCTGTCACGCAATACGTCGACGAGAAGCCGGACGCGCCGATCGTGCTGCAGGTATATGCCGGCGCCAACGGCCAGGCGAGCCTGTACGAGGACGACGGGGTGACGAACGCGTACGAGCGCGGTGAGTTCAGCCGCATCCCGTTCAGCTACGACGACAAGACGGGCACCGTCACGATCGGCGCGCGCAGCGGCCAGTACAAGGGCATGCCGCAGACGCGCCAGATCAAGGTGCGCGTGCTGCGCGCCGGTGTCGCGACGAGCGCGAACATGGACGCGGCCGACAAGACCGTGACCTATGACGGCAAGCCCGTCACCGTGAAGCTGTGAAGCGGCGCATCCTTGCAACGCTGATGCTCGCGCTGGCCGGATCGAGCGGCGCGGCGGTGCCGCGCGCCACGCCCGTGGACCCGCAGGCGGACGCCCGTACGCGCGCCGAATACACCTGGCTCGTGCAGACCTGGGGCCGGCAGACCATCGCCGGCCAGCAGGACCTGACGTGGAACGACAGCGTCGACATGGCGCGGCGCGTGTTCGACGACACGGGCAAGTATCCCGCGCTGATGGGCTTCGACTTCATGAACACGTGGCAGAAGGGCGACGGCGCGCACCAGGTGGAGGAAGCCATCGCCTGGGCGCGCCGCGGCGGCCTCGTGACGTTCTGCTGGCACTGGCGCGACCCGGCGGCACCCGCGGGCACGCAGGGCAACTTCTACGCGCGCGAGCCGGATGCGCGCAAGAACACCGCGTTCACGATTCCCGTGCGCGACGGCCGGCTCGATACGGACAGCCCGGCGGGCCGGCGGATCGATGCCGGCATCGACCGCGTGGCCGCGGAACTCGCGAAGCTGCAGGCGGCCGGCGTGACGGTGCTGTGGCGGCCGTTGCACGAAGCGGCGGGCAGCAATGGCGACGGCTGGTTCTGGTGGGGCCGCAAGCGCACGGACGGCGTGCCGAACGCGGACGCGTACAAGCTGCTGTACCGGCACATGTTCGACCGGCTCGTGCACGGGCATGGCCTGCACAACCTGATCTGGGTGTGGAACGGCCAGGACGCGGGCTGGTACCCGGGCGACGACGTCGTCGACATCGTGGGCTACGACGTGTACGATGAGCGCGACCGCAAGACGTACCGGTCGCAGATCGACACGTACCGCCGCATGGCGGCCATCGGTCCGGCGGCCAAGCCCGTGGCCATGACCGAGAACAGCTACATTCCCGACCCCGACAACATGCGGCGCGACGGCGCGCGCTGGCTGTGGTTCCTGACGTGGAACGACGGCCGCGCGCCTGCCGGGACGTCCGACAAGGACAATTTCTGGACCGGCGATTATTACAACAACGCGGCGCACAAGACGAAGGTGTATCGGCATCCCGACGTGATCACCCTCGACAGGCTGCCCACATTCCTGAAAGCTCCCCAATGAAACGACTGACCAAGACTTTCGTGCTGGCCGCGCTGCTGCATGCCGGCCTCGCGTGCGCGGCCGTGGCCGTGGCGCCCAGCGACAAGCACCTGCTGTACACGGGCCGCATCGACTTCGCGCAGCCGGACGCGCCCGTCATCACGTGGCCGAACACGGCCATCGCCGGCAACTTCACGGGCACCTCGCTGTCCGTCACGCTGGACGACGAGAAGGGCAAGAACTACTTCAACGTCTTCATCGACGGCGACACGGCCAGCCCGCTGATCATCGAAGCGGGCAAGGGCACGAAGAAGTACGACGTGATCGCGGGCCTGGCGCCGGGCAAGCACGCCTTCCTGATCACCAAGCGCACGGAAGGCGAGGAGGGCGCGACCGTGTTCCGCGGCCTGGAACTGGCCGACGGCGGCAAGATGCTGGCGCCGCCCGCGCGTCCCAAGCGCCGCATCGAATTCTTCGGCGATTCCATCACGAGCGGCATGGGCGACGAAGCCCCGATGAACGGCCGCGACGACGTGGGCCGCGACAAGAACAGCTTCCTGTCGTACGCGGGCATCACGGCGCGCAACCTGAATGCGGAACTGCACCAGACATCGCAGAGCGGCATCGGCGTCATGATCAGCTGGTTCCCGTTCACGATGCCGGACTTCTACGACCAGCTCAGCGCCGTCGGCAACAACGACACGAAGTGGGATTTTGCGAGCTGGACGCCGGACGTCGTCGTCGTCAACCTGCTGCAGAACGACCGCTGGCTGATCGGCGACCACCACAAGCTGCAGCCGGAACCGGACGACGCCGGCCGCATCGCCGCGTACGAGACGTTCGTGAAGCGCGTCCGCCAGCTGTACCCGAAAGCGTACATCGTGTGCGCGCTGGGCAGCATGGACGCGACCAGGCCGGGCTCGCAGTGGCCGGGCTATATCAAGTCGGCGGTGGAAGACATGCGCAAGGGCGGCGACCAGCGCATCGATACCGTGTTCTTTCCGTTCACCGGGTATGGGCAGCATCCGCGCCTGAAGCACCAGCGCGACAATGCGGAGATCCTGACGGCGTTCATCAAGAAGAAGATGAACTGGTAATGCCGTCGTCCCCGCGAAAGCGGGGACCCATACTGGGCAGCAGAATTCGGTCCGTCAAACGCCCTGTAGTTTCGTAACGGGCCGACTTCGGCGCTTCTGCATGGGTTCCCGCTTTCGCGGGAACGACGTTAGTGGAGTTGCGGCGTCCTCCATTCGACCCAAGGTTGCAGACCGCGCTGGAACTCCCCATCCGTCGTC
Organism: uncultured Massilia sp.; assembly: GCA_966212555.1. Classification (GTDB taxonomy): domain Bacteria; phylum Pseudomonadota; class Gammaproteobacteria; order Burkholderiales; family Burkholderiaceae_D; genus Telluria. Next base: position 2,919 of record CBIHRX010000230.1, read on the forward strand.
AGCACCTGCGTATCGACGTTCGGCTCATCCAGCAAAAACCGCCGCACATACGCATTCACGTAGCCGTACTGCGACTCCGGCAACCGGCAATGCGGATGCCCGCCCACCTGCGCGATCCCCATCGCATCCCCGGCGCCCAGCGCCCTCCAGATTTCGCGCGCCGCCAGCGACGTGCGCCACGCGCTCTCGTTGCCCAGCCATTCCATCGACGTGTTTTCCACGACGAGCAGCGCGCGCGGCGCGATCAGGCCCATCACCTCGTGCTGGTCGAACGGCAGGCGTGCCGCGGCCTCGCCGAACTGCCTGAAGCTGTCCGTGAACCACACGTTTTCCGTGACGATCTGGCGCAGGGTCTGCACGTTCCGGCCCGCGGCCCGCTGCGCGTCGGAGATGCGCCAGCCGGCCGCGCCGCCGCTGCCGGATTCCTGGGCGATGGTCAGCCTGATGCGCTCGTCGAACGCACCCGCCACGATCGCGCCCTTGCCGTTGCGCGAGCATCCGGTGATGCCGAGACGATTGGCGTCGATGCGCGCGTCCGGCGCTTTCTCCAGCGCGTCGACCAGGCGGCTCACGCCCCATGACCACGCCGCCATCGCGCCGGCCGTGTGGCCGCTGCCGTACAAGTCGTAGAACCCGCCCTTGCCGCGCGAGCCGCCGTCCTTCTGTTCGGCCACGAGGTTGTTCGGGAAGGTGATGAGCGCGACGCCCATGCGCCGCAGCTCGTCGTTGTTCAGGGAGACGGCGCCCATGCCGATGAGGGCCGGGTAGGGCGCCTTGCCGCCTGGCGGCAGCTGGATCTGCGCGGGAAAGCTGAAGGTGCGGCCCGCATGCGTCACCGTCACGACGAGATTGTCGCCGTCGATCCGCGCCTGCACGGGCGCGGGTTCCGGCTTCGCGCCCAGTTCGTAGTGCTGCACCTGGGCCGCGAGTTCGGCGCGGCGGCGCTGCCAGTCGACCTGGCTGCGCACGGCATGGCCATCGGCGAACGTGAACGGGTCCGGCAACAGCGGTTCCGGCTTCAGGTCCGCGACGCCCGGCAATGCCGGTGCGGCGTGCTGGCACCCGGCGAGCAGCGCCGCCGCGCAGGCGGCGGCAAGGAGGCGCGCGCCCACGTCAGCGTTCGAGCGACTGCAGCGCGGCGGCCACGTACACGAGCGGCGCATTCCAGTTGATCGCGATCTCGTTGCTGGCGTAGCTGCACCCGTGGTCCAGGTACGACAGGGCAGGCTGCTTCGATGCGTACGACACGCCCTTGCAATCCTTGGCGTCCTGCTGGCCCGGGTTCGGACCGCCCGCGAGCCAGCCGGGGACGGGCGCGGCGATGCCGTCCGCTTCCGACGGGCGGTGGTGCGGGTGCATGGTCGAGCGCGCGCCGAAGCCCGTCACGTAGCTGATGCCGAGCGGATTGCGGCCCAGCGTGTAGTCGAGCGCGGACTGCGCCGCGTTCAGGTAGTCGGCCTTCTGCGTGAGGCGATAAGCCTGCACGAGCATCATGGCCTGGTTCAGCAAGACGGCATTGCTGCCCCAGACGAAATCCGACTTCGCCATGGACAGGCGGGCCGGCGACGCCTGCCAGCGCGCCAGCAGCGTGTCGGCCGCGGCGAGGATCTGCTTGCGGGCGTTGTCCGCGTCTTCCGGCTTCTTCAGGCGCGCGCGCTGCTGCGCGAGCGAGATCCAGCCGAGCGGACGCACGTCCGGCCAGCCCGGCTCCGTCTGCACGGCGGCGCCCGGCGCGATGGCGCGGGTGCGGTATTCGTCCTTGCCGGTCGCGATGTACAGCTCCGCCGCCGCCCACGAGAATTCGTCGTCGACCTTGTCGTCGCCATAGGTGCCCGTCTTGATGTCGGACGGCTGGCGGTACAGGACGTTCGGATGCGCGACCGCCCAGCGCCACGCGTTCTCCGCCGCGGCCAGGTAGCGCTGCGAGCGGCCCGGCGCCTTGGCGTCGAACGGGGCCAGCACGCGGCTCGCCGTCGCCATCACGGCCGCGAAGTCGAGGGCCGCGGCCGTCGTCTTCTGCACGACGTAGCGCGGTGCCGTGGCGCGGTCCGGCATCACCATGCCGTCGAAACTCTTGTTCGTCAGCTTGTGGTACACGCCGCCGTCCTCGGGATCCTGCATCGTGATCATCCAGTCGAGGTTCCACTGCACCTCGTTCAGGAGGTCGGGCACGCCGTTGCCGGATTCCGGCAGGTTGACGGCGAGCTTGTCGAACCAGGCCGGGAAGTGTTCGTACGCGGCCAGCAGCGTGTATGTGCTGATGCCGGAGTTGACGATGTATTTGTTATAGTCGCCCGCGTCGTACCAGCCTTTCGGGCTCTTGATGACGGTGCCGGCCGGGCGCTTGGCGGAGGCGGCGGATTCGTGCACGAGCACCTTGTCGTCCGGATGGCCCAGCGGGCGCGCGTACGGACCCGCGACGCGCGCATCCAGTGCGATGCCGGCGCGGTTCAGCGTGTAGGCGCGGATGGCGCCCGCGTCCAGCGCGCGATACGGTTCGGGGCCGATGGCGAAGACGGTCGAATCCGGCTGGCCCGCCACCGTCACGCGGTAGCTGCCGGCCGTGCGCAGCTTGGAAAAATCGGCGATGCGCACGCTCGCGCCGGATGCGTCCCACGTCGCGGCCGGCCCCAGCGTCCCTTCGAACACGGGCTTGCCGCTGGCGGCGTCGACGACCTTGAAGCGCTCGTTCGCACCGGCCGGCACGACGGCCAGCTTTTGCGCGGCCGGCAGGAAGCCGAGCTGGTTGACTTCGATGCCGGCGGCGTGTGCGGCGCCCGTTGCGAGCAGGGCAGCGCAGGCGAGGGCGGTGGGAAGGCGCGGGCGCGTCGAATACATGCAGTCTCCTTGGATCGTTTTGATTGAAATCGATTTCATCCTACCCCGCCCGCGAAAGTAAAGTCAATCATCCAATCGCGAACGGCGCCCGGCAATACGGGCGCCGTTCATTTCGCAGCGGTTCGTTTCGCCACCGTGCGCGGACGCCGTGCCGCGAGCCAGTCGACGGTGACCGGCGCCCCACCCGCCGTTGCCTGCCCGGCCGATCCGGTCAATAATGCGATCATCGAACTAATCATGGAGACAGTCTTGAAATCATCCATCCTGCTGTGCGCGCTGGCGCTCGCCGGCGCCGGCGCGGTCGCGGCCGAGCGCTTCGACGTGGCCGTCACGGTCGACGACCTGCCGTCGCACGGTTCCAAGCCGTCCGATATCACGCGCGCCGGGATCGCCCGCTCGCACATCGAGACGTTCAAGGCGCACGGCGTGCCGGAGGCCTGGGGCTTCATCAATGCCGTGGCGCTCGACAAGGAAGCGGACAGCGGGGCCGCGCTGGACGTGTGGCGCAAGGCCGGCTACCCGCTCGGCAACCACGGCTTTACGCACATGGGCCTGTCGCAGGCGGCGTCGCTGGACGCCTGGGAAGAGGACGTGCGCAAGAACGAACCGGTGCTGGACAAGTACATGGCCGGCAAGGACTGGCACGTGCTGCGCTACCCGTTCCTCGACGCGGGCGGCAAGGGCGCGCGCCACGACGACGCGCTGGCCTGGCTGAAGTCGCGCGGCTACCGTGTCGCCGACGTGACGCTCGGGTTCGACGACTGGGCGTACACGGAGACCTACGCGCGCTGCGTCGCGAAGGGCGACAAGGCGGCGATCGAGGGCATGAAGGCGAGCTACTACCGCCGCGTCGACCAGCAGCTGGCGCGCACGAAGGCGATGTCGCAGCGCGTGTACGGCCGCATGATCCCGCAGGTGCTGCTCACGCACATGGGCGCCTGGAGCGCCGTCACCCTGCCGGAAGTGATGAAGCGCATGGACGCGGCCGGTGCGCATTACGTGACGCTGGACCAGGTTCAATCCGACGCGGCCTACCGTATCCCGAGTCCGCGCGCGGGCGACGGCGCGATGATCGAGCGGCGCGCACAGGATGCGGGCATCGACCTGGCCGGTCTGCCGGCCGTCGAACCGGTCGGCAACCTGGACGCCTTGTGCCGCTGAGGCCCTAGCGGATCGCCACGCCCCACGGCAGTTCGCCGACCGGCACGTCGGCCATGCGTGTCAACGTGCGGGTATCGATCACGGACGCCGTCCCCGAGCGGCCGTTCGCCACGTACAGCTTCGCACCGTCGGGCGTGAGCGCCATGTTCCACGGGCGCTGGCCGACGGGGATCGCGGCGCGCACCTTGCCCGTCTCCGCATCGACGACGTCGACCCGCGCGCCCCGTCCGCTCGACACGTACACCGTACGCCCGTCCGGCGCCACCGCCACGCCGTTGGCGAACGGCCCCGTCGCGATCGCGGTGCCGGCAACGCGGCGGGCCGTGTCGATGGGGACGAGCGTCCCGTCCAGTTCACAGGCCACCCACGCCGTGCGGCCGTCCGGCGCGAACGCGATGCCGCGCGGACGCCGGCCCACCGGCACCGAGGCCACCACCTTGCGCGCGGCGACGTCGACCACGTCGACCTGCGCGCCGTCTTCCGCACCCACGTAGACCCAGCGTCCGTCGGGACTGAACGCCGTGTGCTCCGGATTCTTGCCGGGCACGGCGACGGTCCAGGCGCGCCGCGCGCCGCCCGTCTCCACGAATGCCACGCCGTTCGACGTTTCGCTGGCGGCGGCCACCAGCGTGCCGTCGCCCGACAGCGCGATCCCTTCCGGCGACTCGCCCAGCGGCAGCCGTCCGCTCGGCTTGCCGCTCGCGGCATCCACCACGAGCAGGACGCCGGCCGTCTGCTCGCTCACGTAGACCGTGCGCCCGTCGGGACTGACGGCGATGCCGCGCGGCTTGCCGCCCGTCGCGATGGTGCGCACGACCGCGTCGCCCTCCGTGTCGATGACGCTGATCGTGCCCGATTTCTCGTTCGGGACGTAGGCGAAGGGTGCGGCGGCAGCCGTGCCGGCGGCGGCGAGCAAAGCGGCGGTGAACGTGGTCAGGCGCATGGCGATCTCCTTGTCCGGGTGCGCAGAGCATAGCGAAAAACGCGTAACGACTCATCGGTCATTCGTGCGCGGCCAAACAATGAGTATATCTACAATGCAGTTTCAATTCTGGCATTTCAAATGCACAAAAAATTGCGAGGGAGCACATGAAATTCCAGCGGGCGTGGATTGCCGTCGTCTTGGCCGCTGCCAGTGCCGCCGCACTTGCCCGGCAGCCGGTCGACGGCGAGTGGCCGATGGCGGCGCGCGACTATGCGAACACACGTTTCAGCCCACTCGACCAGATCACACCGGCCAACGTGACGCAACTGAAGCTGGTGTTCAGTTTCGACATGGGCGTGGACCGCGGCCAGGAAGCGGCGCCTGTCGTCGTCGGCAGCACCATGTACGTGGTCGCGCCGTATCCGAATTACCTGTATGCGCTCGACCTCGCGAAACCGCAGGCGCCGCTGAAGTGGAAGTTTTCTCCGAACCCGGAGGCGCGCGCCCAGGGCGTGGCGTGCTGCGACGTCGTCAATCGCGGTGTCGCTTTCGCCGACGGCAAGGTGTTCATGAACACGCTCGACGGCCAGTCCATCGCCGTCGACGCGGCCACGGGCAAGGAGATCTGGCGCACGAAACTCGCCGACATCGGCAAGGGCGAGACGATCACGATGGCGCCCCTCGTCGTCAAGGACAAGGTCCTCGTCGGCAACAGCGGCGGGGAGCTGGGCGTGCGCGGATGGCTCGTCGCGCTCGACTCGAAGACAGGCAAGGAAGCGTGGCGCGCATGGAGCACGGGACCGGATGCCGACGTACTGATCGGCCCCGATTTCAAGCCGTATTATGAATCCGAGCGCGGCAAGGACCTCGGCGTGAAGACCTGGCCCGGCCAGTCGTGGACGATCGGCGGCGGGAACGTGTGGGGCTGGCTGTCGTACGATCCGCAGGCGGACCTCGTGTACTACGGCACCGCGAATCCAGGCCCGTGGAACCCGGAGCAGCGTCCCGGCGCGAACAAGTGGACGGCGGGGATCTTCGCACGCCGCCCGTCGGACGGCCAGGCGCGCTGGTTCTATCAATGGAGCCCGCACGACCTGCACGACTACGACGGCGTGAACGAGAACGTCCTGCTCGACCTGCCCTGGCGCGGCAGTCCGCGCAAGCTGCTCGTGCATCCGGACCGCAACGGTTACGTGTACGTGATGGATCGGCTGACGGGACAGGTGCTGTCGGCCGAACCGTTCGTCCACATCACGACGACGGAAGGCGTGGAACTGAAGACGGGCCAGCTGAAATACAACCCGGGCAAGCAGCCGCGCACGGGCGAGGTGATCCGCGAGATCTGCCCCGTCTCCCCGGGCGGCAAGGATTGGCAGCCGTCCGCGTGGTCGCCGCGCACGGGCCTCCTGTACATCCCGCACCAGAACCTGTGCCAGGACACGGAAACGTATGACGTCTCGTACATCGCGGGCACGCCGTACGTCGGCGTCGACAACAAGATGTATGCGGGACCCGGCGGCAACCGCGGCGTGTTCACCGCCTGGGACGTGCTGGCGGGCCGCAAGCGCTGGAGCATTCCCGAGCGCTTCCCGGTATGGAGCGGGGCCTTGGCGACGGCCGGCGATGTCGTCTTCTACGGCACGATGGAAGGCTGGTTCAAGGCGGTCGATGCGAAGACGGGCAGGCAGCTGTGGCAGTTCAAGACGGAGTCCGGGATCATCGGCCAGCCGGTCTCGTACCGCGGGCCGGACGGCAGGCAGTACGTGGCGATCCTGTCCGGGGTGGGCGGCTGGGCCGGCGCGATCGTCTCCGGCAACCTGGACGCGCGCGACGGCACGGCCGCGAAAGGCTTTGTGAACGCGATGAAGGACCTGCCCGCGTACACCGGCAAGGGAGGAAGACTGTATGTCTTCGCGCTTCCCTGAGGCCGTCATCGCGGCATGCCTGCTGGCGGCGACAGCGCACGCGGAACCGCTGCGCGTCTGCGCCGACCCGGACAACCTGCCGTATTCGCACCGCGACGGCAGCGGGTTCGAGAACCGCATCGCCCGGCTCGTCGCGAACGACCTCGGGCAGCCGCTCGCGTACTTCTGGCAGGAGCAGCGGCGCGGCTTCGTGCGCAAGACGCTGGGCGCGGGCGAGTGCGACGTGTTGATCGGCGTCCCGGCCGGCTTCGACAAGGTGCTGCGCACGCATCCGTATTACCGCTCCACGTACGTTGCCGTCAGCCGGCACGGCGAGCCGCCGTTCACCGGTTTCGCGCCGGACCAGTTGCGTGGCCGGCGCTTCGGGGTGCAGTTGATCGGCAACGACCTCGCCGCGAGCCCGCCGGGCCATGCGCTGGCGGAGAACGGGGCGACGGCGAACGTCACCGGCTTCCTCGTCTACGGCGACGGCCCGGCGGGGCAGCGCATGGTGGACGCCGTCGCGCGCAAGGCCATCGACGTGGCTCTCGTATGGGGACCGCAGGCCGGGTACTTCGTCCAGCGCGCGTCCGTGCCGCTGGACCTGGCGCCCGTGCGCGCGCCGGCCGGGCTGAAGGTGCCGTTCGAGTACGCCATGGCCATGGGCGTGCGCAAGGGCGATACGGCGCTGCGCGACCGCCTCGACGAGGTGTTGCGCCGGCGCCGCGCCGACATCGACGCGATACTCGCGGCATATGACGTGCCGCGCGTGGACGGGGAGAGGGCGCCATGAGGACCGTCGTCGCCGCCGCCATGCTGCTGGCGCTGGCCGGCTGCGAGCGCGAACAGCGGCCCACGCATGCGCCGCCGCCCGCGTCCGGCATCGGCAACCCGTCGCGGCCGGCCGGCGCCGTCGCCCGTGCGGAGAACCGCTACGAGGACAACGCGTACGCCGTCTCGCAGGGCAAGACGTGGTACCGCGCCTACAACTGCAACGGGTGCCACGCGCAGGGCGGCGGCGACGTCGGC
>CBIHRX010000231.1:0-10765 GCA_966212555.1 uncultured Massilia sp.
CCGGCCCGGCGCCGCCCCGCCCGCGGCGCCCAGCTTGCCGTCGATCGGGATCAGGTCGACCATCGAACTGCCCGCGCGCAGCTGCACGAGGCCGATCTCGTCCTGGCGCCGCACTTCGCGGCAGCCCAGCACGTCCTGGTAAAAACGCAGCATGCGCGCCAGGTCGACGACGCGCAGCACGATGTGGTCGATCTCGCGGATGGCGATCGGGCGCGACGCTCCCTCAGTCGGCATGGCGTTCCACCCACGTCGCGAAGCATTCCATGAACTGCTGCAGGAAGGTTTTCAGGCCTTCGTCCGTCAGCGTGTCGCCGTCGAACTTGTTGGCGACGCCGCCGATGTACGCTTCCGGCGACTGCATGCACGGCATGTTGAGGAACACGAGGCACTGGCGCACGGCGTGGTTGGCGCCGAAGCCGCCCAGCGCGCCGGGCGAATTGGACACGACGGCGCACGGCTTGCCCGTCCACGCGGCCTGGCCGTACGGGCGCGAGCCGACGTCGATGGCGTTCTTGAGGACGGCGGGCAGCGAACGGTTGTATTCCGGCGTGCAGAACAGGACACCGTCGGCTTCCTTGATGCGGCCGCGGAACTCCGTCCAGGTGGCGGGCGGCGTGTCGGTCTCGTCATCCTGGTTGTACAGCGGCATGTCGCCGATCTCGACGATGTCCAGTTCGAGCGTGGGCGGCGCGGCGAGCATCAGGTTCCTGGCCAGCTTGCGCGTGAACGATTCCTTGCGCAGGCTGCCGACGAGCACTGCGATCTTCCTTGTTGCCATGACGGTCCTTTCGTTCTCGATTCATTGCGGAGTAGGGAGTGTAGCGATTTTTCCACGAACACGACCACGCCCGCGTACCCGGCCGGATCGCGTGTGTCCGTTCCAGAGGGAAACGGCGTCAAGACGAGCGATTTACTCGCTTTAACATTTTTGAAATGTTTGAATGACATCATTCGGTTCTAGAATCGACTGGATGGCGCCGCGTCCGGCGCCGCGTCCGAGATCCCAGGAAGCCCATGCAGAAATATGTCAGCGTCAGCGGCGGGTCCAGGCACGCCCGGCTCAAACTGTTCGGCTATTACGTCCAGCGCGCGTGCACCAGCCGCACGTTGCGCCGCATCGCCACCCGGGCCCTGGTCGCGGGCCTCGGCATGCTGCACGGGCCGCCCGCGCGTACGATGCGCGCGAGCCGCGACGACGGGTTCGCGCTCGCGCGGATGCATGCCCAGGGATACCTGCGGATGGGCGCCCTGCTGTCCGGCGACCAGTGCGCGCAGGCGCTGGCCTACCTGCGTCACCAGGACATGCTCCCGGCACGGCGGGACGGCCGCCCCTTCCGCATCGACGCCGTGCCGCCCGGTTGCCGCGTGGGCGACTACCCGCTCGCGACCCTGGTCCACTGCCCGCACATCATGGAGGTGGCCAACCACCCGGACGTGCTGCGCCTGGCCGCGGGCTATCTCGGCTACACGCCGACGATTTCGCTGATGGGCCTGCGCTGGACCTTTCCCGGCGACGGCGCGCCCGACGGCCTGCTGGACTTCCATCGCGACTCGGAGCCGGGCAGCATCAAGCTGATGGTGTATCTCACCGACGTCGACCTCGATGCGGGGCCGCACAGCTATGTCCCGGGCACGCACCGCGACCGCATGCCGGTCCGCCTGCGCCACTACAGCGACGCCGACGTGATGCGCCGGCACGGCTGCCGCGTCGACATCACGGGCGCGGCCGGCACCGCGTTCTTCGTCGACACCCGCGGCATCCACAAGGGCACGCTGCCGGCGCGCACGGCGCGCCTGCTGTTGATCGTCCAGTATTCCCTGCTGCCCTGCCTCATCTATGACTATGCGCCGGTCGCCCACCCCGGCCACGACCGCTACGATGCCCACGTCAATCGCCTGATGCTCGCGGACGACGCGCCCCGGCACTCGCTGCAGGACTGACGGACGGCTCAGATCCGGCGGCGCCGGTATTCGTCGAGGAAGGTCCGCACCTCGCGCGCCGTCAGCACGCGTACCGGGTCGCCATGCCACGCATACAGGAACGGCGGCCCGCCCGCGCGGTCGGTCAATTTGGCGCGGATGAGGAACCGCGTGCCGGCCGGATAGCGCTCCGGGTCGGCCAGCGCCCGCGCGCACTGCACGCGCATCGACGTCGCATAGGCCTGCCCCGCCATCGGCTTGATGCGCAGCCGGCCCGTGCGCGGGTCCTGCACGGATTCGACGGCCACGTCGCGGTAGGCCCAGGGATCGCGCGCCATCGCTATGCCGCCACCGCCGCCCGGACCGGCTTCGGCTCGCGGATCGGCAGGTTGACGAGGGCGGCCGCCAAGGCCAGCGCGATGTCGGCGTACCACATCCACGAATAGTCGCCGAAGCGCACGAACGCGAGGCCGCCCAGCCACGCCCCGAAGAAGCCGCCGACCTGGTGCGACAGCAGCGTCAGGCCGAACAGCGTGGCGAGATAGCGCGTGCCGAACAACTTGCCGACGAGGCCCGCCGTGGGCGGCACCGTCGCCAGCCACGTGAAGCCGAGGGCGGCGGCGAACACGTAGAACGTCCAGGCGGTTTTCGGCGCCAGCAGGTAGGCGGCGATGATGAGGCCGCGGCTGCCGTACATCAGCGCCAGCAGCCATTTCATGCGGTAGCACTGGGCCAGCGCGCCCGCCGTCAGCGAGCCGGCGATGTTGAAGAGGCCGATGAGGCCCAGCGCCGTCGCCGAGACGGTCCCCGGCAGGCCGCACAGCGCCACTTCGCCCGGCAAGTGGGTGACGAGGAAGGCAATGTGGAAGCCGCACGTGAAGAAACCCGCGTGCAGGCACAGGTAGCTGCGGTCGCGCATCGCTTCACGTACCTGGCGGCCGAGCGTTAGGTCGCCGTGGCCGACGACGGATTGCGCCGGCGGCTTGCCGCGCAGCGGCCAGGCGAGCGGGATGGTGAAGAGGGTCGCCGCCGCCAGCGCGAACATGGCGGTGACCCAGCCGGCGGTGGCGATGAGGAACTGGACGAGCGGCGCGAACACGAACTGGCCGAACGAGCCGCCCGCGTTGATGAAGCCGGACGCGAACGCGCGCCGCTCGGCAGGCAGGCGCTGGGCGGTGGCGCCGATGAGGATCGAGAAACTGCCCGCGCCCGCCCCGCTCGCCGACAGGATGCCGAGCGTGACGAGCAAGCCCCACTGCGTGCTGACGAACGGCGTCGCCGCGAGGCCGCCGGCCAGCAGCACGGCGCCCAGCACGATGACGGGCACGGAGCCGTATTTGTCGGCGACGGCGCCGAAGACGGGTTGCGAAGCGCCCCACATGAACTGGCCGACGGCCATCGCGAAGCTGATCGACGCGATGCCGAGGCCGGTCGCCGTGTTCAGCGGCGACAGGAACAGGCCCGTCGTGAGGCGCGCGGCCATCGTGATCATCAGGATGGCGCTGGCGGCCAGGATCAGGGTCCAGGCGCTGCGGTGCGTGTTCATGTTGTCTCCGTTGGCATCGTCAGATCGACGATGTTACAACGGAAACAAAAAGCGCGTAGGGTGGGCGCCCTGCGCCCACGCGGAACGTCACGTGGTGGCGCGGATCAGCAGCACCGTCGCCTGCGCCGCCATGCCCTCTTCGCGGCCGAGGAAGCCGAGCTTCTCGTTGGTCTTGGCCTTGACGTTTACCTGCTGCGGCGACACGCCGATGTCCTCGGCGATGCGCGACACCATCTGCGGGATGTGCGGCGCCATCTTCGGCTGTTGCGCGATGATGGTCGCGTCGACGTTGCCGATCGTGTAGCCGGTGCCCAGCACGCGGTTCGCCGCTTCGCGCAGCAGCACGCGCGAGTCGGCGCCGGCGAACATCGGGTCGGTGTCCGGGAAGTGCTTGCCGATGTCGCCGAGGCCGGCGGCGCCCAGCATGGCGTCGATGATGGCGTGCAGCAGCACGTCGGCGTCCGAGTGGCCCAGCAGGCCCAGGCGGTGCGGAATGGTGACGCCGCCGACGATCAGTTTGCGCCCTTCGACGAGCGCGTGGCAGTCATAGCCGGTACCGATGCGGAACGGCGGGGTCGGGTTGTACGATGCGAGAGCCATGATGTTTTTTAAACGAGTTCCGGTTGGGACACTGCCAGGTACATCTCGGCGATCCGGATATCGTCCGGCAGCGTCACTTTGAGATTGCGGGGATGCCCTTCCACCAATTTAGGGCTCAATCCGAGGGCTTCAACCGCGCTGGCATCGTCGGTAATCGAATCCGGGTCGGTGGCGGCCGCCAGCGCTTCGCGCAGCAGCTCGTAACGGAACATCTGCGGGGTCTGGGCCAGCCACAAGCCGTTGCGCGGCACGGTACCGGCCGCTTCGCCGTCGATGCAGCGCTTGACCGTGTCGACGACCGGCAGCGCCAGCAGGCCGCCGGCCGGGTGGTCGCCCGTGCCGGTGAGGAGTTTTTCGACCCGCTCGGCCGTCCGGCCGGGACGCGCGGCGTCGTGCACGAGCACCCAGTCGGAGCGCGCCAGCGTGCTGGCGAGCACGGCCAGGCCGTTGCGCACGGATTCCATGCGGCTGGCGCCGCCGCAGCGCAGGACGGTCACGCCATGATGGGGCGCGACGGCGTCGATATAGGGGTCGTCCGGGCTCACGACGACGAACGTATGCGCGATGAGCTCGCTGGACAGGAATGCGTCGAGCGTGTGCCTGAGCATGGGCTTGCCGCCGATCTTGAGGTATTGCTTGGGGTTCGTGGCCCCCATGCGGGCGCCGACGCCGGCGGCGGGAATCAGGGCGAAGTAACGTGGTGCTTGAGTCATGTTGTTCAATCTACGATCGGGAACGTCTTGTCGATCCAATAAGAGACTGTACCTCACCTTGGCAAACTTTGCTCAGACGCGCGTACTCCGTCGGGCTGTCGATAGCGGCCTGCAATCTTTCGACCCGCCCCATCTCGGCCTTAATGTACGGCATCCAGTTGCGGTCGATTTCGCGCTGGAGCAGTGCCCGCGACTGGCCGGCGCGCGCATACAACGGTTTGCCGGCGAAGCGGCCGCCCAGCCGCGCGCGCACCCGCTCTTCCACTTTCGGCAGATAGTCCAGGTAAGACTTGAGATGGCGCATTTCGTGCGCAAGTATCTCGTCGTACGTGCACGAGTCCGGCTCGAATTCGCGGCTGACGTACACGACGATGGGCTGGTAGTACAAGGTCACCGCGATGCGCGGCATCACGCATTCGGCCGCGCCGTCGGGCGACGTGAGGAGTGTCCCGTCGACCTGGATCGCCACGCGCGATTCCGTGCGCGTGAGGCCCAGCACGTAGCCGTTGCGTACGCCGGGGCGCTTCATGCGCGTCAGGTCGCGGTACGACACGGTATTGTCGACGCGCCAGCCGCTTTCGCGCGTGGAGAACGTTGCGCCCGCGTCGCGGGCCGCGTCCTCGCAGCTCGCTTCGAACGGCGTGCGTGCGCACGCCACGCCGCTTGCCGCCAGCAGCGTCAGGGCGAGCGCAAGGTGGCGCACTTAAGCGGGCTTCCAGGTGCCGGCGGCGATCTTCTCCAGCCAGAACGTGCCGATCACGGTTTTCACGTCCGTGATCTCGCCGCGCTTGACCATCTCCAGCATCTCGGGAATGGTCGCCGTGAAGGTTTCGAGGAATTCTCCGTCGTCCAGCTTCGCGTCGCCTTCCTTGAGGCCGCGTGCGAGGAACAGGTCGAGGTGCTCGTCGGAATACGCGATCGCGTTGTGGATGGTGCAGACGAACTGCCAGTCGGTGGCCGTGTAGCCCGTTTCTTCTTCCAGCTCGCGCTTGGCGCACGCGAGCGATGCTTCGCCCGGATCGATCTTCCCGGCCGGGAATTCGATGAACACCTGGTCGTTCGGATAGCGGAACTGGCGTTCGAGCAGCACGCGGCCGTCGTCGAACAGGGCAAGTATCACGACGGCGCCGGGATGGCGGATGTATTCGCGTTGCGTGATCTTGCCGTCAGGGAGTTTCACGCGGTCGCGCGAGACTTTGAGGAAGTTGCCGTCGTAGGCGAGCTCGCCGTCGATCTTCGTTTCTTTGAGGTGGGCGTCCATGGGCAGTCCGGTTGTCGTGTGCCCGAAGTATAAGGCAAACGAACCGGACTGCCCCCGCACGCGTCACTGCCCGATGCGCAGCACCGCGTTCTCGCTCATCACGTAGACGTTGCCGTCCATGCCCACCGCCAGCGCGTCGACGACGCCGAGGCTGCCCGGCGCCCCCAGGCGCACGCCGTACGCATTCGGCGTGCCGGCGACGACGCTGTCGGCCCCGTCCGGCGCGACCTTGTGCACCGAGTACCAGTTCGGCTTTTCGTGCCACGCGACGTACAGGTTGCCGGCCCGGTCGCGGGCGATGGCCAGCGGCACGGCGCCCGCAGTGGCGGTCACCGTGCGCACGACGGTCACCTTGCCGTCCTGGCCCAGGCGGATCACGGTGCCGTCGGGCTTCACGCTCCACAGGTTGCCGTCGGCGTCGGGCGTGCCGAGGGCGCCGGCGGCATCCGGCAAGGTCGTGATCGTGCCGGCCGGCGTCATCTTGCGGACGGGGAAAGTCACCGGCGCCGGCACGCCGATGTTGCTGTAGTCCAGCCAGTACAGGTTGCCCGGCGCATCCACGGCGAGGTCCATTTCCCCGCGTGCGCCCGGCCCGCCGTCGACGCCGGCCAGCGCCGCCAGGCTGCCGTCGGCGTTGATGCGGCTGATCGGCTTGGTCGTGTCGGCCAGGTAGGCATTGCCGCCGAAGGCCAGGCCGCCGAGATAGAGCCGCGCCGCCTTGACGCCGGTGGCCTGCAGCGGCAGCGTGCCCACGTTGCCGCCCGGCGTGATCCGGCGGATGCGGTCGTTCTCGCCCACGTAGACGTTGCCCGCGGCGTCGGCCGCCAGCGCGTAGTTCGACCGGACGGCGAATGCGGGCGAGGCCTCGCGCACGTCGATCGTGTTCAGCACGAATTGCGCATTGGCGCCCGCGCCGTCCACGTTGACGGGGGCCGAGCCCGCGCGGCCGGCGACGGTGGTCACGGCGCCCGCGGGCGTGACCCGGCGGATCGTCTGGTTGGTGGTGTCCGCGACGACCAGGTTGCCCGCGGCGTCGAGCGCCAGGTTGCCCAGGTCCGTGCCGCGCGTCTGCCACGCGATGGGGGTGGCGCTGCGGCAAAAGCCGGCCGCCGCGCCCGTGCCGTCGCCGGCGCCGCGGCCGGCCGCCATGCCGGCCAGGTCGGTCATCGTGCCGTCCGGCGCGACCCTGCGGATCCGGCACCCGTAATACGTATTGTTGACGTACACGTTGCCGGCCTTGTCCACGGCGATGCCGAGCGTGCCCGCCGTGAGCGCGTCCGCTCCGTCGCCATCCTTGAGCGTGCGGGTGCTGACGGCGCCCGCCGGCGTGACGACGCGCAGGCTCGTGCCGTCGATCACCTGGACATTGCCCCCGGCATCGGGCGCCAGCGCGGTGATGCCCGCGAAGCCGGAGGCGAGCGTGGTCACGGCGCCGGACGGCGACAGCTTGCGCAGCACGGTCGATTCGGCGACGACCACGTCGCCCTGGGCGTCGACCGCAAGCGCGGTCACCGCCGCGAACGGCCCCGCGAACGGCGTCCGCTTGCCGCCCGGCGGCGTGCGGTAGACGGCGGTCGCGGTGGCCTCATAGAGATTGCCGGCGGCGTCGAAGGCCATGCCGACCGTGCGCAGCGGATCGGTGTTCACGGTCTTTACCTCGCCCGTGGCCAGGTTCGCGCTGCGCAGGACCGTGTCGCCCGTCGGTTGCGTGCCGTCCCGGGCGAGCGCGCTCATGTCGTCGGCCACGTACAGCACCCCGTCGGGGCTCAGCGCGCTGCGGACGGGCAGCGCGAAGCGGCCGTCGGCGCCATCCAGGTTACCCGGACCGCCCAGCCTGCCCGCGACGAACGCAAGCCCGCGCGCCGCCGCCGGCAGCACCGTCAGCACGGCCGCGGCACTTGTCACGCTGCCGCCGGCGTTTTTCACGACGACCGTGAACTTCGCGCCCGTGTCGGCGCCCTGGACGTTATCGAGGGTGTAGCTGGCGGACGTCGCGCCGGCGATGTCCTTGCCGTCGCGCTGCCACTGGTAGGCGAGATCGGTGCCGCTCGCCGTCACGGTGAAGGTGGCGGAACTGCCGGCGGCCACGGATTGCGCGGCCGGCTGGGACGTGATCGCGGGCGCCTGTGCGGACGGCGCCGTTACCGGTGGCGCACCGGCCGGACTACCGCCACCGCCGCAGGCGGCCAGCAACGTGACGGCAATGGCGGCTGCCGCGCCGGCTTTTTTCGTAAGTACAAACATGAAATCCTCCTTGCAAGCTGTGACAATAGCAAGGAAGACTGTGTGGAATGTTCAACCATTTCCACACCGGAGACACGCGCGGCGGTCAGCCGCGGCGTTTGCGGAGATAGCGCAGGACGAAGCCCGGGAAGGCCAGCACGAGGAACAGGCAGGCGGTGATCGCGTAGAACTCCCAGGTCTGGGGAAACGCGGTACCGATGCGGGATTCGAGGCCGTGGGCCAGCAGGCCGACGACGAAATACAGGATGACCAGTTCGACGAGGCGCACGACGAAGTATTTCGCGTGCGCCTTGTTGAGTGCCGGCTTCACGGGAATGAAGCCGAGCACGCTCTCGTTCAGGAACGGCAGGTTGGCGAACGCGAGTGCGACCGCGATCACCAACCAGCTGGCCAGGGAGGCGTCCACCGTGGCCTTACGACTTGAGGGTCAGGGACATGGCCGACAGGCAGGCCGCCAGCAGCGGGCCCGGCAGCACGCCCAGGATGACGACCAGGATGCCGTTCAGCGACAGCACGACGCGCATGTCCAGCGGGGTCGAGATCGGCGACGCATCGGCCACCTCGTCGAACCACATGACTTTCACGACGCGCAGGTAGTAGAACGCACCCACCAGCGACGCGGCCACGGCGATGATCGCGAGCCACAGCTGGCCCGAACCGACGACGACGTCCAGCACGGCCCACTTGGCCATGAAGCCCATCATCGGCGGCACGCCGGCCAGCGAGAACATCAGGGCGGTCATGACGAGCGCATACCACGGGCTGCGCTTGGCCAGGCCCTTGAAGTCGGCCAGTTCTTCCGCTTCGTGGCCCGAGCGCGCCAGCATCATGATGATGCCGAAGGTGCCCAGCGTGGTCAGCACGTAGGTGATCGTGTAGTACATCGACGCGCTGTAGGCGTTGGCGATGTTCGCGGCATTCGCGGCATCGCGGGTGCCGACGACGCCGGCCATCATGCCCAGCAGGACGAAGCCCAGCTGTGCGATGGTCGAGTACGCCAGCATGCGCTTCAGGTTCGTCTGCGCGATCGCGGTCAGGTTACCGACCAGCAGCGACAGCACGGCCAGCGCCAGCAGCATCTGTTGCCAGTCGATCGCCAGCGGCAGCAGGCCTTCGACCAGGATGCGGATCATCATCGCGAACGACGCCAGCTTCGGCGCGGCGCCCAGCAGCAGCGTGACCGCGGTCGGCGAGCCCTGGTAGACGTCCGGGACCCACATGTGGAACGGCACGGCGCCCAGCTTGAAGGCCATGCCGGCCACGACGAACACGAGGCCGAACACGAGGATCGTGTGGTTGGCGGCGTTGCTCGACACCAGCTTGGCGATCGTCGTGATGTCCAGCGAACCGGTGGCGCCGTAGATCATCGAGATACCGTACAGCATGAAGCCCGATGCCAGCGAACCCAGGATGAAGTATTTCATCGAGGCTTCGGTCGAGATCGCGTGGTCGCGGCGCATCGCCACAAGCGCATACAGCGACAGCGACATCAGTTCCAGGCCCAGGTAGATCGGCAGCATGTTGTTACCAGAGATCATGATCATCTGGCCCAACATCGTGAACAGCGCGAGCACGTAGAACTCGCCGCCCATGTTGCCCGACATCATGCCGCGCTCGCCGGCGTACTGGCGCGAGTACACGAGGGTCACGCCCACGGCCAGGTAGGTGAACAGCTTCAGCAGGTTCGCCATCGGGTCCGACACGAACATGTTGTAGAACGTGTAGGTCGTCGTGCCGGCGTGGAAGTCGGCGTAGGTGATCACCGCGCAGCCCACCAGGGTAAGCAGCGACAGGACGTAGGTCAGCGTACGCTTGCCTTCCTTCTGAAACATGTCGATCAGAAGGATGGCGCAGGACGCGATGACCAGGAAGATTTCTGCAGAGACCGGCCCCAGGTTGTTGGCGGCCAGCACGGCTTGGGTGTTAATCATCGGATTCATATCGTTGTTGTGCCTCTATTCAGTGCGCAGCGACCGCGGCGACTGCCTGCGGCAGCTTGCTGACCGACACGTGCTGCAGCAGGTCCGCGACCGACACTTGCAGCGCGTCGGTGAACGGCGCCGGATACAGGCCCATGTAGATGGTCAGGATCGCGAGCACGCCCAGCATGAAGAACTCGCGGCCGTTCAGGTCGGTCAGTTCGGCCACGTGCTTGTTGCCGATCTTGCCGAACACGACGCGCTTGACCATCCACAGCGAGTACGCCGCACCCAGGATCAGGGCGGTGGCGGCCAGCAGGCCGGTCCAGAAGTTGAACTTGACGGCGCCCAGGATGACCATGAATTCGCCCACGAAGCCCGACGTCGCCGGCAGGCCGCAATTGGCCATCGCGAACAGCACGGAGAACGCGGCGAACTTCGGCATCACGTTGACGACGCCACCGTAGTCGGCGATCTGGCGCGAGTGCAGGCGGTCGTACAGCACGCCGATGCACAGGAACATGGCGCCCGACACGAAGCCGTGCGAGATCATCTGCACGAT
>CBIHRX010000232.1:0-10661 GCA_966212555.1 uncultured Massilia sp.
ACGGCGATAACGATGCCAAGACCTCGACCACCGACGCTGCCATCGCCGCCAAGGTTACCGCTGCGAGCAATGCAATCGGCGCTATCGTCGACGCTAAAGTCACGACCCTGCCGGCTGGTACCTACAACGCCGCAACCGCAGGCGTGAAAGCTGCTCTGCTGGCCGAGACGCAGTCGATCGAAGCCAAAGCTCTGGCCGCTGACCAGAAGGCCCTGGCTGATGCCAACACCGCCATCTCGAAAGTGGCTGGCCTGACTGACGCCCTGGCGACCCTGACCGCTGCCACGACCGCAACGACGACTGCGCAAGCTGGCGTCAAGGCTGCCGACATCGACCTGGCTGCCAAGCTGGCCGCCTTCAACACCGCCAAGGGCGGCACGCCGGTGGTGGTCAATGCCGACGGCACCGTTGCTGGCCTGATCGTCGTCAACGCCGACACCAAAGCCCTGGAACTGGCTTCGGGCGTGACCGAAGACAAGAATGCAGGCGTGACCGCCCTGCTGGCTTCGAGCACCGCTCACGAAGCTGCTGACGCTGGCCTGGCTTCGGCTGTCAAGGCACAAGCCGCTGCTCAAGCCAATGTCGATGGTCTGGATCTGACGACCAAGGCCCAAGGCGACCTGAAAGGTATCGCTGCTGCGATGACCATCGTCAAGCTGGACGCTGGCGCACTGCCGACCACCGCTCAGATCACCACTGAACTGACCCAACTGGACGCTATCAAGAAGTCGACCGCCGACATCGCTGCCGCTGCTCCGACCGATACCGACAAAGCTGCTGCTGCTACTGCCGCTGCAACTGCTTATAACAACTTCAAGACTCTGGTTGATACGTTCAAGGCCGACGACAACGGCAACCCGCTGGTTGAAGCTCAAGACGCTGCTACCAAGGCTGTCAAAGCCGACAACGACGCAATCTCCGCTCTGGCCAAGGCTGTTGCTGGTCTGGACGCCGCCAACGCAACCGCAGCTCAACTGGCCGCTGTCAACAGCCAGCTGAAGGCCGCCAACGACGCGTTCACGTCGCACGACCTGCAACTGCCGGTCTCGCTGTCGGGTACCGCAGTCGCTACCGCCGGCGCCGACATCTTCGTCGCAGGCAAGACCGATGCGTCGATCTTGAACTTCGGCCTGCTGGGCAGCGACTCGCTGTACATCGGTTCGCAGTACACCCTGAACACCGGCAAGCTGTCGACCGGCAACAACTCGGTCCTGGAAGCTTTCGTTGCCCAAGCTGGCACCGACACCACGATCAAGCTGGAAAAGACCGTGTTCGGTTCGAACGCCGCTACGCCGGAAGTCGTGACCATCACCCTGACCGGTGTGGACGCAACCAAGGTGCACCTGACCAACGGCATCATCACCGTGTCGTAATTCAGGCTGGATCCAGCCCGGGCAACCGGGCTGTTCCCGGAAACCCCGCTGCCGCAAGGCTGCGGGGTTTTGTTTTTGGCTTACCAAGTTTCTGTGACCCGGATACGACTCTCGTTCAAAATGTGTGACGCACATCACATTTTTGAACGTTTTTGATAGATAATGTGCGCGGACAAATTTCTTTAGATCATGGCGTGCTTCGGTGATGAAACATCGTCGACACGCAATCCGCTATGAAAAAACTGTTAGAAAAAAAGAGCGAAATCCAGCTGGTGCTCCGGTCGTTCAAGAGCACCTTCTTCACGGTGGGCGCGTTCAGCGCGATCGTCAATTTGCTGATGCTGGCACCCTCGCTGTACATGCTGCAGGTGTACGATCGCGTACTGGGCAGCCGTAACGAGATCACGCTGCTGATGCTGACCCTGCTGATCGTCGGCGCCTACCTGTTCATGGGCGGCCTCGAACTGATCCGGTCGTTCGTGCTGGTGCGCGTGGGCGCGAAATTCGACATGCAGCTCAACAAGCGCATCTACACCGCCGCCTTCGAGCAGAACCTCAAGCAGGCCGGCGGCAATGCCGGCCAGGCGCTCGCCGACCTGACGAACCTGCGCCAGTTCCTCACGGGCAGCGCGCTGTTCGCCTTCTTCGACGCGCCGTGGTTCCCGATCTACCTGATCGTGATTTTCGTGTTCGAGCCGGTGCTGGGCATGTTCGCGCTGGCCGGCACCGTCGTGCTGATCATCCTGGCCATCGTCAACGAACGCGTGACCAAGGAACCGCTGGCCGAAGCGAACTCGATGTCGATCCAGGCCAATACCCTGGCGACGAACAACCTGCGCAACGCCGAAGTCATCGAATCGATGGGCATGCTGCCGAACCTGATCGGCCGCTGGTTCAAGCTGCACGGCAAATTCCTCACGCTGCAGGCGGATGCCAGCCAGAAGGCCGGCCTGATCACCGCCGTGACCAAGTTCGTGCAGGTGTCGATGCAGTCGCTGGTGCTGGGCCTGGGCGCGCTGCTGGTCCTGGAAAACAAGATCACCCCGGGCATGATGATCGCCGCGTCGATCCTGCTGGGCCGTACGCTGCAGCCGGTGCAGCAGGTCATCGCGGTCTGGAAGAGCGTCAGCGGCGCGCGCAGCTCCTACGAGCGCCTGGAAGCCCTGTTGGAAGCCAATCCGGCGCGCGAAGCGGGCATGGCCCTGCCGGCTCCGCACGGCACGCTGCTGCTGGATAACGTGACGGCCGCGCCCCCGGGCGTCAAGGTGCCGGTCGTGAAGGGCGTGTCGATCGCGATCACCCCGGGCGACGTGCTGGGCGTGCTGGGTCCGAGCGGATCCGGCAAGTCTACCCTGGCGCGTCTGCTGGTGGGCGTGTGGCCGACCATGATGGGCAAGGTGCGCCTGGACGGCGCCGACATCTATCACTGGAACAAGGCCGAGCTGGGCCCGCACGTGGGCTACCTGCCGCAGGACATCGAACTGTTCGCCGGCACCATCAGCGAAAACATCGCCCGCTTCGGCGAGGTCGACGCGGACAAGGTGGTGCAGGCGGCCAAGCGCGCCGGCGTGCACGAGATGATCCTGCAGTTCGCGGAAGGCTATGACACGAAGCTGGGCGACGGCGGCGCGGGCCTGTCGGGCGGCCAGAAGCAACGTATCGGCCTGGCGCGCGCCATGTACGGCGACCCGGCCCTGCTCGTGCTGGACGAGCCGAACTCGAACCTCGACGACGTCGGCGAAGCGGCGTTGCTGAGCGCCGTGACCGATCTGCGCGCGCGCGGCAAGACCATCGTGATGATCACCCACCGCCCGAACGTGGTGCAGGTGACGACGAAGCTGCTGCTGATGCGCGACGGCGCCGTGCACATGTTCGGCCCGACCAACCAGGTGCTCGCCGCGCTGCAGGAAGCCACCAAGAAAGCGATGGAAGCCCAGGCCGCGGCACAGGCGCAGGTCAACCAGGCGCAGGCTGCCGCCCAGGCCGCGGCCCAGCGCGCCGCGGAAGCCGCCCAGGCGGCGCAGTCCGCCGGCGCAACCACTGGAGAAGGAAAGTAATGAAGCTGATTACGAACAAGGCGCAGGACGTCGTCGCGCACGACGTCACGCCGATCGAAGTGAATACGGATGCCCGCGTCTACGCGCGCCTGGGCTGGATGATCGTGCTGCTGGGCGTCGGCGGCTTCCTGCTGTGGGCGCTGCTGGCGCCGCTCGACAAGGGCGTACCGATGGGCGGCACCGTGGCCAAGGAATCGAACCGCCAGGCCGTGCAGCACCAGACCGGCGGCACCATCCAGCAGATCCTCGTGCGCGACGGCGATGTCGTCAAGGCCGGCCAGGTGCTGGTGCGCATGAACCCGATCGTGGCCCAGTCCGCCGTCGAGATGACCGACAGCCAGTACCTGAGCGCACGCGCCGTCGAGGCGCGCCTGATCGCCGAGCGCGACGGCGCCAAGGCCATCAAGTTCCCGGCCGAGATGGAACAGCGCCGCAGCGATCCGCGCGTGGCTGAGATGATGAGCCTGCAGAACCAGCTGCTGGCGTCGCGCCAGGGCTCGCTGCAGAACGAGCTGGGCGGCGTGGACGAAAGCATCGCCGGCCTGAAGGTGCAGATCCAGGGCCTGCAGGAGTCGCGCGACGCCAAGAAGGAGCAAGTGAACATCCTGAAGGAGCAGCTCGCCGGCATGCGCGACCTGGCCAAGGAAGGCTATGTGGCGCGCAACCGCCTGCTCGAACTGGAGCGCACCTACGCCCAGTTGAACGGCTCGATCTCGGAAGACATCGGCAACATCGGCCGCGCCCAGCGCCAGGTGACCGAACTGACGCTGCGCAAGGCCCAGCGCGTGCAGGACTACCAGAAGGAAGTCCGCACCCAGCTGACCGACGTGCAGCGCGAGGCCGAAGCCCAGGAGGCCCGTCTGCAGGCGCAGAAGTTCGAGTTGTCCAATGTCGAGGTCAAGGCGCCGGCCGACGGCACCGTGGTCAACCTGGCCGTGTTCACGCCGGGCGGCGTGGTGCCGGCGGGCTTCAAGATGATGGACATCGTGCCCAGCAACGATCCGCTGGTGGTCGAGGGCCAGTTGCCGGTCAACCTGGTCGACCGCGTTCACGCGGGCCTGAAGACCGACCTGATCTTCTCCGCCTTCAACGCCAACCGCACGCCGCACATCGAAGGCGTCGTGGAGCAGGTGGCGGCCGACCGTTTCGTGGACGAGCGCACCGGCGCCGCCTACTACAAGGTGCGCGTGAAGGTGACGCCGAAGGGCGCGAAGATGATCGCCGCGCACAAGATGGACATCCGTCCCGGCATGCCGGTCGAACTGTTCGTCAAGACCGGCGAGCGCACCATGATGAACTACCTGCTCAAGCCGGTACTGGACCGCGCCCGCTCGGCGCTGAGCGAGGAGTGAGCGTGGCAGGCAAGATCATGAAACGCGGCGCGCTGGCACTCGCGGCCGCGCTGGCGGCCGGCCAGGCCGGCGCGGTCACCCTGCAGCAGGCGTATGAAGCCGCGCTGAAGAACGACCCGACCTACCGCATGAGCTACTACGACAAGGAAGCGGCCAAGGAAAACCGCATCCTCGGGCGTTCGAACCTGCTGCCGAGCGTGTCGGCCAGTTTTTCCACGAGCCGCAACGTGGCCGATACCAATACGTTGCAGCAGACGATCCTGGGCCCGCAGCGAGTCCAGGATCATCCACGCTACATCAGCCGCTCCAACGTCATCCAGCTGCGCCAGCCCATCCTGAACCTGGAAGGCATCGCACGCTACCGCCAGGGCAAGGTCCAGGCGCAGCAGGGCGAGGCCGTGTTCGCAGCCGGGACCGACGAGGTCACGGTGCGCGTCGTCAGCGCGTACATGGACGCGTTGTTCGCGGACGACCAGGTGGCGCTGTCGAAGGTGTCGCGCGACATGTACGTGGAGATGATGAAGGTGAACCGGCGCCTGTTCGAAAAGGGCGAGGGCACCAGGACCGACATGCTGGAGACCCAGGCCCGCCTGGACCTGGCCGAGGCACAGCTTACCGAGGCGCAGGACAATGCGGTGGCCGCGCGCGAGACCCTGGCCGGCATCATCGGCATGGATCCGGGCCCGCTCGACCGGCTCGGCGACGGGTTCAAGCCCACGACGGTCAGCCCCGGCACCTTCGAGGACTGGGAAAAGATCGCGCGCGAGCACAACCACGAACTCGCGGCCGCGCGCCTGGCCGCCGAGAACGCCCGCCTGGACATCAGCCGCAACCGCGCCGGTCACTTTCCGCGTGTCGATTTCATCGCCGCCTACAGCAAGGGCGACGCGGAATCGATCAACACATACACGCAGAACTCGGTGAACCGGACGATCGGCTTGCAGGTCAATGTCCCGATCTACCAGGGCGGCGCGATCAGCGCGAGCACGCGCCAGGCGGCCGCGGCGTATGCGCGTGCCCAGTCGGACGTGGATGCGCGCACGAGCAAGATCATGGTCGAGTTGCGCAAGGCCCACAGCCTCGTGCTGTCCAGCGTGCGCAAGATCGAAGCGCTGGAAAAAGCGGTCGCCTCCGGCAAGCTGCTGATGACCGCCACCGAGCAGAGCATCAAGGGTGGGGTGCGCATCAACCTCGACCTGCTGAATGCTCAGCAGCAGTTGTACACGAGCCAGCGCGACCTGGCCCAGGCCCGTTATTCCTACCTGATCGCCTTGCTGCGCCTGCGCGCGGCGGCCGGCACGCTCGACAGCAGTGCAGTGCGCGAAGTGGCCGCCTACTTCCGCTAAATAGATCGGTTCCTCAAGAAGCCCTGCCGCCTCATGCGGCAGGGCTTTTTTTTATGCGGAATGCGGCGCCGGCGACTGTGCGATACCTAACCCTAGTCGACCGCTAGTTTCCTGAAAAAATCTTTTTCTATCAATAACTTACGCACGTTACAGATCAGTTCGGTGCGCCCGTAAATAAGCAAATGAGGTATATTTTTTTTCACTTAACCCATTGCAGAGGAGGCCGTCATGGCGACAAACACCGAAACAACAGTGCAGCAGCTTTACGTGGCGTATTTCAGCCGCCCGGCGGACGTGGCGGGCCTGGCGTACTGGACGAACATCCTGGCCACCAATCCGTCCGGCTACCAGATGATTTCGGCGAACTTCGCATCGTCGGCGGAGTACAAGGCGATGTATGCGGGCCAGGACAATCGCGCCGTCGTCAGCACGGTGTATGAGCACCTGTTCGGTCGTCCCGCGGAAACTGCCGGTGTCGATTACTGGGCCAAGATGCTGAACGATAAAGTGATCACGATCGACAACGTCGTCACGCAGATCGCCGCTGGCGCCCAGAGCACGGACAAGATCGCCTACGACGGCAAGGTGGCGGTGGCCGCCGTGTTCACGGAGCACCTGGACCTGGCCTCGGAACAGGCGGCGTATGCAAAGCCGGCCGGCATGAAGGTGGCCTCCGATTACATCGCCAGCATCAAGGACCTGATGACCGCTGCGACGGCGCGCGATCCGGGCAATATCGACATCACGATCGACAAGATGGTTTCCGCGGCCGCCACCGCCTCGGACGGACACGCGGAAGTCGTCGGCGTAGCGGATTTCGCCCACACGCCGATCTATGGCTGAACGACGCGACAATTCCGATTGCACGCAAGCCGCGTGAATACAGGAAAAGAAAGGCAGTGCCGCGGCACTGCCTTTTTGCTTGGTCTCAGGCGGCGGCGCCGTCTTCGGACATGTGCGCAGGCCGCTGCTTGCCCCCCGCGCAGTGCGGGCACGATTTACCCACGACATACTCCGGCGCCAACTGCTGCCGCGGCGTCACGACGGCGCGGCACGCGAAGCATTGCACGGTCTCGGTCGGCTCCAGTTTCGGATTGAGGGCGGTACGGTAGTCGAACACGAAGCAGTCGCCCGTGTAGTGGTCGCCGCCCACTTCCTCGAAATACTTCAGGATGCCGCCGTCGAGTTGATACACGCGGTCGTAGCCGATGTTCTGCATGTGGATCGCGGCTTTTTCGCAACGGATGCCGCCCGTGCAGAACGTCACGACGGTCTTGCCTTTCAGCTCATCCTTGTGTTTCTCGACGACGTCCGGGAATTCGCTGAACTTGTCGATGCGGTAGTCCAGCGTGTTGTCGAACGTGCCGACGTCGACTTCGAAGGCGTTGCGGGTTTCCATCATGACGACGGGGACGCCGTCGTCGTCATGGCCCTGGTCGAGCCAGCGCTTGAGCGTCTTCGGCGCCACGGACGGTGCGCGGCCCAGTTCCGGCTTGATCAGCGGCATGCGCATCGTGATGATTTCCTTCTTGATGCGGACCAGCATGCGGCGGTGCGACTGTTCGTTCGACACGCTTTCCTTCCACTCCAGGTCGGCCAGGCGCGCGTCGCTGCGCACCCAGGCCAGGTACTGGTCGATCTGTTCGCGCGGGCCGGACACGAACATGTTGATGCCTTCCGGCGTCAGCAGGACGGTGCCTTTCAGGCCCAGCTCGTTGCACAGCGCCTGGTATTGGGGGCGCATCTCTTCGAGGTTGTCGAGGCTGACGAACTTGTAGGCGGCGATATTGACGTGCATGATCGTTAATGCGGAGGAACGTGAAATGAAGCCCTCTATTATAAGACAGCTGAGCCCAGAAGACGTCATCTTCGCGGCAATTGGCATTACAATGCTTTTCTTTCGCGCAAGCCTTCCGGCCCTCCCATGCAATCGCTGAACCTGCAATACAACCCGCGCATCGACCAGTTGCGCTGGCTGGCCGCCACCATTGTCTTCCTGTTCCACTTTCACCTGGAATACCGCGGGCTGGGCGGGGCGCCGCTGGTCAGCAACTGGGCGGCGCTGATCACGGAAGGGCATACGGGCGTCGGGCTGTTCTTCACCCTGTCGGGCTTCCTGTTCATGCAGATCGCGCTGGCGCAAAAGACCATCGTCTACCGCGATTTCGTGCGCAACCGCGTGCTGCGCATCGTTCCGCTGTTCCTGACGATCTTCCTCGTGGCCACGTCGATCGGCCGCGACACCTTCCAGCCGCAGGACATCCTGTACCTGTTCGCGACGAACCTGGGGCACGCGCCCACGTCCGGCACGGTGGTCACGGGCGCCGCGTGGACGATCTCGCTGGAATTCCTGTTCTACCTCGTGTTTCCATTTCTCGCCCGCTTCGCGCTGGAGCGGGGCAAGCGCTACCTGCTCGAACTGCTCGCACTGATGGCGTTCTTCAAGCTGGCGGCCTACACCGTCAACGACAACAGCACGCTGATGTATTTCTGCACGTTCGTCGGCCGCTTCGACCAGTTCCTGATCGGCATGCTGGCGGCGATGCTGTACCAGCAATATCAACCGGCGCTGCAGCGCCTCGCGCCGTGGCTGCTCGTGGTGGCGGGTGCGCTCGTCGTGTGGGACACGGCCGCGATGCACCGCCTGGCCCCGTTCGGCGCGACGCCGAAATCGTCGTTCTGGATTTTCTGGTCGATGGCGGAAAGTACCGGCTGGGCCTTGTTCATCGTCGCCTGGGTCGGATTCCGTCCCCGCCTGCCGGGTTTGGTGGAGCGCGCGCTGTGCCATGGCGGCAAGGTCAGCTTTTCCTTCTACCTGCTGCACATGGGGCTGCTGCACCTGCTGGCGCAGCGCGTCGGCCTCGTGCATCCAACCGGCCGGGGCTGGCTCGACGCCGCCATCATGGTGGCCGTCAGCTACGGTGCGACGTGGGCGCTGGCGACGCTCAGCTATAACAGCATCGAGGAACCGTTCCTGCGCATGCGCCGCCGCTACGGCGCCGACAAGCCGGTCCAGGCCGGCGTGGCCGTGCGGTAATTATTCGTGGCGGGTGCGCCACATAACGCCGCTGACGTGGTCGGTCCGACAATATCGGCGCATAAAAGTTCGATGGCGCGTATGAGCCGCCGCAAGTAGCCGTATTGACGTCTCCCCTTAGGATGGTTTGCATCTTTCATCGAGGGGACCATCATGACGAAGCCAACATTACTCGGGACCGGTCTCGCGCTGGCCGGCACCCTGTTGTTCGCCACGCACGCGGGCGCGCAGGAAGTGATCCCGGTCGAGATGCCGCAGGAAATCAATATGGTGGGGGCGGGCGCGTTCGGGTTGCCGGACTTTCCCGGCTCCGAGGACTACCATGCCGAAGGCGCAGGGTTTCTGCACGCCAACTTCGGCAACGGCATGTGGCTGCGGGTGATCGGGCCGGAGGTCAGGCTGAACGTGCTGCCGTCCAATATGAACATGCCGCAGACGTTTGCCCAGCTGAGGAATTTGCGGGCGGGCTTCCTGTACCGGTCGCGGCCGACGCGCGACCCGGACGTCGACGATGCCGTCGTCCGGCAGATGCGCCGGATCCCGGCCGGGTCCGAGCTCGGCATCTTTGCCAGCTACGATTTGCCGATGGCCGGCGATCCGCTGCACAAGATCGTGTTCAGCGGCGACGTCGCCTGGAACACGAACAACCTGTACACGGGCGCCACCGGCAGCATCAAGGCGACGTATTTTTATCCGTTCCCACAGGGCCTGGGCGGGCGGCCGCTGCTCGGTTCGGCCGGCTTCAGCCTGTTCTTCGCGAGCGACCATTTCACGGACCGGTATTTCGGCATCAACGGGGCCGACCTGGCCGCCTTCCCGGAGCGGGGCGGGACGCCGTACCGGGCCGAAGGCGGGCTGACGTCGATCCGGGTGCCGTTCCAGCTGACGTCGCAGTTCGACCGGCACTGGGGGCTGACCCTGGCCGGGCGCTATGAGCGGCTGCTGGGGGATGCGAAGGACAGCCCCATCGTGGACCGGAGAGGAAGCCCGAACCAGTGGGTGTTCGGCGGGGCCATCAACTATGCGTTCTGACAATCAAATTGGGTTCCCGCCTCCGCGGGAACGACGTACTGAGGTCTTGTCAAGAGCTACACCGTGCCTGGATGCAACCCTCCCTTTTGGCCGTCCGAGGTAAAATGACAGGATGACTTCACCGATCTTCACCCACCTCCGCGTCCATACCGAATACTCGATCGTCGACGGCCTCGTCCGCATCGACGACCTCGTGGCTGCCGCCGTCAAGGACCAGCAGCCGGCGGTGGGTGTCACCGACCTGGCCAACGCTTTCTGCCTCGTGCGCTTCTATAAAGCGGCGCGGGGCAAGGGCGTCAAGCCGATCGTCGGCGTCGATGCGTGGATCACGAACGACGAGAACCGCGACAAGCCGTTCCGCCTGCTCATCCTGTGCAAGAACAAGACGGGTTATCTGCAGCTGTGCGAACTGGTGTCCAAGGCGTGGCTGACGAACCAGTACAAGGGCCGGGCCGAGATCCGCG
>CBIHRX010000233.1:0-10553 GCA_966212555.1 uncultured Massilia sp.
GCTGCCGCAAAGCCCGGTTAAATGGCAGAGTTACCTAGCGAACGCGAACACAGCCATAAAGAAGCCCGCAACCACGCGCGGACGCGATTGCGGGCGGGGCAGGCGCGCGAGCGCCATGCCGGGGGAGCGCAGGCGGCTTGCGCCGCTGCGGAACACTAGGCGTGCGACGGCTTGCGCGTGAAGGCGCGGGCCGCGAACAGTGCGCTGGCCACGCCGACGACGATGGCGGCCGTACTGCCCGAGAAACCGACGGCCGTGTTGGCGGCGATCTTGCCGGCCTTCGGCGTCACCAGTTCCAGGCGGCGCTTCGTCATCTGGGCACCCAGCTCGGACAGGCGCTCCTTGCTCAGCGTCTGCTCGGCTTCCGGCAGCAGCACGGTTTCCTCGTCGGCCACGTGGTGCTGCACGTCGCGCATCAGTTCGAACACGAGCTCGTCGTGGCGCGGCGATTTCGGATCGGTGCGGCGCAGTTCCGCGATGACGGCGCGCATCTCGTCATGTTCCGGCTCGCTCTTGTCCATGACCTTCTGGTCGTGGGCGCGCGGGCGCATGACGGGGTAGAAGATTTCCTCTTCCAGCGTCGCGTGGATCTCGAGCGCGTCGCAGATGGTTTCCGCCAGCGCCTTCTTGACGCTGGGGCGCTTGTCGCGGGTGTACTGGTGGAACGTCACCATCACGTGCGAGTGATCGAAGCGGATCATGTCGGTGACGGAAGGACTCAGTTTTTTCAGGGAAAACATGATCGTCTCCTGTGGGCTGTGGGGTAGCGATAGGTGCATGTTAGTGCCGACGCTAGAGCTGCCGCGTAGGAGGGCGCCGCACGGTCTTGTCGGCCGATGACGCACGGGCTGTCCGGCCCAGACTGGCATTCTCTCGACCGTTTCCGTCTGTTCAGAATCTCGCGCGGCTCGGCAGGATGTCGCCTCTTCTCCTACACAGACACGGCTTCGTTTCTGATTACTCGGCCCCGCAACGCTGCGAAGATGGCGGCAACCGGTCGCGCCACGGCGCGTCCGCTTGTCCGCGCGGTAACGCAGGACGCGTTCCGCGCGGCCATCCAATCACACACTGGAGGAATCGGCATGTTTGCACATAACAAGCGCTTGCAGTACACCGTGCGTGTCAGTGAACCGAATCCGGGGCTGGCCAACCTGATGCTCGAACAGTTCGGCGGCCCGCAGGGCGAACTGGCCGCGGCCATGCGTTACTTCACGCAGGCCGTCAGCGAAGACGATCCGGGCCGCAAGGACATGCTGTTCGACATCGCGACGGAAGAGCTGAGCCACCTCGAAGTGATCGGCCACATCGTCGCCATGCTCAACAAGGGCGCCAAGGGCGAATTGGCCGAAGCCGTCGACAGCGAAGCGGACTTGTACAAGAAGATCCAGGGTGCCGGCAACGACAGCCACGTGACCCAGGTGCTGTACGGCGCCGGCACGCCGCTGGTCAACTCGGCCGGCGTGCCGTGGACGGCGGCCTACATCGACACGATCGGCGAGCCGACCGCCGACCTTCGCTCCAACATCGCCGCCGAGGCGCGCGCCAAGATCGTCTACGAGCGCCTGATCGCGCTGACCGACGACCCGGGCGTCAAGGAAGCGCTGGGCTTCCTGATGACGCGCGAGATCGCGCACCAGAAATCGTTCGAGAAGGCGCTGTACTCGATCCAGCCGAACTTCCCGTCCGGGAAGATGCCGGGCGACCCGCGCTTCGCGAACACCTACTTCAACATGTCGCAGGGCCCGGGCGAGATGCGCGGTTCCTGGAACCAGGGCGAGAACTGGGACTTCGTCACCGACCGCGAGAAGCAGATGGCCGTCGACGGCGGCTCGGGCGAGGCCGAAGTCACGCTGCCGGCGAAGGACGTCGACGTGCTCAAGCAGATGGCCGAGCGCACCATGTCCGACCCGAACGTCGATCCGCCGACCGGCGCGGAGCTGGGCATGGGCAACCAGACCCTGGCTGACGGCATGACCGTGCAGCCGGGTGCGCAGCCGAGCCCGGGCGCGCCGAAGCTGCACTAACCGTCATCCCCGCGAAAGCGGAGACCCATACTGAGCATCCTGTCCGGCTCAGTATGGGCTCCCGCCTGCGCGGGAGCGACGGTACTCTTCCTTTTCGAGCCCCCGCATGGAAACACCCCTGATCAAACAATCGACCCTCTGGCGCCCCCGCCGCCTGGCCGGCTGCGCCGTCTGCATCCTGGGCTGCGCGGTGCTCGTCTTCACGCTGTTCGGCTGGTTCGCCGGCCTGCTGCACGACGTGCCGCACGTGCGCGGCGCATTGGTCGGCGGGGCCACTGCCGCCGCCGCGACGGCGCTCGGTACCCTGCCGATCCTCCTGTCGCAGAATTTTTCCAGCCGCACCTACGACTGCTTCCTCGGCTTCGGCGGCGGCGTGATGCTGGGGGCGACCGCGTTCTCGCTCGTCATCCCCGCGCTGGCCGCGGCGAAGACGGGTGGGGCGGGCAACTGGGGCGCGAGCCTGTCCGTCGGCGCCGGCATCATGGCCGGCGCGGCGCTGCTGCTCGTCCTCGACCGCTGCCTGTCGACCGACGGCATCCTCGCGCACGACGATCCGCGCACCGCGCACTCCCTGAAGCGCGCCTGGCTGTTCGTATGGGCCGTCGCGCTGCACAACCTGCCGGAAGGCCTCGCGATCGGCGTCGCGTACGCCGGGGTCGACGTCGACAAGGCCAATTCGCTGGCGACCGGCATCTCGATCCAGGACGTGCCGGAAGGCCTCGTCGTCGCGCTGGCCCTGCGCACCGTCGGCTACGGCCGCGGCCTGTCGGCGGCGCTGGGTGTCGCATCCGGCCTGATCGAACCGGTGGCCGCCGTCGCCGGCGCCATCCTGATCGGCATCTCGGCCGGCCTGCTGCCGTTCGCGCTCGCCGCCGCGGCGGGCGCCATGCTGTTCGTGATCGTCAACGACGTCGTGCCGGAAGCGCAGCAGAACGGCAACGGCACGTGGGCCAGCGTGGCCCTCGTCTTCGGGTTCATTCTCATGACGGTACTGGACACGGCGCTCGGCTGATACCGAAATCACGATCGCCTGCCTGTTTTATTTCATTGGTGGCGCCGCCCCGCATTGCCTAAGCTGGTGGCGGGGCCAACCCATCCGTATAAATAAAACACAGGAGACTCATATGTTCAGACAGCTGCTTGCAGCGTGCTGCCTCGCGCTCGGCTGCGCGTCGGCAGGGGCGATCGACCTGCTTGGCGTGCAGAATGCCCACGACCCGGGCACGATCACCAAGGACGGCGACACCTATTTCAACTTCACGACCGGCACCGGCATCTGGTATTCCACGTCGAAGGACCTCAAGACGTGGGCGGCGGGTCCGGGCCCCGTGTTCGCGACCCCGCCGGCCTGGGTCACGCAGAAGATCCCGAATTTCTCCGGCTCGTACTGGGCGCCGGACGTGATCCAGATGAACGGCTATTACTACCTGTACTACTCGGTGTCGTCGTTCGGGACGTCGTCGTCCGCGATCGGCGTGGCCAGGAGCGCGTCGCTGAAGAACCCGAGCTGGCAAGACCTCGGCATCGTCGTGCAGTCGTACGGCGGCAGCGCCGAGATCAACGCCATCGATCCCGCCCTGTTCCGCGACCAAGACGGCAAGGTCTACCTGAGCTACGGCTCGTTCTTCGGCGGCATCGGCCTGGCCGAGATCAACCAGTCCACGGGCAAGCTGGCCGGCAGCGTGACGACGATCTGGGGCGGCGGCGGCCGCGATATCGAAGCGCCCTACATCACGCGCGACGGCGGCTATTATTACCTGTTCGTGAACCGCGGCAGCTGCTGCAAGGGCGTCAACTCCACCTACTACGTGGAAGTGCAGCGCGCAACGAACATCCGCGGCCCTTACAGCGGCACGCGCACGATCCTGCCGGTCACCGACGGCAAGTACCGCGGCCCCGGCCACATCGCCGACCTGCGCCAGGACGGCTGCCACTTCGTCTCCACGCACTACTACGACCTGAACGACAACGGCAATGCGAAGCTGGACATCCAGCGCATGACGTACAGTGCCGGCTGGCCGGTCCTGACGCGCAACTTCACGGACTTCGCCGGCTGCGGCGGGATCAGCGACGGCGTCTATGCGTTCAAGTCGCGCCTGTCGGGCAAGGTGTTCGGCGTGGCCGGCGGATCGACGACGGACGGCGCCCTGGTGCAGCAATCGACGGACGTCAACGCGCGCTACCAGCAGTGGTACGTGATCGGCCACGGCGACGGCTACTACAGCATCATCAACGCGAACAGCCTGAAGAGCCTGGACGACTTCGACAACTCCACGACGGCGGGCACGAACATCGCCCAATGGGGCTACTGGGCGGGGCAGGGACAGCAATGGCGCTTCGCCAGCCCTGCGGCCGGCTACTACACGGTCGCGAACCGGCTCTCCGGCATGGTGCTGGACGTGCAGAACAAGAGCACGGCCGACGGCGCGCAGATCATCCAGTATCCGTCCAACGGCGGCTCCAACCAGCAGTGGTCGCTGATCCGGCGCTGATCCGGCACTGAGCGACGGGGCGCACGCGTGTGACGTGCGCCCGTTTCGCTGTGGTACATTGTTGCCAATCCGCACGGCATCCCTTCATGACCACAGCACAACCCCCTTGTTCCTGGCCCGAGGCGACCCGCCTGGCCGCGCTCGACCGGTACGGCATTCTCGACACGCCGACGGAAGCGGCCTTCGATGCCATCGTCCGCCTGCTGGCCGACCTGTTCGATGCACCGATCGCCGCCGTCAACCTGATCGCCGGCGATCGCCAGTGGTTCAAGGCGGAGGTGGGACTGGGCGTGCGCCAGATGCCGCTGGACGATTCCATCTGCAAGTTCGCCCTGCTGGAAGACAGCGTGATGGTCGTGCCGGATACGACCTGCGACACCCGTTTCGCCTGCAATCCCTTCGTGACCGGGCAGCCCGGCCTGCGCTTCTACGCGGGCGCGCTGCTGCGCACGCCGGAAGGCATCCCGCTCGGTACGCTGTGCATACTCGACCTGCGCCCGCGTCCGCAGGGGATCACCGCGCAGCAGCGCATGGCCCTGCGCACGCTGGGCGACCAGGTCATGGCCCTCATGGAATTGCGCCGCGCGGAGCACGAGCGGCACACGGCCGAACAGGCGCTGCGCCGCACGCGCGCGGAACTGGACGAGACCCGCCACACGGCGCGCGCCCTGCGCAACCGCCTCGACGCGCTGCTGGCCGCGGCGCCGGTCGGCATCAGCTATGCGGACCGCGACGGCAAACTCGTCCTGTGCAACGACGAACTGGAACGGCTGTGGGGCGATTACCCGCGCTCGTCCAGCGTGGCCGATTACGCGGACTGGAAAGGGTGGTGGGCCGACCGCTCGGAACGCCACGGCCGCCCCGTCGCGCCCGACGAATGGGCCCAGGCCAGGGCGCTGCGCGGCGAGCGCGCGAGCGGCGACGTCATCGAGATCGAGCCGTTCCACACGCCGGGCCGGCGCCGCACCGTGATCATGCGCGCGGCGCCCGTCCTCGGTCCGAACGGCGACCTCGCCGGTTCCGTCACCGCCGTCATGGACATCACGGACCAGGTGCGGACGGAAAGCGCGGCACAGGCATGGCGCGCCCGCCTGGAAGCGATCCTCGAGGCGGGCGAGATCGGCACGTGGGTGCTGGACCTGGAAACGGGCCGCGTGCATGCGGACGCGAACGTCGCGGCCATGTTTTCGGTGGCCCCGAGCCTGGACGCGGACGGCGCGCCGCTCGAGGACTACCTGCAGGCCATCCACCCGGACGACATCGACGCCGTGCGCGCGAGCCTGGCACGGGCCATCGCGGCGCGCGAGCCTCACCAGGTGGTGCACCGCGTGCGCAGCCGCGACGGTGCCGACCGCACCGTCAATGCGCGCGGACGGGTGGAGGTCGACGAGGCGGGGACGCCCGTGCGCATGTCCGGCGTCGTGTTCGACATCACGCGCCAGGCCGCGGCGGAGGCGGACCTGCGCTCCAGCGAATCGGCGCGGCGCGCGGGCGAGCAGCGCTACCGCACCGTGCTGGAGTCCATCGACGTGGGCTTCTGCATCATCGAGATGATGTTCGACGCGGCCGGCGAGCCGGTCGACTACCGCATCCTCGAAGTGAATCCGGCGTTCGCGCGCCACACGGGCCTCGCCGACGCGACCGGCAAGACGATCCGCGAACTGGTGCCCACGCACGACATCCGCTGGTCGCGCATCTATGGCCGCGTGGCGAAGACGGGCCTGCCGGTGCGCATCGAGCAGTACACGTCCAACCTCGGGCGCTGGCTGGACGTCTATGCGGCACGCCTGGGCGATGCCGGCAGCCGCCAGGTCGCCGTCTTCCTGCGCGACGTGACGGAGGAGCGCGCGCGCAGCGAGACCCTGCGCGAACTCGCGGACAACCTGGCCGAGGCAAACCGGCGCCAGTCCGAATTCCTCGCCACGCTCGCCCACGAGCTGCGCAACCCGCTCGCGCCCGTGCGCACGGGCCTGGACCTGCTGCGCATCGGCGCCGACAAGCCGGACGTGCTGGCGCGCGTGCGGCCCATGATGGAACGCCAGGTCAACCACCTCGTGCATCTCGTCGACGACCTGCTCGACCTCGCGCGCATCAACAGCGGCAAGGTCGAACTGAAGAAGGCCGTCGTGCCGCTGAAGGACGTCGTGCTGCGGGCGATCGAGATGACCCTGCCCGTGATCGAGGCGAAACGCCACGACTTCCACGTCGACGCGGGCGACGAATCGCTGGGCGACGAGCCGCTGGGCGTGTACGCCGACGCCACCCGCCTGTCGCAAGTGATCGGCAACCTGCTGACCAATGCGGCCAAGTACACGCCGGAAGGCGGCAGCGTCGGCCTCGGCGTGCGGCGAACGGGCGACCGCGTGCGCATCGAGGTCGCGGACAGCGGCGTCGGCATTCCGGAGTCGGCGCTACCGCGCATCTTCGACATGTTCACGCAGGTCGGCCGCCATCCCGAGCAGGAATCCGGCGGCCTGGGCATCGGCCTGCACCTCGTCCGCCAGATGACGGAACTGCACGGCGGCACCGTGCACGCGCACACTGCGGGACCGGGGAAGGGCAGCACGTTCATCGTGGAGCTGCCGCTGGCGTCGCTCTCGCATGCGGCGCCGTTGGGCCCGGACGACGGCGCCACGAACGCCGCGCCCGGCTTGCGCATCCTCGTCGCGGACGACAATGCGGATGCGGCCGAACTGCTGCGCGACCTGCTGGCGCGGCACGGGCACACCGTCGATGTGGTCGGCAACGGCCACGCGGCGCTGGAAGCGGCGGCGCGGATCAAGCCGGACGTGGCGCTGCTGGACATCGGCATGCCGGGCCTGAACGGCCACGACGTCGCGCGCCGCCTGCGCGGGCAACCGGACACCTGCGCGACCCGCCTCGTGGCGCTGTCCGGCTGGGGCACCGACGCCGACCGCGCCCGCTCGGCGGACGCCGGCTTCGACTGCCACCTCACCAAGCCCGTCGAACTGCAAGCCCTGCTCGACATCGTGGCCGGCCGCCGCTGAAACACCGGGGTCAGACCCCAAATTCTGGCAATATCTAGGACGACATTTCCAAAAAATGGGGTCTGACCCCGGTTTTTGGCAACAAAAAAAGCCCCGGGCTACCGGGGCTTAAGCTCTGCTCTATAGATAGATGTCGGTCAGTTGCGGATCTCGAGGGCCCGGTTGAGGCTCAGCGCGGCCAGCGAGCCGACGGCGCCGGACAGCAGGTACAGGCTGACGTAGCCCAGGCCGAAGTTGGCGGCCAGGCCCAGTGCCACGAGCGGGGCGAACGCGGCGCCCACCAGCCAGGCGAGGTCGGACGTCAGGGCGGCACCCGTGTAGCGGTATTGCGGCAGGAAATTCGACGTCACGGCGCCGGCGGCCTGGCCGTACGACAGCCCCAGCAGCAGGAAGCCCACCAGGATGAACGTGTTCTGGCCCGTCACGCCGCCATCCATCAGGGTCGGGATGAAGCCGGAGAACAGGGCGATCAGCGCGGCCAGGGTGCCCAGCGTATTGCGGCGGCCGAACTTGTCCGCGATGATGCCGGACGCCAGCACGCCGACGATGCCCAGGCCCGCACCCATCATCTGGACCTCGAGGAATTGCGACATCGACCGGGTATCGTACAGCTGGATCCACGACAGCGGGAACACGGTCACGAGGTGGAACAGCGCATAGCTGGCCAGGGCGGCGAGGGCGCCGATGACGATGTTCGTGCCCTGGTTGCCGATCACTTCGCGGGCCGGGGCCGGGTCCAGTTCATGCTCGTCGAGCAGGTGGGTATAGTCCGGCGTCGACACGAGGCGCAGGCGGGCGAACAGGGCGACCACGTTGATCGCGAAGGCCACGTAGAACGGGTAGCGCCAGCCCCACACGAGGAAATCGTCCTGCGACAGCTCGGCCATCAGGTAGGAGAACAGGCCGGCCGCGATGATGAATCCCGTTGGTGCGCCAAGTTGTCCCAACATGGCGTACCATCCACGCTTGTTTTGCGGCGCATTGAGCGCGAGCAGCGACGGCAGCCCGTCCCACGACCCGCCCTGGGCGACGCCCTGGCCGATGCGCAGGATGGCGAGGGCGACGATGGACCACTCGCCCCAGCGCGAATAGGTGGGCAGCATCGAGATGGCGACCGTGGCGGAGCCCATCAGGAAGAGGGCGATGGTCAGCTTGATCTCGCGACTGTAATGACGCTGGATGACCATGAAGACCAGCGACGCGATCGGCCTTGCCACGTAGGCCAGCGCGAAGATGGCGAACGAGTACAGGGTACCTTCGAGCCGGTCCGCGAACGGGAAGAACACGGCGGGGAACACGAGCACCGAAGCGATCGCGTAAACGAAGAAGTCGAAGTATTCGGAAGCGCGGCCGATGACGACGCCGACCGCGATCTCACCCGGAGCGATATGCGTGTCGCGGGTGTTGATGTTCCGGGCCCCGGAGTGGGGTGCTGTGATTGGAGCGGCTCCTGCGCCGCCGTAAGTCGGGGTGCCTTGCATGTTCTTCGTCTCCTTATCTAAGCCAACGGCCGTTCGGACCCACAAAAAAATGCTGCAACACGGAAAGGGTAGGACAAAACGTCCAATCGCCAAACGCACGCCGTTGGCGTTACATTAGCATGTTATTTTTCCCATGTAACGTAAAACACAAGCATGATTCCAAAGACCCTCCGTCGCGGAATGTTTCTTTCTCCACTGTTAGCAGCGCTGGCCGGCTGTAACACGGTGGTGATGAACCCTTCCGGAGACATCGCCAAGCAAGAGGCGCAACTGATCATCGTTTCGGTGGTCCTGATGCTGCTGATCATCGTCCCCGTCATGTTCCTGATCGTCTGGTTCGCGTACAAGTACCGCGCCAGCAACAAGGAAGCGGCCTACGAGCCGGACTGGGACCACTCGACCAAGCTGGAACTCGTCATCTGGGGCGCGCCCCTGTTGATCATCATCGTGCTGGGTCTCGTGACCTGGATCTCGACGCACAAGCTGGATCCATACCGTCCGCTGGACCGCATCGCCGAAGGGCGTCCGATCCCGGCGTCGGCCAAGCCGCTGGTCATCCAGGCCGTGGCGATGGACTGGAAATGGCTGTTCATCTATCCGGAGCAGGGCATCGCGACGGTCAACGAGCTGGTCGTGCCGGTCGACGTGCCGCTGCGCTTCAAGGTGAGCGCGACGTCGGTGATGAACGCGTTCTACGTGCCGGAACTGGCGGGCATGGTCTATGGCATGCCGGGCATGGAAATCACGCTGAACGCGGTGCAGAACAAGCCCGTGACGTCGGTCGGCTTCTCGTCGAACTACAGCGGCGCCGGCTATTCGGACATGCGCTTCGGCTACCGCGGCGTGGCCCAGGGCGATTTCGACGCCTGGGTCCAGTCGGCCAAGGCGGCCGGCGGCGGCAAGCTGGATCGCGCCAACTACCTCGTGCTCGAAAAGCCGAGCATCAAGGAGCCGGTGCGCCGTTACGCGGCCGTCGACGACGACCTCTACTATCGCATCCTGAACCGCTGCGTCACCGACGGCGTCGTGTGCCAGGACAAGATGATGAACGACGACGCCCGGAAGGCCCGCGAAATGGCCGTTGCGCGTTACTCGCCCCAACAAGCGGCAACGACCCGCCTGGCCCAGGCCAACGGCGAGGTCTGCACCACGCCCAATGATTCTGTGAAGAAGAAGTAATCATGCACGAGCAATTTGACTTAGCGAAGTTGATCTTCGGTCGGCTCAGCTGGGAAGCGATTCCCTACCACGAGCCGATCCTGATCGGTACCTTTATCATGGTGGCACTGGGCGGCATCGCCGGCCTGGCACTGCTGACCAAATTCAAGCTGTGGGGCTACCTCTGGAAAGAGTGGTTCACCAGCATCGACCACAAGAAGATCGGCATCATGTACATGGTGCTGGGTCTCGTGATGTTCCTGCGCGGCTTCGCCGACGCGCTGATGATGCGCGCCCAGCAGGCATTCTCGTTCGGCGATGCGCACGGCTTCCTGCCGCCGCACCACTACGACCAGGTCTTCACCGCCCACGGCGTGATCATGATCTTCT
>CBIHRX010000234.1:0-10468 GCA_966212555.1 uncultured Massilia sp.
CACGGACATCGGCGCGGCCATCTCCAGCGGCTCGTTCAACGTCCAGGGGATGATCGTGGCGCCGTGCTCGATCAAGACGATGTCGGAAATCGCCACGGGCGTGACGGGCAGCCTGCTGGCGCGCGCGGCCGACGTGATGCTGAAGGAGCGCAAGCGCCTCGTGCTGATGCTGCGCGAGACCCCGCTGCACCTGGGCCATTTGCGCACGATGACGGCGGTCACCGAGGCGGGCGCGATCGTCTATCCGCCGGTGCCGGCCTTCTATGCGCGGCCGCAGTCGCTCGACCAGATGGTCGACCACACGCTGGGACGCGTGCTCGACCTGTTCGGCCTCGACACGCAGACGGTGACGCGCTGGGATCCGCCGCGCAACCAGGCCGTGCGCCAGGACGACCAATAAAACAAAAGGCACCCGAAGGTGCCTTTGTGGGTGGCTGGCAGGATGGCTTACACGAAAGCCGCCAGCGCGGTTTTCATCTTTTTCAGCGCAGCCGATTCGATCTGGCGGATGCGCTCGGCCGACACGCCGAATTCTTCGGCCAGCGTGTGCAGCGTGGCGCCCGAGCCGTCGTCGTTGGCCAGCCAGCGCGCTTCCACGATGCGGCGCGAGCGCGGGTCCAGTTTCGACAGGGCCGTTTCCAGGCCTTCCGATTGCAGGCGCACCACTTCTTCGGCTTCCAGGACCTTGGTCGGTTCCTGCTGG
The DNA here is from genome assembly GCA_966212555.1 of uncultured Massilia sp. Lineage (GTDB taxonomy): Bacteria > Pseudomonadota > Gammaproteobacteria > Burkholderiales > Burkholderiaceae_D > Telluria. The sequence goes on from CBIHRX010000234.1 coordinate 704, forward strand.
TCCGAGGACAGGTAGGCGATCGGCGAGAACTTGTCGTCTTCGTCGTCGGTCGGCGCTTCCAGGGCGATGTCGCGGCCGGACAGGCGCGTTTCCATCTCGATCACTTCTTCGCGCTTCACGTCGAGCATCTTGGCCAGGTCATCGACTTGCTGCGGCGACATGGCGTCAAGACCCTGCTTGTTGCTGCGCAGGTTGAAGAATAGCTTGCGCTGCGCCTTGGTCGTTGCGACCTTGACCAGACGCCAGTTCTTCAAGATGTATTCGTGCATCTCGGCCTTGATCCAGTGCATGGCATACGACACCAGGCGCACGCCCTGGTTCGGGTCGAAACGTTTGACTGCCTTCATCAGGCCGATATTGCCTTCCTGGATCAGGTCAGCGTGCGGCAGGCCGTAGCCCAGGTAGCCGCGCGCGATCGATACGACCAGGCGCAAGTGCGACATCACGAGTTTCTGCGCCGCGTCCAGGTCATTCTTTTCCTGCAGACTCTTCGCCAGCGAAACCTCTTCCTCGTGGGACAGCATCGGCAGGCGGTTCACTGCCGAGATATAGGCGTCGATATTACCGAGATTGCCACTGAAACCCAGTCCCAGTGCACGACTGCCGGCCGGAACCATTGCGGATTGTGCGGACATAGTCACTCCCTCGTAGATAAAACTGCTGCATCGTCTCGCCATCTCCAGAGCCCCGAAGGCGCAGCTGGCTGGCTTGTTGTCGGGATGCTGACGGTGCTATCAAAACCATTTCCCGCGATAGTCTGACGTTATATTAGCACTCTCTTGAGGTGAGTGCTAGGCGCCACCATATCCCTTACGACGGGTTTAAGTTTCATTAAAGTATTGCCCGCAGGAATCAAAATAACGGCTCGATTCAACTGTAGAGCAGCTACACGCGGTTCAATTGATGCGGCTCAAATGTGACGCTCGTAACGTTTGAAATTGGTAGAAGACAGGTTAGGCGACACGTGCTGCGATTTCTGTTGGCTGGCGCACGTTGCCATGTAGGTGGATGCCTCGCGTCCGCTGCCGGATTTGACTGGCCAGCAGCGGACGGGTTCACGGGACGGGCGGCCGTGTGTCTCCTTGCTTGACTTAGATCGGTTGAATGGAGGTCCAGGTGGAGGGAAGACGGTCCCAACTGCCAAGCCACGGCGGCAGCTTGGGATCAAGCTAGCCTATGACTTCAATGCCTTTGCTGTGCAACTCGAGGAGCGAAGGGTTTAGCCAAAGCAATTGCTCATGGTGAAACACGCGGTTCCGCAACTCTCTAATCTGGTTGAGTGCGGAGGATACCGTGTGGCGTTGACGTTGTGGCTTGGGACAGCGTGGAAAAACCAACCGAAGCTCCTTCCATAAGGTCGACTGTAACTGAACATTGAACAGTGAACTCCAGAAGCCAAAGGCGAGCTCTGCAATAATCTTGTCGGGAGTGGGTGCTTCCGCGCGGCGTTGCAGCTTTACCTTTGCATTGGCGACTTCATTGATCTGGCGGACAAATGACGGATCGTTTGCCCAGGCTTCCCACCAGTCGGTGCGCTTGTACAGGACGGTCAGGCGTTGGTGAATGCCGTTTTTCAGAGCGATCTCGAGAACATTGAGCATTGGCATCATCGCTTCAGCCACAAGCATGTTGCTGACGTAGGCTTTTGCTGCCCTGGCCTGGTCGCCATGGCATGAGGCACGATATCGTCCCATTCGCGCCGCAGAAAAGTGCTTTTCGAGATCGCGCCAATCCATCGCACATCCTTTGATCATGCAAGTGCGCGATGATATACTGCGTATGCAGCCCTAGGTTTTGTCCTCTCCCAGCTTCCATACTGGTGATGACACTAGGTCAGTTTCTGGTCCCGTTACGCGGGACCACCCGGATTCAACAACAAACCCGCCCTCGTGGCGGGTTTGTTGTTTTCACTTGAGCCGCGCCAGATGTCGCTGCACCGACAACATGGCGCCAACCAGCCCGAGCCCGGCACTGATCGCCAGCAACGCCGCCATGCCCAGCGGCGGCAGCGGCGTCAACTGGAATTCCGACGCGTACAGGCGCGCGAACTCGGCGATGGCCGTGTTCAGTGGACGCAGCGCCAGGGTCACCGCCCCCAGCGCCACCGCACCGGCGCACAGGCCCAGCAGGGCGCCCGTGTAGTAGAACGGGCGGTGGATGAAGTTGTCGGTCGCGCCCAGCAGTTTCGACACGGCGATTTCCTCGCGCTGCGTCAGCACTTGCAGGCGGATCGTGTTGAACACGACGGCGATCACGACGACGCCCAAGGTGATCGCGAGCAGCAGCAGGGCCAGGCGCAGCACGCCCAGCAGGGCGGCAAGACGCTTGACCCAGGCCGAGTCGACCTGTACGGCATCGACGCCCGGCAGCGCGCGCATCTGCTCGGCCAGGCCGTCCACGCGCGTGGCGTCGGCGGTGCTGGCAAAGCCTTCCAGCTTCATCACATAGCTGTCCGGCAACGGATTGTCGCCCAGCGTCTCGATCACGTCCGTGAGGCCGCTCTTTTCCTTCAGCTTGTCGAGCGCCTGCTCGCGCGGGACGAAACTGACTTTCGCATGGCTGCCGCGCAGGATCTGCTGCAGTTGCGGCGCGAGGGCCTGGGCCTGGTCGCGCGGGGTGTCGGCCTTGAGGAACAGGCTGATTTCCGGATCGACGGACAGTTCTTCCGATAACGGACGGACGTTGTCGAGCAGCGTGACGCCGGCGAAGGGCAGGGTCAGCGCGACGGCGACGACGAGCACGTTGAACAGGAAGCTGCCCGGCGCCTTGCGCAGGTGGGACAGCGCGGCGCCGAGGGCGAAGCGGTGCTGGCGGAACCAGATGTTCATGCGCCGCCTCCCGTCACATGGCCGTGTTCGAGGCGGATCACGCGTGCGGCCTTGTCCAGGATCTCGTCGTCATGCGAGGAGATGACGCAGGTGACGCCGACGGCGTGGAACGCGTGCAGGGCGTCGATGACCTTGTCGGCCGCGGCGCGGTCGAGGTTCGCGGTCGGTTCGTCGGCCAGGATGATCTGCGGGCGGTTGACGATGGCACGGGCGATCGCGACGCGCTGCTGTTCGCCGCCGGAGAGTTCCATCGGCAGGGCCAGCGCGCGGTCGAGCAGGCCGACCTTGTCCAGCGCCGCGCGGGCACGCTGCTCGGCTTGCGCCTTCGGTGCGCCGGTGACGATCAGCGGCAGCATCACGTTGGCCAGCAGGTGGCGGTCGTTCAGCAGGCGCTGGTTCTGGAAGATCAGGCCGAGGTTGCGGCGCAGGAAGGGGATGCCGGCCTTGCGGATGCGGCCCACGTCCTGCCCGTTCACGATCACGCGGCCGGAGGTGGGGCGCTCGATCGCGGCCACCATCTTCATCAAGGTGGACTTGCCGGCGCCGGACGGGCCGGCCAGGTACACCAGCTCGCCCTTGGCGATGTTCAGGGATACGTCGGACAACGCGAGCGTGTCGGCGGAATCCGAGTACTTCTTGGTGACGGACTGGAATTCGATCATCGTGCGTGTTATCCCAGCAGCGCCTCGGCGAATTCGTCGGCGCTGAAGGGTTGCAGGTCCTCCAGCTTCTCGCCCACGCCGATGAAGTACACCGGCACCGGACGGGTGCGTGCGATGGCAGCCAGGATGCCGCCCTTGGCAGTGCCGTCCAGCTTCGTGATCACGAGGCCGGTCAGCTGCAGCGCGTCGTCGAACGCTTTTACCTGCGCCAGCGCGTTCTGGCCGGTGTTGCCGTCGATGACGAGCAGGACTTCGTGCGGCGCGTCTTCCATCCCCTTGCCGATCACGCGCTTGATCTTCTTGAGCTCTTCCATCAGGTGCAGCTGGGTCGGCAGGCGGCCGGCCGTGTCGACCATGACGACGTCCACGCCGCGCGCCTTGCCCGACTGGACGGCGTCGAACGCGACGGCGGCCGGGTCGCCCGACTGCTGCGAGATCACGGTGACGTTGTTCCGCTGGCCCCAGACCATCAGCTGCTCGCGCGCGGCGGCGCGGAACGTGTCGCCGGCGGCCAGCAGCACGGATTGTTCGTGGCGCTGCATGTGCTTGGCCAGCTTGCCGATGGTCGTCGTCTTGCCGGCACCGTTGACGCCCGCGATCATCATCACGAGCGGCTCGTGGCGGCCCAGTTCGAGCGGCTTTTCCAGCGGACGCAGCAGGTCGACCAGCAGGCCCTTCAGCGCCACCTTGACGGCGGCCGCGTCGAGCAGCTTGTCTTCCTTCACCTTGCGGCGCAGGTTGTCCAGCAGGAATTGCGTGGCGTCCATGCCGGCATCCGACATCAGCAGCGCGGATTCGAGTTCCTCGTACAGGTCTTCGTCGATGCGCGCGCCGACGAACAGCAGCGACAGGTTGCTCGACGTCTTGGCCAGGCCGGCCTTCAGGCGCGACATCCAGGAGCGCCTGGCTTCCGCGTCGCTGACGGGACGTTCCGCCGTTTCGGGGAACAGCTGGCCTTCATAGGCGATCGATGCGGGTGCCTCGGCGGGTTCGGGTACGACCGGCGCATCCTCGCTGCCGCCGAACAGGCGGCGCAAGAAACCCGGCTGCTCGGCAGCGGGCTCAGGCTGCGCATCGGCCACCGGCGGTGCCTGCACTGCGGGTTCGACCGCAGCCGGCGTCTCGGCTTCGGTTTTTTTCTTTTTGAAGAAACTAAACATTGTGTATTCGGGAGGGCGGCGATATGCCGGATAGGGTCGCGCGTATTCTACCAGAGCGGACCTCGTTCTCCGGTGTGCGTCAACTCTGCCATACTGTGGCTGGAATACAGCTCAACAATGGCAATCCGATCATCGTGCTGGAATTTGGTACGTAACGGGTGTAAATTGTGAACATCGACAAGAAGACGCGTCACCGAGGGACGATCGTGAACGTATCCAGGTTTCTCAAGAGACTCATCGCCGGCGATCACGTGGTGGGCAGCCCGGCAGCATCGCTGCGCAATGTGGTCGTCTGGCTCTTCATTGCCCTTGTCGCCCTATTCCTGACTCATCCCTCCAGTCCTGTCAGCGCCTTCGACGCGCCCGTACCGTGGCCGGCCGAACTGGGCCTCGACACCAACCTCGGCATGTAATCGCTGGTATCCTGTCGTTTCCGAAGGACACCTTTGCGGTTGCAGCGCCATGAAACACACACTTTTTCTGTTCGACCTCGACGACACCCTCCTCGATTTCAAAGCCTCCGAACAATTGTCGTTCGACCGTACGATGCGTGCGCTGGGCCTGGACGCGCTCCCTGACGGCTTGTTCGCCCGCTACCAGGCCATCAACATCGCACTCTGGAAAAGCTTCGAGACGGGCGCCGTGTCGAAGGATTTCCTGAAGGTGGAACGCTTCCGCAAGACGTTCGCCGACAATGGCCTCGACCTCGACCCGGAAGCGGCCAGCCGCCTGTACCTCGAATCGCTGTCGGACACCGTCGTCCTCATCGACGGCGCGAAAGAACTGTGCGCGACCCTGGCGGGCATCGGCGAGGTGGGCATCATCACGAACGGTGTCGAGCAGATCCAGCACCGCCGCATCGTGAGCGCGGGGCTGCGCGACCACGTGTCGTTCGTGGCCACGTCCGAAGCCTGCGGCCATGCGAAACCGGACAGCCGTTTCTTCGAATACACCGTCAAGATGGCACGCGCCTTTGCGCATGCCGAGACGATCATCGTCGGCGACCGCCTCGATGCCGACATCCTCGGCGCCAACCGCTTCGGCATCGAAAGCTGCTGGTTCAATCCCGCCGGCCTCGCCAACGACAGCGAGGCGCTGCCCACGTTCGAAGTGGCGCGCCTGCACGACGTCGTCCCGGCCCTGCGCGGGCTCGCTATTGCCTGAGGAACAGAGCGCGAAATATATCCGGCGCACGCATGAACCTTCCTGGCGAACGCGGCATTTACCCGTGTTTGTCAACGGCCGTCGGGCCACATGGGAGGGAGATCATGAAGATAAGGCAAGCAGTCATCGGCGCCGCGCTCGCGGCCGCCGTCCAGGGCCAGGCGCTGGCCCAGCACGTCGCATTGGCGGATCCGATTCCGGGTCCGATTCCCGCCAGCCCGGTCCAGGTAGCCCTGGAGACGGTCATGACGGGCCTGGTATCCCCGGTCACCGGCGCCGTCGCGCCCGGCGACCGCACCCATTTGTATGTGGCCGACCAGGCCGGCCAGGTGTGGCGGGTTCCCATCGCCAACCGGGAGGACGGTGACGACGACAATCCCGCCAACCGGCAACCGGAATTGTTCCTCGACGTGAGCAACCTGCTCGTGCCGCTGGGATTAGGGCCCGGAAAATACGACGAGCGAGGCCTGCTGGGCATCGCATTCCACCCGCAGTTCAAGTTCAATGGCCTGTTCTACACGTTCACGTCGCAGCCGGTGAAAGGCGCCGCCGACTTCAGCACGATGCCGGCCAGCGTGGCGCCGAATTGCCAGAGCGTGGTGACGGAATGGCGCGTGCAGCGCCCGGGCAGGCGCAACAGCCCGGTCGACCTGTCCAGCGCACGTGAACTGCTGCGTATCGACAAGCCCCAGTTCAACCACAACGGCGGCGCGCTCGCGTTCGGTCCCGACCAGATGCTGTACGTGGCGCTCGGCGACGGTGGCGGCGCCGATGACGAAGGCGCCGGCCACGCCCCCGGGGGCAATGCGCAGAGCCTGGCGCCGGGCAATGTGCTCGGCAAGATCTTGCGCATCGATCCGCTGGGCCGGAATGCGGCCAACGGCAAATATGGCGTTCCGCCCGACAATCCCTTCGTGAACAAGCCCGGCGCCGACGAAATCTTCGCCTACGGCTTCCGCAATCCGTTCCGGATGGCGTTCGACGCGGACGGCCGCCTGATCGCGGGGGAGGTCGGCCAGAACGCCATCGAGGAAGTCGACGTCGTAACGGCCGGCGCCAACTACGGCTGGCGCATCAAGGAAGGTACGTTCCTGTTCGACACGGCGGGGCCGACCGCGCCGGGCTTCGTCTACGCCGACAGTCCCGGCCTGCCCGCCGGCCTGGCGGACCCGATCGCCCAGTACGACCATCTCGATGCTGCCGGCCAGCCGGCGGCGCGCACGGCCGTCATCGGCGGCTTCGTGTACCGCGGCCATCAGTTGCGCCAGCTGCGCGGACAGTACGTGTTCGGCGACTACTCGGGCAGCGGCGGCGGCCATCTGTTCGTCCTGGGACGCAACAACCGGGTCGAGAACCTGACCGTGGCGGGGCGCGATCCGCTCGGCCTGGCCGTGCTCGGTTTTGCCCGCGACGACCGCGACGAACTGTACCTGCTGGCCAGCAGCACCGGCACCTTGCTGGGCAAGACCGGCGTCGTCCTGAAGCTCGTGCGCGCGCCGCGCTGAGGTTGCGTCAGCCCGCCTTGGCCGCCTGCGCGTTGCGGCGGATGGTGTCCAGGGTGGCGCCCGGCGTGATCAGGTTGCCGTCGTAGCGCAGCTCGATCAGCGCCGGCAACTTGTGCGTGCGCGTGAACGCGACGGCGCGCTCGAGGGCCGGGCCGAACCCGGCCGTCGTCTCGACCGCTTCGCCGTGGCCGCCGTACGCCTGCGCCAGCGCGGCGAAATCCGGGTTGTGCAGCTGCGTGCCCGACACGCGGCCCGGATATTCGCGTTCCTGGTGCATGCGGATTGTGCCGAACATGCCGTTGTTGAACACCAGGAAGATGACGCCGGCGCCGTATTGCACCGCGGTCGCCAGTTCCTGGCCCGTCATCATGAACTCGCCGTCGCCGGCAAAGCACACGACGGTGCGTTCCGGCCGCACGATCTTGGCCGCGACGGCGGACGGCACGCCATAGCCCATCGCGCCGCTCGTCGGCGCCAGCTGCGTGCGCATGGCGCCGTAGCGCCAGAAGCGGTGCGCCCACGTCGCGTAGTTGCCGGCGCCGTTCGTGATGATCGTGTCGCGCGGGAGGGCCGCCTGCAAGTCCTGGACCATCTGCCACAGGTCGAGCGGCGCGGTGCCGTCCTTGAAGATCGGCGGCTGTTCCTGCCAGGCGCGCAGCTCCGCCTTCGCTTCCTCGACCGTGTGGCGCCACGCGGAGGCGTCGACCGGCTCCATCGCCGCCAGCATGGACGCCGCCTGCGGCGCGCCGCTCGCGATCATCAACTCGGCCTGGTACACGCTGCCCAGTTCATCCGGGTCCGGATGGATGTGCACGAGGCGCTGGCGCGGCACGGGGGATTGCAGCAGCGAGTAGCCGCTCGTCGTCATCTCGCCCAGGCGCGGGCCGAACGCGATCAGCACGTCGGCCTCTTTTACACGCGCGGCCAGCTTCGGATTGATGCCGATGCCGACGTCGCCGACGTAGTGCGGGTGCTCGTTGTCCAGCAGGTCCTGGAAGCGGAACGCGCAGGCGACGGGCAGGGCGTTCGCCTCGGCGAATGTTTGCACGTCGGCGCAGGCCTGGTCCGTCCACGTGCCGCCGCCCAGCAGCAGCAGCGGTTTCTTCGCGCCGGCCAGCAGCGTGCGCAGTTGCGCGATCTGCGCGCCCGACGGCGACCCTTGCGTCGGCTGGTAGGGGCGCGTATCCGCCGCTTCCGCGCGCGCGACGAGCATGTCTTCCGGCAGCGCGAGGACGACGGGGCCGGGACGGCCGCTCGTCGCCACCTGGAACGCGCGCGCCATGTATTCGGGGATGCGCTCGGCGCGGTCGATCTGCGCGACCCATTTCGCCATCTGGCCGTACATGCGGCGGTAGTCGATTTCCTGGAACGCTTCGCGGTCCATGAAGTCGGTGCCGACCTGGCCGATGAACAGGATCATCGGCGTGGAATCCTGGTACGCCGTGTGCACGCCGATGGAGGCGTTGGTCGCACCGGGGCCGCGCGTGACGAAGCAGATGCCGGGCTTGCCCGTCAGCTTGCCGTAGGCCTCGGCCATGAACGCCGCGCCGCCTTCCTGGCGGTTGATGACGAAGCGGATGTCCGAATCGTGCAGCGCGTCCAGCACGTCGAGATAGCTTTCGCCGGGCACGCCGAAGGCGGTGTCCACGCCGTGGACCTGGAGCGCATCGACCAGGATCTGGCCGCCGCTGCGGGAGGGGTGCGTCATGGTGAGGTCATCCTTATCAAGATGGAATCCGGGCATTCTATGCAAGCCGGCCCGGGCTGGCTTTTGAAATAGCGACACGACCTTTCACAAAAGGCAGCCGGGCATTTGATACAATGGCAGCCGTGAAGCAGGCCAGACAGCCGCTGGCCCACGCCGCAAGGTCGTGGGCGGGAGGAAGGTCCGGACTCCACAGAGCGGGGTGACGGTTAACGGCCGTCCGCCGAAAGCCCGGCGCAAGCCGGGTATAAGGCGAGGAATAGGGCCACAGAGACGAGCGTATTAAGTTACGGTGAAACGCGGTAACCTCCACCTGGAGCAATTCCAAATAGGCACGCGTTGAGGTTGCTCGCGGAGCGTGCGGGTAGGAAGCTTGAGCGCCGGAGTAATTCGGCGCCTAGAGGAATGGCTGTCATAGCGTCCGCAAAGGCGCTACACAGAATCCGGCCTATCGGCCTGCTTTACACATTATTCGACGGCCCTGGGAGACAACGATGCGCTACATCCTTGCCCTCGACCAGGGCACCACCAGTTCGCGCGCCATCCTGTTCGACCGCCAGGGCCAGGTCGTGCGCATCGCCCAGCAGGAATATCCCCAGCATTTCCCGCAGCCCGGCTGGGTCGAGCACGATCCGCTCGACATCTGGAACAGCCAGCTCGCGTGCGCGCGCCGCGTCCTCGCGGACAGCGGCATCGCTGCCGCCGAGGTGGCCGCCCTCGGCCGCACGAACCAGCGGGAGG
>CBIHRX010000235.1:0-10446 GCA_966212555.1 uncultured Massilia sp.
CGCGCGACTGCCTCGGCCGCGTGCGCGAGCGGCACCAGCGGCGCGGCCGGCAGTCTCACGCGCGGCGGCGGGCGCCCCGCCAGTTGCGCAATCTCGCCCAGCAGCTCGCGCAGCGTCACGTTCTGCCCGCCGAGGATGTAGCGCTCGCCCACGCGCCCGCGCGTAAGGGCAAGCAGATGCCCTCGCGCCACGTCCTCGACGTCGACGACGTTCAGCCCCGTCTCGACGAACGCCGGCATCCGGCCGCGTGCCGCCTCGACGATGATGCGCCCCGTCGGGGTCGGCCGCACGTCGCGCGCGCCGACCGGTGTCGACGGGTTGACGATCACGGCCGGCAAGCCGTCCTGCAGGACCATGCGCTCGACGAGGCGCTCGGCCGCCACCTTGCTGCGCTTGTATGCGCCGATCGCCTCGTACTCCGTCAGCGGCTCGTCTTCCGTGGCCGCCACGGTCGACGGGCCCACCCGCAACGTGGCCACGCTGCTGGTGACGACCACGCGCTCCACCCCGGCCGCCAGCGCCGCCCGCATCACGGTGGCCGTGCCCTCCAGGTTGTTGCGCATGATCTCGCCCGGATCGGGCGCCCACAGCCGGTAATCCGCTGCGACATGCAGCAGGAAGCGCACCCCGGCCAGCGCCCGCCCGAGCGCCGCCGCGTCGCGCATGTCGCCCGCGACCACCTCGGCGTCGAGACCTGCCAGGTTGCGGCGCGGGCTGCTCGCGCGCACCAGGGCACGGACGGCATACCCCTCGGCCAGCACCGCGCGCGCCACGGCGGAACCGACGAACCCGGCCGCGCCCGTGACCAGCACGAGGTCGCTTCCCGCCACCATGGCCTCCTCCCGGCATCCATCTGCAGCGCATTTTAATGACATATGCAAGACGCATACGCATCTGGATCAAACGCGGCGTGCGAACTTGCGCGCGGCCGCGGACTCCAATCTGCACCGAACGGAAAGCACCGCAGAGAACCGTCATGCATGTGATCCTTGCCCAGCCGCGCGGGTTTTGCGCGGGCGTCGTCCGAGCCATCGAGATCGTCGAGCGCGCGCTCGAACGGCATGGTGCGCCCGTGTATGTGCGCCACGAAATTGTCCACAACAAGGCCGTCGTCAACGGCCTGCGCGCCAAGGGCGCCGTCTTCGTCGAAGACCTCGACGCGGTGCCCCCGGAGGCCGTGACGATCTTCAGCGCGCACGGCGTCGCGCGCACGGTCGAGGCCGAAGCCAGCGCGCGCGCCCTGCGGGTGCTGGACGCGACCTGCCCGCTCGTCGCCAAGGTCCACATCCAGGGGCGCCAGTACGCGGCCGGCGGCCGGACGGTGATCCTGATCGGCCATCCGGGCCACCCGGAGGTCGAGGGGACGATGGGGCAGATCGACGGCCGCGTGCTGCTCGTGCGCGACGAGCGCGAGGCCGACGCCCTCGACCTGCCGCCCGACACGCCCGTCGCCTACGTGACGCAGACGACGCTCAGCGTGGACGACACGCGCGGCGTCATCGCGGCCCTGCGGCGGCGCTTCACGGACATCGTCGGGCCCGACGTGCGCGACATCTGTTATGCCACGCAAAACCGCCAGCGCGCGGTGCGCGACCTGTGCCGCCAGGTCGACGTGCTGCTCGTCGTCGGCGCGCCCAACAGTTCGAACTCGAACCGGCTGCGCGAGATCGGCGCGGAGACCGGCACCCCGACCTGGCTGCTGGCCGACGGCAGCGAGCTCGACCCCGCCTGGGTCGCGGGCGCGGCGGTGGTCGGGATCACGGCCGGCGCGTCCGCGCCCGAGGCCATGGTCGAGCACTTGATCCGCGCCTTGCGGGCGCTCGGGCCCGTCGAGGTGTCGACGATGGACGGGATCGAGGAACACATCGAATTCCGGCTGCCGCGCGCGCTCGCGGACGGGCCACGCGACGCCGGCCCGCCCAGGCCCGCAGCGGACCCGGCGTGACCGCGCAGCGACCACGGAGACCACGGCATGGCCATCCCGCTCCTGCAAAAAGCCCTCGTCGGCGCCTACGTGCTGCGCAAGCACCTGGCCGGCCAGCGGCGCTATCCGCTCGCGCTGATGCTCGAACCGCTGTTCCGCTGCAACCTGGCGTGCGCGGGTTGCGGCAAGATCGATTATCCGGGCGAGATCCTCGACCAGCGCCTGTCGGTGGACGATTGCCTCGGCGCCGTGGACGAATGCGGGGCGCCCGTCGTCTCGATCGCGGGCGGCGAGCCGTTGCTGCACAAGGACATGCCTGCGATCGTCGCCGGCATCGTGGCACGCCGCAAGTTCGTCTACCTGTGCACGAACGCGCTGCTGCTGGAACGGCAGCTCGGCCAGTACCGCCCCGGCCCGTTCTTCACGTGGTCCGTGCACCTCGACGGCGACGAGGACATGCACGACCGCTCGGTCTGCCGGCCGGGCGTGTACCGACGCGCGGTCGCCGCAATCCGGCGTGCGAAGGCCGCGGGGTTCAACGTCAACGTCAACTGCACGCTGTTCGACGACGCGCGCCCCGAGCGCGTGGCGCGCTTCTTCGACATGTTGAAGGAGATCGAGGTCGACGGCATCACCGTGTCGCCCGGCTATGCTTATGAACGCGCGCCGGAACAGCAGCATTTCCTCACGCGTAACCGGACGAGGCAGTTGTTCCGGGACATACTCGCGCGCGGCGAAGGCGGGCGCCGCTGGGCGTTCAGCCAGTCCAGCCTGTTCCTCGATTTCCTTGCGGGGAACCAGACCTATCATTGCACGCCCTGGGGCAACCCGACGCGGACGGTGTTCGGCTGGCAACGCCCGTGCTACCTGCTCGGCGAAGGCTATGCCGCGTCGTTCCGGGAGTTGATGGAAGAAACGGACTGGGACGCCTACGGCACGGGTCGCTACGAGAAATGCGCGGATTGCATGGTGCACAGCGGCTACGAGGCGAGCGCCGTGCGCGATACCCTCGCCCGTCCCCTCGCCGCCGCCCGCGTCGCGCTGCGGGGCGTCGCCACCGATGGCCAGATGGCACCCGACATTCCGCTGGGCGGGCAGCGGCCGGCGCAACACGTGCATGCCCAGCAGGTCGCCATCCGTCTCGACGAGATCCGCGGCCGCAAGGCCGGGCTGAACGGAGGCGGCCGATGATGCCGTCCTTCGCCATACTGGCCGGCACGGCGCTGACGTTGCTGGCCTCCCTGTACGCGCTGGCGGCCCTGGTCTGTCGTGGCCACCGGACGCGCGCCGACGGGCGCGCCGACCGGACACCCGTCACCGTGCTCAAGCCCCTGTGCGGCGCCGAGCCCAGGCTGGAAGAAAATCTCGCCAGCCTGTGCATGCAGACGCATCCGCATTACCAGGTCGTGTTCGGGGTCCGCGATCCGGCCGACCCGGCCATCGCCGTCGTCGAGCGGCTGGCCCGGCGCTTCCCGGCCGTCGACATGCGGCTCGTCGTCGACCCGCGCATCCACGGCAGCAACCTCAAGGTAAGCAACCTCATCAACATGATGCAGGCCGCGCGCCACCCCTGGCTCGTGCTGGCCGACAGCGACATCGCCGTCGCGCCCGATTACCTGGCGCGCGTGACGGCGCCGCTGGCCGAGCCCGGCGTCGGCATCGTCACTTGCCTGTACCACGGCCGGCCCATGGGCGGGTTCTGGCCGGGGATCGGCGCACTCTTCATCGACACGTGGTTCGCCCCCTCCGTGCGGGTCGCGAGCAGCGGCGGCAGCAGCGCCTTCGCATTCGGCGCGACGATCGCCGTGCGGGCCGCGACGCTCAGGGCCATCGGCGGCGTCGAGGTGCTGAAGAACCGCCTGGCCGACGATTACCGGCTCGGCGAACTCGTCCGCGGTCTGGGTCTGGCGACGGTGCTGTCCGACGTCGACGTGGCGACCGACGTGACCGAAGGCAGCCTGCGGTCGCTGTGGTCGAGAGAACGGCGCTGGATGCAGACGATCCGCTCGCTCAATCCGCTCGGCTACGCGCTGTCCTTCATCACGTTCACCCTGCCGATGCTCGCCCTCGGCGTGTGCCTGGCACCGACGGCGTGGAATGCCGCCCTGGCAGCTTGCGGCGCGGCGGCACGCATCGGCCTGCACTGGCGCAGGCCGGCGCCGGGCATCCCCGCGCCCGGCCATGCCTGGCAAGCCCCGCTGCGCGACTGCCTGCTGATGCTGGAGTGGGCGAGCGCCTTCGTCGGGACGACGACGCGCTGGCGCCGGCACCGCCTGCACATCGATATGGGACGGGCGGCGGCACCGGACCGGCCATGCGGCGTGCCCCCGTCGCACGACCGGCCGTCCTGGCGCTGACGATCATGGACACCACGGCAATGCATACCGCAATGTTGAAGACCCTGTTCCTGCAGGCCCCCTCGTTCGATGGCTTCGACGGCGGCGCCGGCTCGCGCTACCAGGCGAAGCGCGAAATCCGCTCGTTCTGGTATCCGACCTGGCTGGCCCAGCCCGCGGCCCTCGTGCCCGGCAGCCGGTTGCTCGACGCGCCGGCGGACGGACTCGCCGTCGCGCAGGCGCTGGACATCGCGCGCCGCTACGACCTCGTGATCATCCACACGAGCACGCCTTCGTTCCCGGGCGACGCGCGCTTCGCCGGATTGCTCAAGGAAATCCATCCGACGGTACGCATCGGCATGGTGGGCGCCAAGGTCGCCGTCGATCCCGCCGGGTCGCTGCAGGCGGGCAATGCCATCGACTTCGTCGCGCGCGAGGAATTCGACTACACCTGCCGCGACATCGCGGCGGGCCAGCCCCCGGCGGCCGTCGACGGTGTCAGCTGGCGCGATGCGGGCGGTGCCATCCACCACAACCCGCCGCGCGCGATCATCGAGGACATGGACGCACTGCCGTTCGTCGCGCCCGTGTACCGGCGTGACCTGAACCTCCGCAATTACTTCGTCGGCTACCTGAACTACCCGTACGTGTCGCTGTACACGGGACGCGGATGCCGTTCGCGCTGCACCTTCTGCCTGTGGCCACAGACGGTCGGCGGCCACCGCTACCGCACCCGCTCGGCGGAAAACGTGCTCGCCGAGGTCCGCTGGATCCAGGAGAACATGCCGGAAGTGAAGGAAATCATGTTTGACGACGACACGTTCACCGACTTCCGCCCACGTGCGGAAGACATCGCGCGGGGCCTCGGCAAGCTGGGGGTGACGTGGTCGTGCAATGCGAAGGCGAACGTGCCCTATTCGACGCTCAAGGTCATGAGGGAAAACGGCTTGCGGCTGCTGCTCGTGGGCTACGAGTCCGGTGACGACCAGATCCTGCTGAACATCAAAAAGGGCTTGCGAACCGATATCGCGCGGCGCTTCGCCGCCGATTGCCGCGCCCTCGGGATCACGGTGCACGGGACGTTCATCCTCGGTTTGCCGGGCGAGACACGGGAGACGATCGCGAAATCCATCGCCTTCGCGAAGGAAATCAACCCCCACACGATCCAGGTCTCGCTGGCGGCGCCGTATCCGGGCACCCTGCTGTACGAGCAGGCGCTGCAAAACGACTGGATACCGTCCCACAAGACCATCCCGCTCGTCGACGGCAGCGGCGTGCAGCTGGCGGCGCTCAGCTATCCGCACCTGTCGAGCGACGAGATCTATCACGGCGTGGAACAGTTTTACCGCAGTTTTTATTTCCGTCCTTCGAAGATCTGGGAAATCGTCGGCGAGATGCTGCAAAGCCGGGAGATGACCCGGCGCCGCCTGCGCGAAGGCGTCGAGTTCTTCCACTTCCTGCGCGCCCACGGCGCTTCCCGGTCATGAACGCGTCGCGCGGACGGGGCCTCATCGTCACCGCCGACGACTTCGGCCTGCACCCGAGCGTGAACGCGGCCGTCGAGCGTGCGCACGGCGACGGCATACTGACCGCGGCGAGCCTGATGGTCGGTGCGCCGGCAGCCGAGGATGCGATCGCCCGTGCGCACGCGCTGCCGGGATTGCGGGTGGGCCTGCACCTCGTGCTGGCCGATGGCCCGTCCGTGCTGCCGCCGCATGTCATCCCCGACCTTGTCGACGCGTACGGTCGCTTCGGTGCTCGCATGGCACGCGACGGCGCGCGCTTTTTCTGCCTGCCGCGCGTGCGCCGCCAGTTGGCGCTGGAGATCCGCGCCCAGTTCGAAGCATTCGCCGCCAGCGGCCTGCCGCTCGACCACGTGAACGCGCACAAGCATTTTCACCTGCATCCGACGATCCTGTCCCTCATCATCCATATCGGCCGCGAATTCGGGCTGAACGCCGTCAGGCTGCCGCGTGAGACGGGGCCGCCCGGGCAATCGCCCCCGCCGTGGCTGTGGCCCTGGCTGGCGCTGCTCGAAGCCAGGCTGGACGCCGCCGGCATCGGCCACAACGACTACGTGGCCGGCATCCGCCAGTCGGGGCGCTTCGACGAAGCGGCCCTGCTGGATGCATTGTGCAGCCTGCCGACGTCCGGCATCGGCGAGCTGTACCTGCATCCGGCACTCGATTCCGGGGCGGCGATCGCGCCATCGATGCGCGGATATCGTCACGCGGACGAGTTCGCGGCACTCGTCTCGCCGCATGTGCGCGCAGTATGCGGCGCCCTGCGCGCGCAAGGCTGGCGCTTCGGTGGATTTGCCGACCTTGTCGCCGCAGCTGGCGCCAAGCCTGGCAAGCGGGTCGGCCTTACTGCCGCAGCGGGTGCCAAGCCTCGCAATCGGGTCGGCCTTGCCGCGATAAATGAAAATCCCGGCACACGGGTCGGCCTTGCCGCCGCGACAGGCGACAAACCCGGCACGGGAGTCGACCGTACCGCCGCAGGCGGCGCCGCAAGGGAGTCGGCAGGCCATGCGGACGCCCCGCCGTGTCCCGACCCGGCCGGCGCGCCTCGCCACGATCGCGCGCACGCCGCTGCGGCCGATCAGGCCAGCAACAGCCGCGGCGGCCCATGAGCCGTGCCCGCACGATGGGCCGGCTGGCCTGGACGGCATCGATCGCCGGGCTCGCGCTCGTGGCCGCGCTCGTCGCCGCCGAAGGCTGGTCCGGCATCGCGGCCGCGTTTGAGCGGGCGGGCTGGGCGCTGCTGCTCGTCGTGCCGGCACGGGTCGCCACGCAGGCGCTCGACACCCGCGCGTGGCGCGTGCTGCTCGCGCCGTTCGACCCGGGACGCGCGGCCGGCCCACTGTTCCTGTTGTGGGTCGCGTTCGTGCGCGAAGCCGTCAACCGGCTGCTGCCGGTGGCGAACATCGGCGGCGAGGTCGTCGGGGTGCGGCTCGCGAGCCTGCGGGTGCCGGACATGGCCGGCGTCGCGGCCAGTGTCGTTGTGGAAGTGTTGCTGACGATTGTCGTGCTCTACCTGTTTTGCGGTGCCGGCGCACTGTTGATGTTGAAGCTGGCGGCCGGGCCCGGCCTCGTCGGGACTGTCGCGGCTGCGCTGTCGTTGTCGCTGCCGCTGCCCGTGCTCGCCTGGTGGCTGTTGCGCCACGGCGCGCCGTTCGCGCGGCTGGAACAGTGGATGTTGCGCCTGCTGGGGCCGCAAAACGTCATCGCGTTGCACCTGGACGGCGCGGGCATCGACGCGGCCGTCGCGCGCCTGTTCCGGCAACGCGGCCGCGTTGCGCGCGCGGGGGCGTGGTCGCTGCTGGCATACGTGCTCGGCACGTTCGAGACGTGGTTTGCACTGGCGCTGCTCGGCCATCCCGTCGACGTGCAATCCGCGCTCGCCATCGAGGCGCTCACGCAAGCCGTGCGCCACGCGGGATTCATCGTGCCCGCCGGCCTGGGCGTGCAGGAAGCCGCCGTGCTGCTGTTCGGCCAGCTGGCCGGCGTGGACGGGGACGCGGCGCTGTCGCTGGCGCTCGTCAAGCGGATGCGCGAAGTCGCGACCGGGGTACCGGCTCTCGTCTCGTGGCATTGGTTCGAAGTGCGCCGGCTGCGTCCGCCCGGGGCTCCCGCTCAGGGTCCCCGATTATGATCCGCCAGGTATCCGACGAGGCCGTCGATTCCTTCCGCCGCCAGCCGGGCCGCGAACTGCCGGCGGTACACCTGGATCATCCACGCGCCCATCATGTTGATGTCGTAGATCTTCCAGCCGGCGGGCGTCTTGTGCATCCGGTAGTCGATCGGCAGGGCCTCGCCGCCCGTGATCACGGTCGTCTTCACGACGGCGTCGGTGGCGTTCGCGGCGGGACGGGGCGCGGACGCGTAGCGGAACTGCGTGTTCTCCTGCTGGAACTGGGTCAGCTGGATCGCGTAGGTGCGGGCCAGCAGCGTCTGGAATTCGCGGAACAGGGCGTCGCGCTGGGCCGGCGTCGCCCGTGCCCACGCGCTGCCGACCGCGTACTGCGCCGTCAGCATGAAGTCGGTGGACGGCAGGAAATCGCGGCGGACGATCTCCAGGGTCTTCTCGGGGTCGCCTGCGCGCGCGCCGGGATCGCTGCGGATGGCGGTCATGACCTTGTCGATCGTGCTCTTCAACATTTGCTCCGGCGTGCGCTCGGCCGCCTGCTGGGCGCACGCCGGCGGCGGCATCGCAAAGACCAGGGCAAGCATGCATGACGACGTTTTCATGGGTTCCTCGCTCGGCACGTCCATATGACCGCCGGTCCGCCATCCGTGTTCCCGCGCACCGCTGCGCCAGATCATACGGCCACCCGGGCCTTCTCCGGTCTAATGACTGCTGCCTCCCGGATCACGCCATGCTCACCCACCAGATCGCCAGGCTCGTCCACCTGTCGTGCCGCCACCCGTGGGCGGTGCTGGGGGCGTTCGCCTTGCTGGTACTTGCCTCCGGGCTTTATGTGGCGCGCCATTTCGCGATCAATACGGACGTCGGGCAGCTGATCGACGCGAATGCCCCGTGGGCCCGGCGCGACGCCGCCATCGCCGCCGCGTTCCCGGGCCGGGGTGATACGACCCTCGCCGTCGTCCGCGCGCCCGCGCCCGAGTTCGCGGCGCAGGCGGCCCGCGAACTGGCCGACCGCCTGCGCCGGCAGCCCGCGCTGTTCCGCGCGGTGGACCTCGGCGCGGGTGCCGATTTCTTTCGCCGCAACGGCTTGCTGTACCTCGACGCGCACGTCGTCCGCGACCTGACGGCGCGGCTCGTCGATGCGCGCCCCCTGCTCGATGCCCTCGCACGCGACCCGTCGCTGCGGGGCGTGGCGAACCTGCTGGCGGTCACGCTCGGCACGCCCTTGCTGACGGAACAGGTCACGCTCGCGCAGATGGCCCCGCTGCTGGCGCGCAGCGCGGCCACGGTCGAACACGTGCTCGACCGGCGCCCCGCCGCGCTGTCCTGGCAAGACCTCGCCGCCGCCGGCGCGGCGGCGGAACCCGGCCTCGTGGAAGTCCGGCCCGTGCTCGACTACGCCGCGCTGCTGCCGGGCGCCGCATCCGGCGACGCGATCCGCGCGGCCGCCGCCGACCTGCGCCTCGCCGCGCGCTACGGCGCCCACGTGACGCTGACGGGGCCGGTGCCCCTGTCGGACGACGAATTCGCGTCCCTGCAGGAAGGGTCGCCGCTCGTCGGCAGCATTCCCGTCGCGATCGTGCTCGTGCTGCTGTGGCGCGCGGTGCGTTCGGCGCCGCTCGTGCTGGCGCTGTGCGTCACGATGCTGGGCGGCCTCGCGCTCACGGCCGCGCTGGGGCTCATGATGGTGGGCGCGCTGAACCTGATCTCGGTCGCGTTCGCGATCCTGTTCGTCGGACTGGGCATCGATTTCGGCATCCAGTTCGGCATGCGCTTCCGAGAGCTTCGGCGGGTGCGGCCCGGCACCGGCACGGCGCTGCTGGCGACGGCGCGCGCGCTCGCGCTGCCGCTCACCCTCGCGGCGACGGCCACCGCGTTCGGCTTCCTCGCCTTCCTGCCCACGGCGTACCGCGGCGTGGCCGAGCTGGGGCAGATCGCGGGGGTCGGCATCCTGTGCGTCGCCCTGCCCGCCTGTCTCACCGTGCTGCCCGCGCTGATCCGCATCGCCGATCCGCCGGCGGGGCTGCGCGCACCAGGCTACCCATGGCTGGCCGGGATCGACCAGGCGCTGCAGACGCACCGCAAGACCGTGCTGGCGGCCACGCTGGCACTCGTCGCGGCCGGCGTTCCCCTGCTGTGGCGCCTCGAGTTCGACTTCGATCCCCTGCACCTCAAGAATCCCGGCAGCGAATCGATGACCACGCTGGCTTCGCTCGCGCGCGGCACCGACATCGGCCTCGACAACGTGCAGGTGCTCGCCCCGTCGCTGGCGCAGGCCACCGCCCTGGCGGCGCGCCTGGAACGCCTGCCGGACGTGGCCCATGCGCTGACGGCGGCCAGCCTCGTCCCCGACCGCCAGGCGGAAAAACTGGACGCCATCGCGGTTGCCGCCGCCCGCCTGCTGCCCGTGCTGGAGCGGCCGGCCATGGCGCCGGCGTCGGACCCGCAGCGCACGGCGGCGCTGCGCACGGCCGCGCAATCGCTGCACAACGCGGCGCTCGACCATCCCGGGCCCGGCGCGGCCGAGGCGTCGCGGCT
>CBIHRX010000236.1:0-10442 GCA_966212555.1 uncultured Massilia sp.
AGTTTCAATGAACTGAACGCATCGTGGTCGACGGTGACGAGGCCGAGGGCGATCGTCTGGCGCACGATGGCGCGCCATTCCTGCTCGCCGCGCTCGGCGCCGACGCCGAACACGGTCAGCTTGTCGTGGTGCCACTGGTTGATGCGTTCGGACGTCACGCCGCGCAGCACGTCGATCACGTGGCCCGCCGCGAAGCGCTGGTCGACGCGGTAGATGGCCGAGAGCAGCTTTTGCACGGGCACGGTCGCGTCGAACGACGTCGGCGGAATGAGGCACGTGTCGCAGTTGCCGCATGGGCCGGAGCGCTCGCCGAAGTATTCGAGCAGACGCATGCGGCGGCAGCTGAGCGTCTCGCACAGGCCCAGCATCGCGTCGAGTTTGGACGACAGCACGCGCTTGAAATTCTCGTCGGCGTCGGATTCGTCGATCATCCGGCGCTGCAGCACGACGTCCTGCAAACCGTAGGCCATCCACGCATTGGACGGCAGGCCGTCGCGGCCCGCGCGGCCCGTTTCCTGGTAATAGCCTTCGAGCGATTTCGGCAGGTCGAGGTGGCAGACGAAGCGCACGTCCGGCTTGTCGATGCCCATGCCGAACGCGATGGTCGCCACCATCACGATATTGTCTTCACGGAGGAAGCGCGCCTGGTTGTCGGCCCGCAGCGAATATTCCATGCCTGCGTGATAGGGCAGGGCGCGGATGCCGTTCTCGTTCAGGAATTCCGCCGTCTCCTCGACCTTTTTGCGCGACAGGCAGTAGACGATGCCCGAGTCGCCCGGGTGTTCCGCCGTGATGAAGTCGAGCAGCTGCTTGCGGCCGTTCGTCTTCTCGACGATGGAATAGCGGATGTTCGGGCGGTCGAACGACGACACGAATTGCCGCGCCTCTTCCAGCTGCAGGCGCTGGGCGATCTCGGCGCGCGTGAGCTGGTCGGCGGTCGCCGTCAGCGCGATGCGCGGCACGTGCGGGAAGCGCTCGTGCAGGATCGACAGGCGGATGTACTCGGGCCGGAAGTCGTGGCCCCATTGCGACACGCAGTGCGCCTCGTCGATGGCGAACAGCGAGATGTGCGCGGACTCGAACAGTTCCAGGCAGCGCGGCGTCATCAGGCGCTCGGGCGCCACGTAGACGAGGTCGAGCTCCCCCGTGCGCACCATGCGTTCGATGCGCAGGGTCTCTTCGAACGTCTGCGTCGAGTTCAGGAACGCGGCGCGCACGCCCACTTCGGCCAGGGCGTCGACCTGGTCCTGCATCAGCGCGATCAGCGGAGAAATCACGACGCCGACGCCGTCGCGCAGCAGTGCGGGAATCTGGTAGCACAGCGACTTGCCGCCGCCGGTGGGCATCAGCACGAGCGCATCGCCGCCGGACGCCACGTGCTCGACGATGTCGCCCTGCTGGCCGCGGAAGGCGGGGTAGCCGAAGACCGTCTGCAGGATCTGCAGCGCGCGTTGCTCGATGTCGCTCGTCATGGTGTTGCTTGCTGCTTTCAGATTATTCGGCCCAGACCACCCAGCCGAAATGGGCGGTGATCAGCACGATCACACCGAACACGATACGGTACCAGGCGAAGCCCGTGAAGTCGTGCGTGCTGATGAAGCGCAACAGCCAACGTACGCACAGGAAGGCGGAAATGAACGCCGCCACGCCGCCGATCAGGAACAGCGGCAGGTCGGACGCGTGCAGGTCGTGGCGCGCCTTGAAGACGGAGTACACGGTCGCGGCCAGCAGCGTGGGAATCGCAAGGAAGAACGAGAACTCCGTCGCGGCCGTGCGCGACAGGCCGAACAGCATGCCGCCGATGATCGTGGCGCCCGAACGGCTCGTGCCCGGGATCAGCGCGAAGCACTGCGCGCAGCCGACCTTGAACGCGTCGACGACGGTCATGTCGTCCACGGTCTGGATGCGGTGCGCGCCCGGCAGCACCTTGTGGCGGCGTTCCGCCCACAGGATCACGAACGCGCCGACGATGAACGCCAGGGCCACGGGCACCGGCGCGAACAAATGCGCCTTGATCGCCTTGCTGAACAGGAAGCCCAGCACGGCCGCGGGCAGGAACGCGACGATGAGGTTGACGACGAGTTTTTGCTGGCGCGGATCGGACGTGATGCCACCCAGCACGGCACCGAGACGCGCGCGGTATTCCCACATGACGGCCAGGATCGCGCCGGCCTGGATGGCGATTTCGAACACCTGGGCCACTTCGCCAGTGAAATTGATCAGACTACCGGCCAGGATCAGGTGTCCAGTGGACGAGATCGGCAGGAATTCGGTGAAGCCCTCGACGAGGCCCATGATGATCGCTTTCAGGGCGAGAATGATATCCATTGGTGTATGCGGTTCGGTAGGGTTGGGGACGCGTGCGCGGAAGGAATTGCGCGGGCCGCAAGCTTACCATGAGGAAGGGACCTGCCGTCGAGTTACCGTGTCGCCATGTCAGGCTGTCAAGCGCTCCAGTTCGGCCAGGAAGAACATCGCCTGCTCGCGCGATTCGCCGCACATCTCGCGCGACGGCGGCAGGTTGCCGCAGACGCGAGGGCGGCCCGGCTGCCCGAAAATCTTGCAGCCGTCGTGCTCGTCCAGCTGCACGCAGCGCACGCCGGCCGGCTTGCCGTTCGGCATGCCTGGAATCGGGGAAGAAATCGACGGGGCGATGCAGCACGCGCCGCAGCCGGGACGGCAGGAAACGGGAGAAGACGGCATATGCATGTAAAGACCGGAGGCGGGCAAGCAGCCAGTATACTACCGGTGAAGGCCGTTCTTGACTGGCCCTGGCCCCGGGTCTATATTTGCTGACTCAACAGTTAGTTGTCGGACAGAAGCATGCCATGCCCTTTTGACACCAAGCCGCGCTGGGAGCGCCGTAAGGACGCGCGGCCCCAGGAGTTGCTGGAGGCGGCCATCGACCTGTTCGTCGAGCGTGGCTACGCCGCCACACGCCTGGAAGACGTCGCGCGCCGCGCCGGCGTGTCGAAGGGCACCTTGTACCTGTATTACGAAAACAAGGAAGAGCTGTTCAAGGCCGTCGTGCGCAGCAATATCGTGCCCGTGATCGGCGAAGTGGAAGTCTCCATCGCCGAATTCGACGGACACACGGCCGACCTCCTGCGCCAGTTGATCCTCTCCTGGTGGCAGCGGCTGGGTGCGACCAAGGCCTCCGGCATCATCAAGCTCGTCATGGCCGAATCGGACAATTTTCCGGAACTGGCCCGCTTTTATCAGGAAGAGGTCATCAACCGCGGTACGAAAGCCATGGCGTCGATGCTCGAACGAGGCATCGCGCGGGGTGAATTCCGTCCGATCGACGTCAATACGATGACCCAGGTGCTCGTCGCCCCGATGCTTACCCTGATCATCTGGAAGCATTCGGTCGGTCCGTGTCCGCGCGCGGAGCTGGAGCCGTTGACCTTCCTCGACACCTTCCTCGACATGACGCTGCACGGTCTCTTACCGGCGGCGCCCGCCGTTTGACCCCTGTTTTCCTACGTCAAGACGCCGAATTCCGGGGTTCATGCCCCGGAAACTGCAGACTGTCGCAATTTCCGCTGGCATTCAGACGCATGTCGTTAAGATATGTTTGCTGAAGCCGTTCAACGATAAAATATCGGATTATTTATTTCCACCGAGTCTAAAGATGAATATCGAACAAGCCCGCTTCAACATGATCGAACAGCAGATCCGTCCGTGGAACGTGCTGGACCAGGACGTGCTCGACCTGCTGCACGTCGTCAAGCGCGAACAGTTCGTGCCGGCGGCGTACCAGAACCTGGCGTTCGCCGACGTCGAGATCCCGCTGCCGGGCGGCGAAGCCATGCTGGCGCCCAAGTTCGAGGCGCTCATCCTGCAGGAAACCGGTGTGAAGAAGCACGAGACCGTGCTGGAAATCGGTACGGGTTCGGGTTACATGGCCGCCCTGCTGGCGCACCGCGCCGCCAAGGTGACCACCGTGGAAATCAATCCGGAAACGGCGGAACTGGCCAAGAAGAACCTGGCCAATGCCGGCGTGCACAACGTGACCGTGGAAGTCGGTAACGGCGCCCAAGGCTGGGAAAAAGGTGCGCCGTACGACGTGATCGTGATCTCGGGCGCGCTGGAAGTGCTGCCGGAAGCGATCCTGAAACAGGTCAAAGTGGGTGGCCGCATCGCCGCCATCGTCGGCCAGGCACCGGTGATGGAAGCATCGATCATCACCCGCACCGGCGAGGACGCCTACAGCACGATCAAGGTGTTCGAGACCAACGTGCGCTACCTGACGGGCGCCCCGGTGCCGTCGCACTTCCAGTTCTGAGAGGCGAAGACGCATGCAGCACATTACCGCTCCCGAGTTGGCCACGTGGCTGGCCGACCCGTCGCGTCCGAAGCCGTTGCTGCTCGACGTACGGGAAAACTGGGAATTCGAAACCTGCCACATCGAGGGCTCGACCCAGATCCCGATGAACCTGATTCCGATCCGCGTGAGCGAACTGGACGACGGCCAGGACATCGTCTGCGTGTGCCACCACGGCGCGCGCAGCATGCAGGTGGCCGCCTTCCTGGAACGCAACGGATTCAGCAACATTACCAACCTTACAGGCGGGATACACGCCTGGGCCGTGCAGGTCGACCCTTCGATGCCGAAGTATTGACGCTGCGTCCTTAACTATTGATGACTCCGACGGAGAAAGTAATGCAGAAGCCCCTCATCGCCGTACTGTTGGCCAGCGCGTTTTCGCTCAATGCCCAGGCGGCCGATCTGATCCAGGTGTACCAGCAGGCACTGGCGAACGACGCCAGCTATGCCAGCGCCCGCGCATCCGCCGCGGCAGGGCGCGAACGTATCACCCAGGGGCGTTCCGGCTTGCTGCCGACCGTCGGCGTCAATGGCGACATCACGAAAAGCAACAACGACTTCACGTCGTGGAACGGCATATCGAGCCCCGGCACCGGCCTGCGCACGAACGAAATCCAGGTGACCCTGCAGCAGCCGCTGTTCCACTGGGACCGCTGGGAAACCTACCAGCAGAGCAAGCTGGCGCAAGCCATTTCCGAAGCCCAGTTCGCCCAGGCGCAGCAAGACCTGATCACGCGCGTCGCGCAAGCGTATTTCGACGTGCTGGCCGCCCAGGACACGCTGGAATCCACGCGCGCGCAAAAGGTCGCCGTGACCGAGCAGCTGGCTTCCGCCAAGCGCAACTTCGAAGTCGGCACGCAGACCATCACCGACACCCATGAAGCCCAGGCCGCGTACGACCTCGTGGTGTCGCAGGAAATTGCTGCCGTCAACGATCTGGAAACCAAGAAGACGGCGCTGCAAGCCATCATCGGCACCCCGCCGTCCACGCTGGCGACCTTGCGCACGGGCGTGTCCCTGACGGCACCGCAGCCGATCAACGTCGACCAGTGGGTGTCTGCCGCCGAGAACCAGAACTACGCCGTGACCGTGGCCCAGCTGCAATTGGAATCGGCCAAGCGCGACATCTCGAAGAACCGCGCCGGTCACTATCCGACGCTGGACCTCGTCGCGTCGTCGGTGCATCGCGACGTCAATGGCCAGATCGCCAACACCTCGGGCAAGACCAACAGCAACTCCATCGGCATCCAGTACAGCATCCCGATCTTCAACGGCTTTGCCGTGACGAGCAAGGTGCGCGAGTCGATCGCGCTGGAAGACAAGGCCCGCAACGACCTGGAAGCAAACCGCCGCAACGCCGCGCTGGTGGCGCGCCAATCGTTCCTCGGCGTGAACAGCGGCCTCGCGCAAGTGAAGGCGCTGGAAGCGGCCGAAGTGTCGAGCAATTCCGCGCTGGAATCGAACAAGCTCGGTTACCAGGTTGGCGTGCGTATCAACATCGACGTGCTGAATGCGCAGCGCCAGTTGTACCAGACCCGTACGGACCTGGCCCGCGCGCGCTACAACACCATCCTGGCCGGCCTGAAGCTGAAGGCCGCGGCGGGTTCGCTGCGCGAGGAAGACCTGCAGCCCATCAACGCGTTGCTGCAGCAGCCTTGAACCACCGGGGTCAGACCCCGTTTTCAGGAAATTTCCAAAATTTGGGGTCTGACCCCGGTTTCAAGCAACGGCGCTCAACGCGCCGTTTTTTATTGCTCTTCGAAATGTCGCTTGAGACGCCCCAAGCAAGCTCGTCATTCATCGAACTCGCGCGACACGCACTCCTACACTCGAGCGTGAACCATTCGAAAGCGAGGTCGCCATGTTCACGTTCTCCCGCGCATCCGCATCCGCCGCTGCGCTCGCAATGACACTGACGCTGTCCGCCTGTGGCGGTGGCCACCATCACGGCAATCCGGGCGGGCCCGGGCCAGGTCCGGTCGGCAACGGTCCTACCTACGACGTCATTCCGATTGGCCTTCCGGGCACGGCGTATGGCGAAGTCACGCGCCGCGGCATCGCGAACGGCGGCGTCGTCGCCGGCACGTCGCGCGGCGCGGACGGCACCGGTCACGCGTTCCTCTACAACGGCGGCAAGACGATCGGGCTGGGGACGCTCGGCGGCGATTTTTCGCAGGCCCTGGCCGTCAACGCCTGTGGCCATGTGACGGGCTGGTCCGCGACAAACGCCGGCACCGCGCACGCCTTCCTGTACGACGGCACCATGCACGACCTGGGCACACTCGGCGGCAGCGATTCCGAAGGCGCCGTGATCACCCACTGCGGTCAAATCACGGGCTGGGCCGCGACGGCCGCCGGGCAGACCCACGCCTTCCTGTACGACGGCAAAAAGCTGAACGATCTTGGTTCGCTCGGCGGCAATTCGTTTGGCAACGGGCTGAACAACCTGGGGGTGGTGGTGGGGTATTCGTTCGGACCGCACAACGCCTGGTTCCACGCCTTCCTGTACGACAGCCGCACGGGCGGGCCGGTGGTGGACCTCGGCTCGCCGGTCGGCAATTCCGTCGCCGTCGACATCAACGACGCCGGCCAGGTCGCGGGCTGGTTCCGCAACGGCGAAGGCCCGACCGGTGCCTTCGTGTACGAGTTGGGCAAGATCCGCGACATCGGCACGCTCGGCGGCGCCAGCGCGGAAGCCTTCCAGATCAATGGCGCGGGCCTCGTCATCGGCATCTCCGCAACCGCTGACGGCAGCAACCGCGGCTTCGTCTACGACGGCACGGCCATGACGAGCATCGGCTCTCTGCCGGGCGGCAATTTCTCGATCGCGGAGGCGATCAATGCGAGCGGCCTCGTCGTCGGCGCGGCCGCGACGGCGACCGAAGAGCACGCCGTGTCCTGGACCCGCAGGGACGGCATCGTCGACCTGAACGACCGGCTCTACGCGCCGCCGGCCGGCCTCGTGCTCGTGCGCGCGCTCGCGGTGGCCGATGACGGCTACATCGTCGTGCGCACGAACCAGGGGCTGGCGTTGCTCAGGCCCAGGAAGTGAGAGCCCTTACGCGGCCTTCTGTTCGTTGCGCGACCGCCAGGCGACCAGCTCGGCGATCGTGAGGATCGGAAAGCCGCGTTCGCGCGCGAAGCGCTCGATGGCGTCGCCGCGCATCATCGTGCCGTCCTCGTTCATCAGCTCGCACAACACGGCGGCCGGTTGCAGGCCGGCCAGCACGGCCAGGTCGACCGAACCTTCCGTGTGGCCCTTGCGGCCCAGCACGCCGGCCGGATTGGCGCGCAGCGGGAACACGTGGCCCGGACGCACGAGATCGGACGGCTGCGCATCCGGCGCGATGGCCGCGCGGATCGTCGTCACGCGGTCCGCCGCGGACACGCCCGTCGTCACGCCGTCGCGCGCTTCGATCGAAACGGTGAACGGCGTGCCGTAGCGGCTGCCGTTGTCCGCCGCCATCGGCGGCAGGTCGAGCGCGCGGACCTTGTCCGCCGACAGGCACAGGCAGACGATGCCGCTGCATTCGCGGATCATCAGCGCCATGGTTTCCACCGTCAGTTTTTCGGCGGCGACGATCAGGTCCGCTTCGTTCTCGCGGTCGAAATCGTCGAGCAGGATCACGGGAATGCCGGCGCGGGTGGCATCGAGGGCGGCGGCGATGCGGCCGTCGAGATCCTCGCTGAAGAGAGTAAAGGTTTGGGTGGTCATTGAGACGCTCCTCGCAAAAAGTAAAACAGCGAAAAACGCATCAGGGCACAGCGAAACGACGCGTGCGCCGAAGCCGGACGGCACAGCGCACACATGATGACGCACATCTTCTTTCATCCGGACTATACCGTCGGCCCTGGCTTCTCACCAGGTCTGCTGACCCTGCAACCGCAGGCGCTCGCGGGCTCGGCCATCGCGATGGCCATACCGCCGGTGGGGAATTTCACCCCGCCCCGAAGACGTATTTGAATTGTCGCCCGTCGGAAAACGGGCGCGGTGATTGTAGCAGGCCGGGAAATTAGCTGCCGAGGCCGGCACCACCGGCGTGGTCGGCACGCTCGATCAGTTCGACCTTGTAGCCGTCCGGATCGGTGATGAAGGCGATCACGGTCGTGCCGCCCTTGACCGGGCCCGGTTCGCGCGTGATGTTGCCGCCGGCCGCGCGGACCTGGTCGCAGGTTTTGTAGATGTCGTCGGCGGAGATGGCGATGTGGCCGTAGGCCGAGCCCATGTCGTACTTGTCGACGCCCCAGTTATAGGTCAGCTCGAGTTCCGCGTGGTCCGGATTGTTGCCGTAGCCGACGAAGGCCAGCGTGTATTTGTATTCCGGGTTCTCGCTCGTGCGCAGCAGCTTCATGCCGAGCACCTTGGTGTAGAAATCGATGGAGCGCTGCAGGTCGCCGACGCGAAGCATGGTGTGCAGGAGGCGCATGGTTGTCCTTGTTGGTTCGTGGGGAAAGCAGGAATTTTATGCGCTTGATTGGATTTCTGCAGGGGATGGTGGGCACGGGGTGCCCACCCTACGGCCGTGTAGGGTGGGCTCCCCGAGCCCACCATCGCGTCAAGCCTGCAGCCTGGCGTCCAGCGTGATATTGGCATTGAACAGCTTCGACACCGGACACCCTTCCTTGGCCTTGCGCGCCGCTTCCTGGAACGCTGCATCGCTCGCGCCGGGAATCGTGGCGACGAGCTCCAGGTGCACGGCCGGAATGGCGAAGCCGCCGTCGGCCTTGTCCAGCGACACGGTGGCCGTCGTTTCCAGCTTCTGCGCCGTCATGCCGGCCTCGCCCAGCTGGGCCGACAAGGCCATCGTGAAGCAGCCCGCGTGCGCGGCCGCCAGCAGTTCTTCCGGATTCGTGCCCGCGCCATTTTCGAAGCGGGTGTTGAAGCCGTACTGCGCCTGGTTGAGGACACCGCTCTGCGTGGACACGGTGCCCTTGCCGTCTTTCAGTCCGCCGCTCCAGACGGCGCTTCCCTTACGTTTGATCATTGTTTGGCTCCCTGGTTGGTGGCGGCCGGTGTGATCCGCCAGACGATGTTGCCGACGTCATCCGCCAGCAGGATGGCGCCGGTCCGGTCGACCGCGACCCCGACCGGGCGCCCGTACGCGTGCTCGTCCTTGCCGAGGAAGCCCGTCAGGACGTCCTGCGGCGGACCGCTCGGCTTGCCGTTGGCGAACGGCACGAACACGAGCTTGTACCCGGAATACGGCTTGCGGTTCCACGAGCCGTGCTGGCCGATCAGCGCGCCGTTCTTGAACTGCGGCAGCAGTTCTCCGTCGTAGAACGCGAGGCCCAGCGAGGCCGTGTGCGCACCCAGCGCGTAATCCGGCGGGATCGCCTTCGCGACGAGCTCGGGGTTCTGCGGCTTCACGCGCGTGTCGACGTGCTGGCCGTAATAGCTGTACGGCCAGCCGTAGAACGCGCCTTCCTTCACGGCCGTCATGTAGTCCGGCACGAGGTCGTTGCCCAGTTCGTCGCGTTCGTTGACGGCGGCCCATAACGCCTTCGTCTGCGGCTGGAAGTCCATCCCGTTCGGATTGCGCAGGCCGCTCGCGTAGATGCGCGACTTGCCGCTGGCGAGGTCGTATTCCCAGATGGCGGCGCGGCCCTTCTCGATTTCCATGCCGTTCTCGGCCACGTTGCTGTTCGAGCCGACCGTGATGTACAGCTTCTTGCCGTCGGGCGCGGCGACGACGTTCTTCGTCCAGTGGTGGTTGATCCCCGCGGGCAGGTCGAGCACCTTGGTGCCCTTGGCCGCGATGCTCGTCTCGCCCGACTTGTACGGGAATTTCCACAGCGCGTCGGCATTGGCGACGTACAGGTCGTTGCCGACGAGGGCCATGCCGAACGGCGACGTCAGGCCCTGCATGAAGGTGGTCTTCGTATCGGCGGTGCCGTCCGGCTTGAAGCCGCGCAGCAGGATGATCTTGTCGGGCGACTCGACGCCGGCGCCCGCCTTCTTCTGCGCCAGTCCCTGCACCTTGGCGCGGATGCCTTTTTCCTTGGGCGCGTTGCCGGGCTTGTTGCTCTCGGCGACGAGCACGTCGCCGTTCGGCAGCACGTACAGCCAGCGCGGATGGTCGAGGCCGGTCGCATACGCGGTGACGGCCAGGCC
>CBIHRX010000237.1:0-10390 GCA_966212555.1 uncultured Massilia sp.
ACCTGAACCGCTGGCTGACGCAATACGTCCTCCTGGACGACAACGCGAGCCAGGAGCAGAAGGCGCAGTTCCCGCTGCGCGAAGCGAGCGTGCAGGTGCAGGAAGTGCCGGGCCGTCCGGGCGTGTACCGCGCCGTGTCGTTCCTGCGTCCGCACTTCCAGCTCGACGAACTGTCCGTGTCGCTGCGCCTCGTCGCGGAACTGCCGGCATCGGCCACCTGATCAACTTTGTAGTCCCCCCCGTATCAACTGAACTGAAAGGAAAAGCACAACATGGCAATCGACGTCTACCTGCAAATCGACGGCATCAAGGGCGAGTCCGCCGACAACGCACACAAGGACTGGATCGAGGTCAAGAGCGTCCAGTGGGAAGTCCTGCAACCGAAATCGGCCACCGCGTCGACCGGCGGCGGCCACACCGCCGAGCGCACCGAGCACAGGGACATCATCGTCTCCAAGCTGGCCGACCTGGCCACCCCGATCCTGCTGCAGACCTGCTCGTCGGGCAAGACCATCCCGAAAGCGAAGTTCGAGTTCCTGCGCGCCGACGGCCAGGGCGAGCGCGTCAAGTACTTCGAGATCGAGCTGGAAAACGTCCTGATCTCCAGCGTCTCGCCGTCCGTCGAGCAGGGCAACATCCTGACCGAAGACGTGGCGATCAAGTATTCCAAGGTCAAGTGGAAGTACACCCAGCAGAAGGTCAACGGCGGCATCGGCGGTAACACGTCGGGCGGCTGGGACCTGTCGGCCAACAAGATCGCGGCCTGATAGCGCGCCGGCACGATGTCCGCCAAAGGATTCATGCCGGGCCTGTTCGATCGTTTGATCGACCGGCCCGGCCAGGGGCCCACGGGCACCGTGCCGCGCGTCTCGCTCGACGACATGAAGGATTCGGTGGCGCGCGACCTGGAGGCGCTGCTGAACACCCGCGCCGTGATGCCTGAAGAGGCATTCCGGCGCTTTCCCGAATGCGCGCGTTCCATCGTCGCGTACGGCCTGCACGATTTCGCGGGCCTGTCGCTGTCGAGCACGGACGACCGCGCGTTCATCTGCCGTAGCCTGGAAGCGGCGATCGCGCGCCACGAACCGCGCCTGCGCAACGTGCAGGCGAGACTCGAACTGCGCGAGGATGCCGTCAACCGCCTGAATTTTTCGATCACCGCGCTGATGGTCGTGAGCGCGGCGCACGAGCCGGTCAACTTCGACGCCGTGCTGCAGCCCTCCAGCCAGCATTACACCATCAGCAAGGCCCGCCGCGCGGCGGCGCCGGGAGCCTGAGTTGGACCAGTTATTACCGTATTACGAGCAGGAGCTCGGTTTCCTGCGCCGCCATTCGCGCGAATTCTCCGAGCGCTACCCCAGGATCGCCGGCAAGCTGCTGATCGGCGGCGAAGTGTGCGAAGACCCGCACATCGAACGCATGATCGAGTCGTTCGCGCTGCTGAACTCCCGCATCGCCAAGCGGCTCGACGACGACTACCCCGAATTCACCGAGGCGCTGCTCGACGTCCTGTACCCGCACTACCTGCGCCCGTTCCCGTCCTGTTCCATCGCGCGCATGGATTTCGGCGCCGCCGCCGCGCAGCCCGGGGCCGCCGGCGAAATCCCGCGCGGCACGCAGCTCGCCACGCGCCCCGTGCGCGGCGCGCCGTGCACGTTCCGCACCGCGTATCCCGTGACGGTGGCGCCGCTGGACCTGGCGCGCGCCCGCTTCGACGCCATCCTCGACGCGCCCGACGCCGTGCGTCCGCCGCCGCAGGCGACGTCCAAGCTGTCGATCACGCTGGCCGCCACCGGCGCCACGGCGATCGCGGGCCTGAAGCTGGCGCGCCTGCGCGTGTTCATCGACGGCGAGCCGTCGTTCTGCGCCGCGTTGCGCGACGCGCTGTTCATGCGCGGCGTGTGCGCCTATGCGGAAGCGGACGGCAGCGGCCGCTGGATCCCGCTGCCGACCATTCCGCTGCAGCCGGCCGGCTTCGGCGAGGACGAGTCGCTGATCGACTTCTCGGCCCGCTCGCACACGGCGTACCGCCTGCTGACCGAATACTTTTGCTTCCCGGAGAAGTTCAACTTCTTCGATATCGACCTCGCGGCATTGACGGCCGCGCTGCCCGCGGGGACGCGGACCATCACGCTGCACCTGGCCCTGTCCGGCCTGCGCGCCGATTCGAACGCGGCGCGCATGCTGGGCACCTTGTCCGCGACGAACCTGCTGCTGGGCTGCACGCCCGTGGTGAACCTGTTCCGCCAGCGCGGCGAACCGATCCGCCTGACGCACACGACGGCCAGCTATCCCGTGCTGGCCGACGCGCGCCGCGCCTTCGCGTTCGAGGTGCAATCGATCGACAGCGTGCGCCTCGTGCGCCAGACGCCGCAGGGCGAATCCATCGTCGAATTCCGCCCGTTCTACTCGCTGCGCCACGGCCAGATGCCCGACAAGAGCGGCCATTACTGGATCATGCGGCGCGATCCGCTGCTGGCCGAAAGAAGCCCGGGCTACGAGACCCAGGTCTCGCTCGTCGACATCGATTTCGATCCGGCCGACGTCGAGACGGACACGCTCAGCATCGAGCTGACGTGCACCAACCGCGACCTGCCGGCCCTGTTGTCGTACGGCGTGCGCGGCGGCGACCTGTTCATCGAGGGCGGATCGACCGTGCAATCGATCAGCTTCCTGCGCAAGCCCACGCCGTCGTACCGCTTCGAGCGCGGGCGTGGGGCGCACTGGCGCCTGATCTCGCACCTGTCGCTGAACCATTTGTCGCTGTCGGGCGGCGGCATCGCGGCTTTCCGCGAGATGCTGACCCTGTACGACCTCCCGCGCTCGCCCGCGACGCAGCGCCAGATCGGCGGCATCCTCGCCGTCGACCACAAGCCCGCCACCGCGTGGCTGCCCGGGAATCCGTTCGCCTGCATGGTGCGCGGCATCGAGGTGCGCCTGACGATCGACGAGGAAGCGTTCGTGGGCAGCGGCGTCGACGCGTTCGCGCACATCGTCGAGCGCTTCCTCGGCCTGTACGTGCACGCCAACAGCTTCACGCAACTCGTGATCGTTTCCAACAAGACCGGAGGAGAGCTGCTGCGATGCACGCCCCGAAGCGGCGATTTGAGCCTGCTGTAATCGAGCGGCTGTTCGCGCAGCCTTACCGCTTCCAGTATTTCCAGGCCGTGCGCATGATCGAGCTGTGGCTGCGCCGGCGCGGCGTGGCGGAAGAGGGCGCGGTCGCGAACTTCCTGCGCTTTACCAATTCGACCTCGCTCGCCTTCCCGGCCAGCGAGATCGAGTCCCTGCTGCCGGAACCGCGCGCCGTCGAACCGAAGAGCGCCGCCCTGGCGGCCGCGCTGCAATCGCAGGAACTGAAGTACGTGCGCCTGACGCCCACGTTCATGGGCCTGCTGGGTTCGAGCGGCGCCTTGCCCGCCCATTACACGGAACGCGTGGCCGCGCAGCAGATCGCCGAGCGGGACGACGGCGCGCGCGCGTTCCTCGACACGTTCTCGAACCGCACGCTGGCCCTGTTCTACGAGGCGTGGCGCAAGTACCGGCTGGAGCTGAAATACGGCGGCCGCAAGGACGGCTTCCTGCCGCTGCTGCTGTCGCTGGCCGGCATGGGGCACACGTCGTTGCGGCACCGCCTGTCCGACCATGGCGACGGTGTCCTGGACGAATCCGTCGCCTACTTCGCCACCGCCATGCGCCAGCGGCCCGCGTCCAGCGTGCAGATCGCGCGCGTGCTGTCCGAATATTTCGGGCAAAGCGTGCGCGCCGAGCAGTTCATCGGCCGCTGGTACGACGTGCCGGCCACGCAGCAGACGGCGCTGGGCCTCGGCAACGCCACGCTGGGCGGCGGCGCCATGGCCGGCACGCGCGTGTGGCAGCGCGACCTGCGCCTGCGCCTCGTCATCGGCCCGCTGGACCTGGCGTCCTACGAAGCCTTCCTGCCGGGCGGCCGCGCGGCGCGCGCGCTGGGCAACATGGTGACCATGTTCACGGGGCTGTCGCTCGAATACGAAGTGCAGCTCGTGCTGCGCGCGGCCGACGTGCGGGGCAGCACGCTGTCCGGCTCGCGCACGGCGGGCGGCCGCCTGGGCTGGGACGGCTTCCTCGTGGACGGCCCGCAAACACTTGACCGCGCCGACGTGCGCTACGAGATTCACGCAAATTAAGCCACGCATACTAAGTCACGCCAACTGAAAGAGGACACTCGATGAGCATCAACCTGAAAACCCTGATCGGCAAACTGGACGACACCTGCCGCGCGGCCGCCACGCGGGCGGCGGGCCTGTGCGTGTCGCTGGGACAGTACGAGGTCGACATCGAGCACCTGCTCCTCGCGCTGCTGGAACAGCCCGCGTGCGACGTGGCCGTCATCGCGCGCCGCTGCGGCGTGTCGATCGAGCGGCTGGAAGCGGACCTGCAGGCGGAAGTGGCCGGTTTCAAGAGCGGCAACACGCGCACGCCCGTGTTCTCGGAACGTTTGCCGAAACTGTTCGAACACGCGTGGCTCATTGCGTCGCTCGACCTGCGCGCGGGCCAGCAGGCCGGCATCCGCAGCGGCCATCTGCTGCAGGCGTTGCTGAGTTCTGCCGAGCTGTCGCAACTGGCGCACCGCGTATCGCCGCAGTTCGCGGCGTTCGACCTGGACCGCATCAAGCACCATTTCGACGACGTCACGGCCGGCTCGGACGAAGCCCCTGTCATCGCCGCGGCACCGGCGCAGGCCGAGGGCGGCGACCCGGTGGGCGAGCTGCAGCGCCAGGGGCCGTCGAAGACGCCCGCGCTGGACCAGTTCACGACGAACCTCACGCAGCGCGCACGCGACGGCAAGGTCGATCCGGTGATCGGGCGCGACGCGGAGATCCGCCAGCTCGTCGACATCCTCATGCGCCGCCGCCAGAACAACCCGATCCTGACGGGCGAGGCGGGCGTCGGCAAGACGGCCGTGGTGGAAGGCCTCGCGCTGCGCGTGGCCACCGGCGACGTGCCCGAGGTGCTGCGCGGCGTGGAAATCCACGTGCTGGACCTGGGCCTGCTGCAGGCCGGCGCCAGCGTGAAGGGCGAGTTCGAGAACCGCCTCAAGAACACCATCGACGAAGTGAAGAAAAGCCCGCATCCGATCATCCTGTTCATCGACGAAGCGCACACGATGATCGGGGCAGGCGGCCAGGCGGGCCAGAACGACGCGGCCAACCTGCTGAAGCCCGCATTGGCGCGGGGCGAGCTGCGCACGATCGCGGCGACGACGTGGAGCGAATACAAGAAGTATTTCGAGAAGGACCCGGCGCTGGCACGGCGCTTCCAGGTCGTGAAGGTCGAGGAGCCGAGCGAGGAACTGGCGTGCGCCATGCTGCGCGGGATGGCGCCGCTGATGGAAAAACATTTCGGCGTGCGTGTCCACGACGAGGCCATCACGGAAGCCGTGCGCCTGTCGCACCGCTACATCAGCGGCCGCCAGCTGCCGGACAAGGCCATCGGCGTGCTGGACACCGCGTGCGCGAAAGTGGCGCTGGGCCGCGACGCGGCGCCGGCCCGTATCGAAGACCTCGCGCGCCAGCTGGAACGCATCGATGCGGAACGCGCGGCGCTGGAGCGCGAGCAGGCGGCGGGCGAGGGTACGCATGACGCGCGGCTGGGCGAGCTGCTTGCCGCGCGCGGTGCGGCCGAGGACGAACTGGCCACGTTGCGCGCACGCTGGGAGCGCGAGCGCGACCTGGTGCAGCGCATCCGTGACGCTGCAGATGCACGCGGCCTGCGCGACGAACTGAAAGCCGTGCAGGGCGAGACGCCGCTGGTGCCGCTGCAGGTGGATGGCCACGTGGTCGCCGGCATCGTCGCCGGCTGGACCGGCATCCCGCTCGGCAAGATGGTGAAGGACGAGATCCGCACGGTGCTGAACCTGCCGGACCTGCTGGAGCAGCGCGTGCTGGGCCAGGCGCATGCGATCGACGCCGTCGCGCAGCGCGTGCGCACGGCGCGCGCGAACCTGGACGATCCGAACAAGCCGCAAGGCGTGTTCCTGTTCGTGGGCCCGTCCGGCGTGGGCAAGACGGAGACGGCGCTGGCGCTGGCCGACGTGCTGTACGGGGGCGAGCGGAAACTCGTCACCATCAACATGAGCGAATACCAGGAAGCGCACAGCGTCTCCGGCCTGAAAGGCTCGCCGCCGGGCTATGTCGGCTATGGCGAAGGCGGCGTGCTGACGGAAGCGGTGCGCCGCAACCCGTACAGCGTCGTGCTGCTCGACGAGGTCGAGAAGGCCCACCCGGACGTGCTGGAGCTGTTCTTCCAGGTGTTCGACAAGGGCGTGCTGGACGATGCGGAAGGCCGCGAAGTCGATTTCCGCAACACGATCATCATCCTCACGTCGAACGTGGCGTCGAGCACCCTGATGCAGGCGTGCCTGAACAAGGCGCCGGAGGAGGTGCCGGCGGCCGAGGAACTGGAAGCGCTGATCCGTCCGGCGCTGGTGAAGCAGTTCAAGCCCGCGTTCCTGGGCCGTTTGAAGGTCGTGCCGTTCTATCCGATCCCGGACGACGTGCTGGCCGGGATCATCGAACTCAAGCTGGGACGCATCGGCCGGCGCGTGGCTGCCAACCACAAGGCGGCGTTCGCGTACGACGAATCGCTCGTGGAGGCCGTGCTGGCCCGCTGCACGGAAGTCGATTCCGGCGCGCGCAACGTCGACAACATCCTCAACGGCACCTTGCTGCCGCAGATCGCCGAGGCCGTGCTGGCGCGCATGGCGGAGGGGGCGGCCATCGAACGCATCGAGGTCGGGGCGGACGGGAACGGCGACTTCACGTACGCGATCGCGTGAACGGGATGGACCGCACGGTTCGATATCGATAACAACAACGGTGTGGGCGGCGCGGGTGCACGCCGATCCACGCCGCATCGTTTTACGGCCGTGTTAGCGATAACGCCCGTATCTAACGTATCTTCTTCGCATCGTCAGTAAAAATCATAACGCCGAATGGTTGCTTTTATTACTCGGCGAACTCCTATAATCCATTCGCATTGTTATCGATATCTAAAACGGTAACCGGCTGCATGGCAAGCCGTAAAACCAGCGAAACAATAAGACGACAAGTCCATTCGGATTACTTGGAGGAGAAGAAGATGCACCAGAAATACTACAACGTCCCGCGCATGACCCTCGTCGCACTGGCCCTGTCCCAGGCCTTCGCCATGCAGGCGATGGCGCAGGTGGCGCCGGTCGAAGCCAACACCGTCGTCGTCAAGGGCCTCCGCGCCAGCGCGGAATCGTCCCTGTCGATCAAGAAGAACGCGATGGAAGTCGTCGACTCCATCACTGCGGACGACATCGGCAAGCTGCCCGATCCTAACGTCGCGGAAACGCTCACACGCCTGCCGGGCGTGCAGGGTTACCGCTACGGCGGCGAAGGCGCTTCGCCGGGCGGCAACGGCTCGGGCATGACCATCCGTGGCCTGTCGAACCAGACGGCGTCGCAAATCAACGGACGCGCTTATTTCACCGCCGGCTCGCGCGAATTCAACATCGAAGACGCGGTTCCGGCCATGGTTGCCGGCATCGACGTCTACAAGAACCCTTCCGCCGAACACGTCGAAGGCGCCATCGGCGGCCTGATCAACCTGCGCACCCGCAATCCGAGCGATTTCAAGGGTTTTACCGCCGTGCTGAACGGCAATATGCGCTACAACGATCTCGTCCGGAAGAAAGAACCTGAAGTAAGCGGACTGCTCGCCAACCGCTTCGATCTCGGCGGCGGTTCGCGCATCGGCGTGATGGCCGCCTTCGCCTTCCAGAAGACCACCAGCCGTAACGACGCTGCCGGCACCAATGGCGGTATGAATTACCGGCGCATGGTCCGTGGCGACAGCGCCGAGTACGCGAACCTGGCGGCCGCGAACACGGGCAATAACGTGGCCCAGCCCATGGCGAAATATGTCGGCCGCAGCGACATCACTTACCTGGCGCCCGTGGACGTGATACCGGCGTCGGGCACCGTCACTCCCAACGCAGTACCGGACACGTCCAAGCTGACACCCGCACAGGCCGCCAACATCATCTCCGCCAATACCCTCGGTCCCTGGCCGAGTGTAGAAAGCATCGCGCGCACGCGCAAAGCCCTGAACCTCGGGGCCGATTATCGCGTCAACAATACCTTGCGCTTCTACACCGAAGGCGCCTACACCTCTTACCTGTACAACCAGAACTATCTTTTTACCCGCGTTTTCAACGACTACGGGGGTAACGTCCAGAATCTGACGCTCACGCCGTTCACCATCAACGAGTACATGGCCAACCGCAACGCCAACGGCGGCAGCAACGACGTCGTGACCACCCAGCGTGCGCTCGGCGGTACCTTCCTGAACCAGCCGATCGGTACGTGGGGCGGCGATGAGCACAGCCTGTACACGACCTGGAACGTGGCCACGGGCGTCGAGTGGAGCCCGACCCCCGCACTGTCGCTCAAGGGCGATGTCAACTACATCAGGGCGGACCGCATCAAGGATAACCGCCGTGTCGAGATGGTCAACGCACCCGGCCAGTACTTTGATATTAATCGCGTCAACCAGAACTGGAACGACGGTCACTACACCGACATTCACGGCAACGACTGGTCCGATCCAGCCAAATTCGTCTTCCAGAGATACAGCGGCGACGGCTACCAGGAATTCCACGACAATGGCGCCGCGACCGCGCTCAGCGGCATCTATACGTTCGAAGACGGCTTCTTCAGCAGGTTGAAGTTCGGCACGCGCTTTGCGCACCAGACCAACCGGTTCTTTGACAAGAATCCCTACATCCAGCCCCATTGGTTGACGACGGACGGCAAGCCGCTCGCCGCCGATTACTCGAACGCGATTTCCGCCGCGTCGAAGCCGGGCGTCCTGGGACAGGCGCCGACGAACATGCTGGGCAACCAGAACGGCTATACGGGGGGCTTTGTCGTGTA
Organism: uncultured Massilia sp.; assembly: GCA_966212555.1. Taxonomy (GTDB): domain Bacteria; phylum Pseudomonadota; class Gammaproteobacteria; order Burkholderiales; family Burkholderiaceae_D; genus Telluria. Next base: position 8,943 of record CBIHRX010000237.1, read on the forward strand.
CAATCCGGACGCGCTGCTGGGCAACCAGGTTGCCGCACAATTCCCGCAAGCGAATATCATCCCCGAGGGCAGCTACCCCGAATATGAGCTGGGCCGTCGTTATCTCAACGAGAATACGCTGGCCGGTTACGTCTCCACCGACTTCGCGGCGTTCGACGATCGCCTCAAGGGTAACGTCGGCGTACGCGTCGTCCGCACCAAGTCCCAGGCGACCGCGCGCGTCCTCTCCGACCCGAGCCAGGCGACGTCCCCCCTGATCGACAATACGAAAACGACGACCTACACGAATGTCCTGCCGGCGTTTAACGTCACCTACGACATCGCGAAGGATTTCCTGGCCCGCTTCGGCTATGGCCGCGGCATGACCCGCCCCAATCTGGACCTGCTGAATCCGAACTACTCGTACAACTTCGGAAACGGCACCGTCAACGTGGGCAATCCGGACCTGAGCCCGCAGAAAGCCGACAGTGTCGACCTCTCGCTCGAGCGCTATTTCAGCCCGACGAACTATCTGGCGCTCGGCCTGTTCAACAAGGACATCAGCGGCTTCTTCAGCCAACTCTCGAGCTGCGGGATGCCGCAGAATTCGGTGTCCTACACGGGGCCCAGCAACGGCTGCTCGAATGGCCAGTGGATGGTCTCGAAGAACGTCAATGCCGCGAAGGGCTATGCGCGCGGCGTGGAATTGTCCGGGCAGTGGTTCTTCAACGACAAGGATAGCTGGCTGAAGAACTTCGGTGTAGCCGGCTCCTATACGTATGTCGATACGTCCGCTCCGCTGAATATCGGCACGAACACGGCGCCCGTCTTCATCGATGCGCAGCAGAACTTCGTATCCAAGAACAGCTACAGCCTCACCGGCATGTACGAGGACAGCAAGCTGTCGGCCCGCCTCGTGTACACCTGGCGTTCGTCCCAGAACCGGGGTTACAACGGACTCATTCCGTTGTTCAGCACTTACATCGGGTCCTACGGTCTGGTTGACGGATCGATCAACTACGCGATCGACGAGCACCTGACCCTGGCCTTCAATGCGTCGAACATCACGAACACGGCGCCCAACCGCTACGCCGGCGAAGTGCAAACCATGGAAACGGGCCGGGAGTACTCGCACATGGACAACGGCCGCTCGTTCAGCCTCGGCCTGCGCTACAAGTTCTGATCACGGCAAGCACCGGCACGGACGACCGCACTGCGCGGCCGGCCGTGCCGGTTTTTTTCTTTGGGTACCGACCACATGACCATCAGTTTCCAGCGCCGCCGCCTGTTGCAGGGCGCGGCTGCATCTGCTGCACTCTTGCCGTTTACGGGCACGCTTCACGCGGCCGCCTCGCACCGCTTCGCGATCGGCGACCACGACTTCCTGCTGGATGGGAAACCGATCCAGATTCGCTGCGGCGAGATGCACTTCGCCCGCGTGCCGCGCGAGTACTGGTCGCACCGCCTCA
>CBIHRX010000238.1:0-10314 GCA_966212555.1 uncultured Massilia sp.
GCGCGCGCCGGAGCTGGTGGAGGCGGGCGTGCGGCTGTTTGGCGTGCTGACGGAGCCGGGGCGCAGCGGCGCCGAGCGCGAGGCCGCGGCGGTCGATTTCGTCGCGCGCCTGGATGGCGTGCTGGCGCCCGGTCCGGTATCGGAGGCGGTCGCGCCGAAGGTGGAACGCGTCGCCCACCACATCGACGCGCATTTCGCCGACGCCCTGCCGCTGCAGGACCTGTGCGAGGCGGCGAACCTGTCCGGCTCCTACCTGATCCGCGCCTTCAAGAAGCGCTACGGCGTCGCGCCGCACGAGTACCAGACCAATCGCCGCATCCAGTACGCGAAGGCGCGGCTGCGCGCCGGCGCCCCGATCGCCGAGGTGGCGGTCGACACGGGCTTCGCCGACCAGGCCCATTTCCAGCGCGTGTTCAAGCGGATGACGGCCGCCACGCCCGGCCAGTACCGCGACTGAGCCTCAAGCGGCGGCCAGGTACACGACGCTCGCCACCAGCATGCCGGCCATCGTCCGGTTGAAGACGCGCACGCGGCGCGGCGTGCGCAGGTACACCTGCAAACGGCTGCCGGCCCAGGCCCAGGCGGCGACCGACAGCCAGCACACGACGAAGTAGATCGCCGCGAACAGCCAGACGGCGGATGCATTACCGCCGGCTGCATACGTGCCCATGCCGGCCAGTGCCGCCAGCCACGCCTTGGGGCTGAGCCACTGCAGGGCGGCGCCCTGCAGCATCGTCGGCCGGGCCGCCGTGTCGCCGGCATCCAGCTCGCCCGCGTCGGACGCCAGTTTCCAGGCCATGTAGAGCAGGAAGACGACGCCGGCCCAGCGCACGACGCTTGTGACCTGCGGCCACGCGGCCACCACTTCGTGCAGGCCGAGCCCGGCCAGCACGAGCAGCAGGCAGAACCCGGCCGTGGCGCCCGTGACGTGGGCGAGGCTGGCGGTAAAACCGTGGCGCGCGCCGCTGCCGAGGGCGACAACGTTGACGGGGCCGGGAGAAATCGAGGTAGCGAGGGCGAAAGCGGCCATCGAAGCGAGCATGCTCATCTGCGTTTCCTTTCGTGTCGAGAAGATGCGGCAGACGATAGCGGCGGCGCGCAAGCGGGTATTGAAGAAAATGACCCAACCAATTGCTCAGCAACTTGCGCGCCCGGCGCGGCGTGGCGGTGCTAAGGTGGTGCGATGACATCCTTCGACACGACCCGGCGCCGTCTCCTGAAGGGGCTCGGCGCCGCCTGCGCAACCGTGTGCGCACCGGCGCTGGCCGCGGACCTCGACGTGCGCGCCTTCGGCGCCCGCGGCGACGGCACGACCCTGGACACGGACGCCATCAACGCCGCCATCGCTGCGGCCGGCGCCGCCGGCGGCGGCACCGTGCGCTTCCCGGCCGGCCGTTACCTGAGCTTTTCGATCCGGCTGCAAAGCCGCGTGACCTTGCATCTCGACGCCGGCAGCGTGATCGTCGCGGCCGATCCCGCCGACGGCCAGGGGCGCTACGACGCGGCCGAGCCGAACCCGTACGACGCGTACCAGGACTTCGGCCACAGCCACTGGCACAACTCGCTGATCTGGGGCGAGAACCTCGAAGACGTGGCGATCCTGGGGCCGGGCCGCATCTGGGGCCGCGGCCTGACGCGCTCGGGTCCGGGCGCCAACCGGCCGTTGAAAGCGGGCGACATGCCATCCTCGCTCGGCGGCAAGGACCCGATGGGCGAGCGCACGCGCGCCGGCACCGTGTTCGGCGCGGAGATGGACGGCAAGGGGAACAAGGCGATCGCGCTGAAGAACTGCCGCAACGTGCTGCTGCGCGACTTTTCGATGCTCAAGTGCGGCCATTTCGCCGTGCTGGCGACGGGCGTCGACAACCTGGCGATCGCGAACGTTACCGTCGACACGGAGCGCGACGGCTTCGACATCGATTGCTGCCGGAACGTCCGCATCAGCGATTGCGCGGTGAATACGCCGAACGACGACGCGATCTGCCTGAAGAGTTCCTACGCGCTGGGCCGCGCGCGTTTCACGGAGCACGTGACGATCACGGGCTGCCAGGTGTCCGGCTTCGACCTCGGCACGCTGCTCGACGGGACCTTCGGCAAGGCGCAGGTGAAGGCGCCGGACGAGGAAGGCGTGTGCGGGCGCATCAAGCTGGGCACGGAATCGAACGGCGGCTTCCGTAACATCGTCATCGCCAACTGCGTGTTCGAGCATTGCCGCGGCCTGGCCATCGAGAGCGTCGACGGCGCCATCATCGAGGACGTCACCGCCGACAACCTCGCCATGCGCGACCTGACGACGGCCCCGCTGTTCATTCGCCTGGGCCGGCGCATGCGCGCGCCCGCGGGCACGCGGGTCGGTGCGATCCGCCGGGTGAACATCAGTAACGTGGTCGTGTCGCAGGCGAACGCGCCGTATGCGTCGATCGTCGCCGGCCTGCCGGAGGCGCCCGTCGAGGACGTGCGGCTGTCGAACATCACGGTGGTGCACGGCGGCGGGGGTACGGCAGTCGACGCGCGGCGCGTGCCGCCCGAGCAGCCGGACCATTATCCGGAGCCCAGCATGTTCGGCGTGACGCCGGCCTACGGCCTGTACGTGCGCCATGCGCGCAACGTCGAGGTGCATCATGTCGACCTGCGCACGGCGGCGCCGGACGCGCGGCCGCCCGTCGTGCTGGACGACGTGGCGGGCGACCGTTTCGATCACGTGCGGCTGGGACGGGCGGCGGGCGTGCCCGCGATCCGGCGGCTCAGGCCGGGACGGGCTCTTCCTCCCGCGTGATGCGCCACATGTCGAGGTTCACGCCCTTGCGGTAATCGTGCTGCATCTCGGGCGTCAGGACCTCGAACATCAGGCCATTCTCGAGCCACAGTTCGACGACGTCGAACACGCCGCCGCGCGAGCACGGCACGGCGCGCCAGCCTTCGCGCTTGCCGATCGCGAGGATGTCCTCGACCGGGCGCTCGGTCGCGATGGCCAGGTGGAAGCAGGCGTACGGGCGCGGTGCCGCGTCCGGGTGCGGCCGTGCCATCTCGGCGCCATTCCCCGGCGCCATCGGCAGCGTGTGCGGATAGACCTCGACCATCGAACCGCGGACGTCGCCCGCCATCGCGACCCAGGCGCCGGGCCACGGCGGGAAGCGGAACGACTGGCCGCCCCAGATCTCGGCAATGACGGCGGCAACGCGCTCGGGATCGCGCGCGGGGATGGAAGCGTGAAAGATCATGATTCTCCTCGATGAGTGGCGGCACGGGCCAGGGTTGCGATGACGCGCACGCCGACGCTGCCGAGATAATCCCCGAGTACCGCCCACGCCGGGACGAAGCCAAGCTGCTGTTCGAGCAGGCAGCGCGCGGCGCTGACGACGTATTGTTCGACGGTATCGAGCAATGCGGCGGGCCGAGGGAGCGGGAAAATGTCGGTGGTTGACGTGTCCATGGCGCGCATCTTGACACTCGCGCCATGGACGGTCATGCCCCACCGGTGGGGGTTTTGTCTACTTCCCGATCTCCACGCGGTACACCGGTACCACTTTCACCGCCTTCAGCTCGGCCACTTGCGGCTTGCCGCCGAAGTCGGGCCGGGCCTCGCGCGGCAGGTAGATGGGCGCATCGGCGCGCAGCGGCAACACCGTCAAGGTGAGCGGACCCTGGCGCTTCTTTGCCAAATTGCCGAGGTCGAATTGCCAGCGCTGCCCGTTGTAGTACCAGTCGTCGACCATGCGCGTGCCGTCGAACAGCCGGGCCACGTCGCCGGTGAAGTCGATGTCGAGCAGCAGGCTGTCCACGTCCTTCGACCGGTTGGCCGCCCCCACGTCCAGCAACCACGCGGCCGAGGCGCCGAAGGCTTCCGGATCCGGCTGCACGGCAGCATTGGCATTGCCGCCGATGCGCACCGGCCGTGCCGGCTGGGCGTCGCGCAGCGGTTTCACGGCCACCGCCACGGTGCGCGCCGGCAGCGTCGTGTCGAACACCTGGAACAGGCCGTCGTGGCCGGCGCTCTTCAGCGTGGTGGCCGGATACACGGCCGCGCGGACGTGCGGCTGGCCCGCGCTGCGCAGCACGAGGCGGCCGTCGTCGAAGTACGCCTGCGCCTCGCTGAGCACGAGGCGGCGCTGGCCCTGGAACGTACCGATCGTCGCCTGGCGCGCCTGCGCCTGCGACAGGACGAGCACCGTGAGCGGCTTCGCGCCCGCGCAGCGCACGGTGAATGCCGCATCGAGGCCCGGCTGGATGCCGTCCACGACGACCACGCCTCCAGACTCGTCGACGTGCGCGCGCCGTGCCTGCACGCAGCCCCGTGCCTGGTCGCCGAACGCACATTCGACGGGGACGCCGTCCTGCGCCGCGAACACCCACGTGCCGTCGTCCAGCTGCGCGAGCGGCTGCGCCGTCGCATACGTCAGGCGCTGGCCACGCTCGTCACCTAAGTCGAAGTTGACGGGCCAGGCGAAGTAGGCGCCGGCCGGCAGGTCGACGGGCTTGCGCGGCAGGGTCACCGTGCCGCCGGGCAGCTTGACGGCGAAGCGGACCTGTTCGCGCGCGGGCGTCGGGTACTGGCGGATGTGGCCATCGTAGAACAGGAAGGCTGCATCGCCGCGGCTGCGCACGGACCAGCGGGCCGGTCCCAGGTCGGCAGGATCCTTCGGGACGACGTCGGGCTTGCGTACGGTCATCGGCGCCAGGCGCGCGCCGAAGTCGTGCAGGAACCAGTGGAACGGACGCAGGCTCGCCAGCACGTCGCGCTGCTGGCCGTCCGGGCCCAGCGGCGCGTTGAAGTCGTAGTTGATCGCGGGGACGTCGTTGTAGCCGCCGCTCTTCGTGCTTTCTTCCACGGTCGTGCCCGCGACGGGATTGCGCCCGCCGTGGAACATGTAGTACCCCATCAGGTTGACGCCGGAGCCCAGCTGCACCGGCAGCATCGAGGCGATGTCGTCGGCGGAGACCAGCGTGCGGCGGCGGTACATCGCGGGCAGGCCCGCGCCGTATTCCGCGCCGAGGAACGGCGTCTTGTCCATGTCCGTCTCCGCCGTGCCCTGCTGGCTCGCGCGGGTCTGGGCACCGAGGTCGCCGCTCACGCGCGTGTCGAAGCGGAACGCGTACGTCTCCTTCGGCGGCAGCTCCTTCGTGCTCGTGGCCCACGGCTCGTCCGGGTAGCCGCCGAACACCGGGGTGACCTCGCCGGACGGGTACAGGGTCTGGTCCCAGCCCGTCACGGTGTAGTAGGGCACGTCGATGCCCGCCTTCACGGCAAGACTCTTCAGGGTGCTGATGTGCTCAGCGCCGCGGCCCGGGCCGGCCAGGTTGTATTCGTTCTCGATCTGGGCGCCGATGACCGGGCCGTCCTGCTTGTACAGCAGGCCGTCCAGCTGGCGCCCGATCTCGCGATACCACCGTTCCACGTAGCGCAGGTAGGTCGGATCGTTGCCGCGCGTGGGCATGGCGTCGACCACCCAGTCCGGGAACCCGCCGTAGCGCACTTCCGCGTGCGACCACGGGCCGACGCGCACGAAGACCTGAAGGCCGTGCTTGTGCGCGAGCTGGACGAAGCGGCGCAGGTCGCGGTTGCCGGACCAGTCGAATCGTCCTTCCGCCGCTTCGTGGTGGTTCCAGATGAGGTACGTCGCGACGATGTCGATGCCGGCCGATTTCATCTTCGCGAGTTCCGCATCCCAGCTGGCGGCCGGGCTGCGCGAGTAATGAAACTCGCCCATCACCGGCAGCCAGGGCTGGCCGTCGCGCGTGAGGTACTGGTTGTTGATGCCGAGCGTGTGGCCGCCCTTGCTCGTTGCCGTGCCCAGCTTGATCGTTCCGGTGCGCGGGTCGGGCGCCGGCGCCGTGGCGTCGACGGTGAGGAGTTGTTCCGCGCCCGCCATGCCGGGGCCGGCGAAGGCCAGCAGCAGGGCGGCGCGGAGCAGCGTGGGTCGATAGATCGTCATCATCAGAACTTGTACGAGAGACCCAAGTTGTAGCGGCGGCCGTATTCCATCACGTTCTGCATGTACGCGTTGGCGTTCTGCGTGTAGACGACCTTCTGGTTCGTGATGTTGTCCAGGCCCACGCGCAGTTGCAGCTGCGGAGTCAGGTAGTACGAGACGTTCGCGGTGACGTAGGTCTCCTCGCCGTTTTCCGCCATGTAGCCGGCCGTCCAGCGGGGCATGCGGACGAACGGGCTGTGGTAGTTGGCGGACAGGCGGGCCTCAAAGCCGTTCTTTTCGTACCAGAGCGTGACGCCGCCGTTGTTGCGCATCAGGCCTTCCATCGGGAAGTTATTGGTGTACTCGTGGATGTCGCTCTCGTTGTACGACCAGTTCGCGGCGACGCCGAGGCCGTCGAACGGTGCCGGCAGGCGCGTGAACGCGTGCTGGTACACCAGTTCCAGGCCGCGCACGTAGCCGCCTTCGCCGTTGATGGAACGGGTGATGACCGCCTGGCGGTTGCCGATGGTCGTCGTGTCCGTCGTGATGCCGATGTAGCTGCCGATCTGCTTGTAGAACAGCGCGGCCGAGAACAGCGAGCCCTTGTCGAAGTACCACTGGTACGCGAGGTCGGCCTGGTTGGCCATCATCGGCAGCAGGGCCGGATTACCGGCGCTGCCCGTCAGCGGCTGCTGCGAGCCCGGCGTCGTGTCCATCGAGATCTGGCGCGACGCGCGCATCTCGTCCATCGGCGCGCGCGACATGGCACGGGCCAGCGAGAAGCGCACCTGGTGCTTCTGTTCCTCGTCGAGGTTGAAGATCAGGTTCATGCTCGGCAGGGCCTTCGTGTACGAGGCGCCGCCCGACACCGCCGTCGGCGCCGCGCCGTTGACGGATTCCATGCCTTCGCCGGTCTGGCGCGTATGCACGAGGCGCACGCCCGCATTGCCGCGGTACTTCAGGCCGAACATCTCGCCGTCCAGGTCCGCCTGCGCGTACAGGGCGCTCGTGCGTTCCTTGACGCGCCAGCCGGCCAGCAGGTCGTTCGCGGTCGGCGTGCGGCCGCTCGCGTCGAGTGCGCCGGAACCGAACGTGGACGTCACGGTGCCTTCGAAGTCGTTCAGCATCAGCGCGGGGAAGTAGCCCGGCACGTTGATGGTCGTGTAGGCCGATGCCGGGATCGATGCGTTCGCCGGCGAGACGTTCCACGTGGTCTGGCGGTAGGACTTCTCGCGGTCGGCGAAGCGCGCGCCGATCTTGACGCGGCTGACGGGGCCCAGGTCGAGCGGCAGCGCGCCGCTCAGCTGGGCCGAGTCGAGGCGGTCGTGCACGTGGCCGTCGTTGTCGATGTACAGCGATGGTGCGCCGAACGTCGCGAGGTTGCCCGTGTCCTGGCTGTACGAATACGATTGCTGCTCGTTGCCGGTGAAGGCCCACGACAGGGTGCCGTTGTTCGCGGTGGTGTTGCGCACGTCGGCCCACTGGCTGGCGCGGCTCGCGCGCGACGTGGCGACGTCCGCTTCGACCTTCCAGTCGCCCACGTTGAACTTGCCGTTCAGGCCACCGGCGAAGTTGTCCATGTTCTGGATCCAGCGCGTGCTGTGCGTGGTCAGGCTCACGTCCTTGACGGTCGCGCCCACCACGTAGCCGTTGCGGATGTCGACGTTCGAGTAATTCCCGGCCTGCCAGCCGTCCCAGTTGCCGACGTCGCCCGTCCAGTGCTGCACGCTCGGCTCGCGGATCTTGTTGCGGGCGAAGTACAGGTCGGCCGTGATCATGGCGTCCGGGCTGGCCTTCCACTCCAGCTTGCCCAGCACGCTGCTGCGTTCGTTGGTGCCGCTCTTCAGTTCATCCTCGAAGCCCCAGGGTGTCTTGTCGACCTTGCCGTCGCCATTCAGGTCGGCGGAGTGGTCCTCGTTGAAGCCCCAGTGGTTCTTGCGCTCCTCGATCGACGGTTGCTTCTGGTAGCTGAACGCGACGGCCGCGCCGACGGTCTTGTTCGCGAACTGGTCGATCCAGATGCCGCCCAGGCGCGGGCGCACGGTCTGCGCGTCGACGTCCTTCGCGAGCGGGTAGTACAGCGCATCGGCTTTCAGCGACGCCTGGCGGCCGTTGTACTTCAGCGGCTGCACGGTCTGCAGGTCGATCGTCGTCGCGACGCCGCCTTCGACGAGGTCGGCGTTCTGCGTCTTGTAGACGATGGCGCCGGACAGCGACTCGGACGGGAACTGCTCGAAGCGCACGGCGCGGTTCGGCTCGGACGACGCGAGTTCGCGGCCGTTCAGCGTTGCGCCGATGAAGCGTTCGCCCATGCCGCGCGCGACGATCTGGCTCGCGTTGCCGCGATCGAGACCGGCGGCGAGGCCCGGCAGGCGCGCCAGCGATTCGGCGATGGTGGTGTCGGGCAGCTTGCCGATGTCTTCGGAAGCGACGACTTCGACCATGCTGTTCGAGTTCTCCTTGACGGAGAGGGCGCTGCGCACGGACGCGCGGATGCCCGACACGACGACCTGCTGCACGCTGGTGTCGCCGCCGGCGGCCGGTTCGGACGGCGTGGCTTGCTGGGCGAGGGCGGGGATTGCGGGGAGGGCCAACAATGGGAAGAGCGAGCGTACGAGTACGCTCAGGGTTTTCTGCTGCATGTAATCTCCTTGCTTTGTCGTTTAGACTTTTATGTGTTGTCGTCGTCTTTGTTGGTACGTCGAGCGAACCAATCAAGCGACTGATCGGCATTCTGTCGCCTTGCAAGGAGTACAACCATTGTGTTTTTCACCAGCGTATATACGAAGTTGATATACCCTGGTGAAAATAATAAAAAAGCAGCCCGCAGGCTGCTTCGAATGTCTGGTGGGCTCGGGGAGCCCACCCTACGTCGGTATCCGGTAGGGTGGGCACCCCGTGCCCACCATGCATATCACCACCACATGCCGTAGATCGTGGCCAGCACGACGCAGATGACGGCCGAGCCGAGTGCAAACGCGCCGTCGACCTTGAACAGCTTGGTGTCGACGATCAGCCCCTTCACCTTGCCGCGGGCGAACACGGTGCTGAGCAGCACCATGCCGGCGACGACCAGCCAGAACACGATGAACATGCGGTCCAGGAACGGGATCTCGTAGACGCCGCTGCCATTGTCGTGCGCGAAGCCGATCGGCGCCAGGAAGGACAGGTCCATCATCCCCGGCAGGAACTTCAGGATGATCGAGAACACGAGACCGCCGACGGTCGCGAACATCGCCGCGCTGGACGTGGTCTTCTTCCAGAAGAAGCCCAGCAGGAACATGGCCAGGATGCCCGGCGAGACGAAGCCCGTGTATTCCTGGATGTACTGGAAGCCGCCCTTCTTGTCGATGCCCATCAGCGGGGCGATCAGCACGGCCAGCAGCATCGACACGACGACGGTCATGCGGCCGATCCACACCATCTTCTGCTCGCTGACGTTCGGGTGCAGGCGCTTCTGGTAGATATCCAGCGTGAAGATCGTGGCGATCGAGTTCGCCTTGCCGGCCAGCGACGCGACGACGGCCGCGGTCAGTGCCGCGAACGCGATACCCTTCAGGCCCGACGGCAGCAGCGCCAGCAGGGTGGGGTAGGCGCGGTCCGGATTCAGTTCGCCGCCGACGCGCATCGCGTCGCCCAGCGCGCCGGAACGGTCCAGCGCGAACGCGGCGATGCCCGGCATGACGACGATGATCGGCATCAGCAGTTTCAGGAACGCGGCGAACAGCAGGCCCTTGCGGGCGGTCGGCAGGTCGGCGCCCAGCGCGCGCTGCGTGATGTACTGGTTGCAGCCCCAGTAGTTCAGGTTCACGATCCACATGCCGCCGATCAGCGTGGACAGGCCCGGCAGGTCCATGTAGTTCGGGTTGTCGCGGCCCAGCACCATTTCGAAGTGGTCGCGGGTCGAGTTGTACAAGGTCGAGAAGCCTTGCAGCGCGCCGTGGCCGTTGCCGAGTTTCGCGACGAGGTCCAGCGCCAGCCACGTGGTCACGAGGCCACCGATGACGAGGCAGGTCACCTGGATGACATCGGTGTAGCCGATGACCTTCATGCCGCCCAAGGTGATGATGGCGGCGAAGACGGCGAGGAACAGCATGCAGGGCAGGACGCCGATGCCGGTGACGCTGCCGATGGCCAGCGCGCCCAGGTACAGGATCGAGGTCAGGTTGACGACGACGTACAGGCCGAGCCAGAACAGCGCCATCGTCGTGGCGACGGCCTTGCCGTAGCGCTGTTCGAGGAACTGGGGCATCGTGTAGATGTGGTTCTTCAGGTAGACCGGCATGAAGAACACGGCGACGATGACGAGCGTGGCGGCGGCCATCAGTTCGTACACGGCGATGGCCATGCCGATGCGGAAGCCCGAACCGCTCATGCCGATGAACTGCTCGGCCGAGATGTT
>CBIHRX010000239.1:0-10306 GCA_966212555.1 uncultured Massilia sp.
GGGCGATCCACCCGCGCTCCACGCAGGATGCGCAGAATCTCGGCATCAGCACCGTCTACCAGGAAGTCAATCTGTGCCCGAACCTGTCGGTCGCGGAAAACATCTTCATCGGCCGCTATCCGCGCCGCTTCGGCATGGTCGACTGGCGTTCGATGCGGTCGCAGGCCACGGCGCTGCTGGCGCGCCTGGAAATCCACGTCGACGTCAGCAAGCCGCTCGCCGATTATCCGCTCGCAATCCAGCAGATGGTCGCCATCGCCCGTGCGCTGAACACGGAATCGCGCGTGCTGATCCTCGACGAACCCACGTCCAGCCTGGACGAGGCGGAAGTGCAGATGCTGTTCTCGGTGCTGCGCCGCCTGCGCGAGGAGGGCATGGCGATCCTGTTCGTCACGCACTTCCTCGACCAGACCTACGCGATCTCGGACCGCATCACGGTCATGCGCAACGGCGAGCGCGAAGGCGAATACGCGTGCGCCGACCTGTCACGCCTTGCCCTCGTCAACAAGATGATCGGCGCGCCGGCCGACGCGGAGCACGCGGCGGAAACGGCGGCGGCAGGCGAAACCAACGAACACGGCGACGTCTTCCTGCGCGCCCGCGGCATCGCGCGCAAGGGCGTGCTGTCGCCCGTGGACCTGGAAATCCGCCGCGGCGAATTGCTGGGCCTTGCCGGCCTGCTGGGCTCCGGCCGCACGGAGACGGCGCGCCTGCTGTTCGGCGCCGACAAGGCGGACAGCGGCAGCTTCGACATCGACGGCAAGCAGGTGAGCTTCTCGAACCCGCGCGACGCCATCGCGCAGGGCATCGGCTTCTGCTCGGAAGACCGCAAGCACGAAGGCGCGATCCTCGCGCTGTCCGTGCGCGAAAACCTGATCCTCGCGCTGCAGGCGCGGCAAGGCATCTTCCGCGCCATTCCTTTCAAGCGCCAGCAGCAGCTGGCGACCGACTACGTCAAGTGGCTGGGCATCAAGACGGCCAGCATCGAGACGCCCATCGGCACGCTCTCCGGCGGCAACCAGCAGAAGGTCTTGCTGGCGCGCTGGCTCGCGACCGATCCGCGCCTGATGATCCTCGACGAACCGACGCGCGGCATCGACGTGCGCGCCAAGCAGGAAATCATGGATTACGTCAGTAACCTGTGCCGCAAGGGCATGTCCATCCTCTTCATCTCGTCCGAGCTGCCGGAAGTGCTGCGCGTGTCCGACCGCATGGTCGTCATGCGCGACCGCAAGGCATGCGGCGAATACCGCCGCGGTGAACTGGACGAGACATCCGTGCTGCACGTGATCGCAGGGGAGACGGCATGAGCACGACCGGCGCTACCGTCAAACCGTCCGCGCAGGCGGGCGCATCGCGCGCGGCCATGCTGCAGCATCCGCTCGTGCGTCCGCTGGGCGCGCTCGTCGCGCTGCTGCTCGTCGACGCGTTCCTCGTACCGGGCTTCTTCCATCTCGAGGTCAAGGAAGGCCACCTGTACGGCGCGATCATCGACATCCTCAACCGCGCCGCGCCGCTGATGCTGGCGGCGCTCGGCATGACCCTCGTCATCGCCACGCGCGGCATCGATATTTCCGTCGGCGCCGTCGTCGCGCTGTCCGGCACCGTGTCCGCCATGCTGATCGGCGGCAGCGAGCCGACCACGCCGATGGCGCTCGCGCTGGCGGCGTCGCTGGGCGTCGCGCTGCTGTGCGGCCTGTGGAACGGCGTCCTCGTGGCCGGCATCAAGCTGCAGCCGATCGTCGCGACACTGATCCTGATGGTGGCGGGCCGCGGCCTCGCGCAGCTGCTGACGGACGGCCAGATCGTCACCGTGTACTACGAGCCGTTCTTCTTCCTGGGCAGCGGCTACCTGGCCGGCCTGCCGTTCTCGCTGTTCGTCGTCGCGGCCGTGTTCGCGGTGACCCTGCTGCTGGTGAAGAAGACGGCCCTCGGCCTGTTCATCCAGGCCGTCGGCATCAACCCGGTGGCGGCGCGCCTCGCGGGCCTGCGCACGGCCACGCTGATCACCTTCGTGTACGTGTTCTGCAGCGCCTGCGCGGGCCTGGCCGGCATGCTGATCACGTCGAACATCAAGAGCGCGGACGCGAACAACGCGGGCCTGCTGCTGGAGCTGGACGCGATCCTCGCCGTCACGCTGGGCGGCACGTCGCTCGCCGGCGGCAAGTTCAGCCTGGTGGGCAGCATGATCGGCGCGCTGATCATCCAGACCCTGACCTACACGATCTACTCGCTGGGCGTGCCGCCCGAAGTGAACATGGTCGTCAAATCCATCGTCGTCTTCGTCGTCTGCATCTCGCAGTCGAGCGAATTCAAGAACATCCTGCGGAGGTCCGCATGAGCGCGGTCGCAACCGGTACCCGCGGCGTCACGTCGGCGCCGTGGTTCACGTCCCTCGTCACCGTGATTCTGCTCGTCGCGATGCTGGGCATCGGCGGGTCGGTGTACCCGGGCTTCCTGTCGCTGCAGGTGATCTTCAACCTCCTGATCGACAACGCGTTCCTGCTCGTGATCGCGGTGGGCATGGGCTTCGTGATCCTGGCGGGCGGCATCGACCTGTCGGTCGGTTCCGTGCTGGCGCTGTCGACGATGATCTCGGCCTGGCTGCTGCAGCATGCCCACTGGCCGCCGGCCGCCGTCATCGTGCTCGTGCTGCTGCTGGGCGCGTGCTTCGGCGGCGCGATGGGCGCGATCATCCACCTGTTCAAGCTGCAGCCGTTCATCGTGACGCTGGCCGGCATGTTCCTGGCCCGCGGCCTGTGCTACCTGATCAGCGTCGAGTCGATCACGATCGACGACCCGCTGTTCACGGCGATGTCGCAGACGCAGGTGCCGATCCTCGGCGGCTTCCTGTCGCCGGGCGCGATCATCGCGCTCGTCGTGCTGCTGGTCGCCATCTGGCTCGCGCACTTCACGGCGTTCGGCCGCGCCGTGTACGCCGTCGGCGGCAACGAGCAGTCGGCCGCGATGATGGGCCTGAACGTGGGCCGCACCAAGGTGCTCGTGTATGCGCTGTCGGGCTTCTGCGCGGCGCTGGGCGGCGTGCTGTTCGCCTTCTACATGCTGTCCGGCTACGGCCTGCACGGCCAGGGCACGGAGCTCGACGCCATCGCGGCCGTCGTCATCGGCGGCACGCTCCTCACCGGCGGCTACGGCTACGTTGCCGGTGCGCTGTCGGGCGTGCTGGTGTTGGGTGCCATCCAGACGCTGATCGCCTTCGACGGCACGCTCAGCTCGTGGTGGACCAAGATCGTCATCGGCGCGCTGCTGTTCGTCTTCTGCGTCGTGCAGAGGGTGATGGGCGGACGCGCCAAGCAATAAAGACGGACCCGCGCACCGACCCCCGGCCACACGGGGGCGGGCGTGGTCCGTGCCGTACCCGGCGCCGCCAACGCCGGTGATCCCACAAACAACGGAGACTACATGCTCAAGCCCCTGATCGCCGCGACGCTGCTCGCGACGACGGCACTCGCCGGTGCCGCCAATCCCCTCACCAGCAAGATCTTCACCGCGGACCCCGCAGCCCTCGTCGACAACGGCCGCGTCTACCTGTACGTGGGCCACGACGAAGCGCCCGTCGGCGGCAAGGATTACGTGATGAACGAGTGGAAGGTGTTCTCCAGCTGCGACATGCAGAACTGGACCGAGCACCCGGCCGGTGTGCCGTTTTCCACGTTCAAATGGGCGGCCAAGGATGCGTGGGCCACCGACGTCACCAAGCGCAACGGCAAGTACTACCTGTACGTGACCGTCGAGCACAAGACCATCCCCGGCAAGGCGATCGGCGTGGCCGTGTCGGACAGCCCGACGGGCCCGTTCGTCGATGCGCGCGGCACGGCCCTGATCACGAACGACATGACGCACGAAACGTCGATCAGCTGGGATGACATCGACCCCGCGGTCTTCGTCGACGACAACGGCCAGGCCTACCTGTACTGGGGCAATACCGTCATGAAGTACGCCAAGCTGAAGGCCAACATGACGGAACTGGACGGCCCGATCCACACGGTGGGCCTGGAAGCGTTCACGGAAGCGTCCTACCTGCACAAGCACGCCGGCAAGTACTACCTGTCGTACTCGCGCAAGTGGCCGGAAGAGACCGTGTACATGACGGGGCCGACGGCCACCGGGCCGTGGTCCTACGGCGGCGTGATCATGGAAAAGAACGACAACGTCGGCACGATCCACCACGCGATCATCGACTTCAACGGCAAGTCCTACATCATTTATCACAACGGCAAGCTGCCGACCGGGGGCGATTATCGTCGTTCGGTCGCCATCGAGGAACTGCACTACGGTCCGGACGGCAAGATCCTGCCTGTGGCGCAAACGGCACAGGGTCCCGCCGCCAACCCGTCGGCCGCCTGCAAGCGATAAAAGTTCTGCGTAAATCTGCATATAGTCGATATCGATAATGATATGAGTTCCTGATGGACACGACCAATCCGAACTGGTTTCTCAAGGCCCGCCTCAAGACCCGCCAACTGCTGCTCTTGATCGCGCTCGACGACTACCGCAACATCCACCGCGCGGCGGACGAACTGCACATGACGCAGCCGGCCGCCTCCAAGCAGATCAAGGATCTGGAGGAGATGCTGGACGTCAAGCTGTTCGAGCGCCTGCCGCGCGGGATGGAGCCCACGATCTACGGCGAGACGATGATCCGCCACGCGCGCATGGCCCTGACGAGCCTGGCGCTGGCGCACGACGACATCGTGACGTTGAAGGCCGGCCTCACGGGCCAGGTCGAGGTTGGCGTGATCATGACCCCCGCCATGGCGCTGCTCCCGCGCGCCATCGCCCGCGTCAAGGAAGAAGCCCCGCTGCTGCGCATCGGCGTGCAGCTGGAAACCAGTAACCTGCTGCTGGACAAGCTGCAGCATGGGACGCTGGACTTCATGATCGGCCGCATCTTCGACACGGGCGACACGTCCGGGCTGATCTACGAGGAGTTGACGGAGGAACCGGCGTGCGCCGTCGTCCGCCCCGGCCATCCGCTGCTGGAGCGCAAGGACCTGAGCTTGCAGGACATCGCGCCGCTGCCGTGGATCGTGCCCCCGCACGGCTCCATCCTGCGCTACCGCTTCGACATGATGTTCCGCCGCGCCGGCCTGGAGCCGCCCGCGAACGTCGTCGACACGACGGCGATGCTGATGATCACCGCGTTGCTGCAGCAGACGGATTCGCTGCACGTGATGCCGATCGAGGTGGCGCAATACTATGCGTCGCTGAACGTGATGCGCATCCTGCCCATCGAGATTCCGTGCAAGATGGATGCGTTCGGCATCATCCGCCACCAGGACCATTTGTTGTCGCCGGGTGCCGACCTGCTGCTGCGCGCCGTGCGGGCCGCCGCGAAGGAAATCTACTGACGTTTGCACCAAAGTGTTGCGTGCACACTTCAACACACAAAATAATTGCCCTGATTTAACTTCTCGACATCGACTCAAATCTTTCCACTCGGTAACCTTTCCGAAAAGGCGGGAAACCGCGAAAACGGACACCCGGTTGGAAAGAGAGAACGATGAACATTCGAAATTGGAAAATTGGTAAGCGCCTCGGCCTGGGCTACGGCTTCATGTGCGTGGCGCTCGTCTTCATGGTCGGGCAGGCCACGCTCATGCTGGGCCGGGTGAACGATGGCACCGACGAGATCGTCAACCACCGGATGCCGCGCATGGAGCTGACGGCGCGCATGCTGAGCGACGTGAACGACATCGCCATCGCGCTGCGCAACATGATGCTGGACGACAGCGCCGACGACCGCGCGCAGCAGGTCCAGAAGGTCACCGCCGCGCGCAAGGACCTCGACGGCCTGCTGGTGCAGATGGACGGCCTGCTGCGCAATCCGAAGTCCCGCGCCTTGCTGGCGCAGGAAGTGGAACTCAACGCGAAATACACGCAGGGCCAAATCGACCTGATCCGCCTGATCGAGAGCGGCGACGCCGCCGGCGCGCGCGCCTACCTGAAGACGAAGCTGCGCCCGGTGCTGGCGGACTACAAGGCCGCGATCGGCCAGCAGATCCAGATCCAGGCCGACCTGGCCGCCGGCACGGCGCGGGACGCGCATGCCATGTACGTGAACACGCGCACCTTGATGCTGGTGCTGGGCGCCGTCACCCTGGCCATCGCCTGCGCGCTGGGCTGGTGGATCAACGCCTCGATCACGCGGCCGCTGCGCCGTGCGCTGGACGTGGCGACGGCCGTCGCCGACGGCGACCTGACGACGCGCGTGGACGTCGACAGCACCAGCGAAGTGGGCCAGCTGCTGGGCACCCTGAAGCGCATGAACGGGAACCTGGTGACCACCGTCGGCACCGTGCGCGGCGGCACCGATGCCATCGCGCTGGCGTCCGGCGAAGTAGCGGCCGGCAACCGCGACCTGTCGGCACGCACCGAGCAGCAGGCCAGCGCGCTGGAAGAGACGGCGTCGTCGATGGAAGAACTGACGTCGACCGTGAAGCAGAACGCCGACAACGCGCGCCAGGCCAACACCCTGGCGGCGACGGCATCGACCGTGGCCGCCAAGGGCGGCGACGTGATCGAGCAGGTCGTCGACACGATGGCGCAGATCCACACGGCGTCGAGCCGCATCGTCGACATCATCGGCGTCATCGACGGCATCGCGTTCCAGACCAACATCCTCGCGCTGAACGCGGCCGTGGAAGCGGCGCGCGCCGGCGAGCAGGGCCGCGGCTTCGCCGTCGTGGCGGGCGAGGTCAGGAATCTCGCGCAGCGCTCGGCCGCCGCTGCCAAGGAGATCAAGGCACTGATCGACGACTCCACCAGCAAGGTCGACACGGGCAGCCACCTCGTGCGCGAAGCGGGCAGCACGATGGGCGAGATCGTCGACAGCGTGCGCCGCGTGGCCGATATCCTCACGGAGATCACGGCCGCGAGCCAGGAGCAGAGCGCGGGCATCGAGCAGATCAACCAGGCCATCACGCAGATGGACGACGTGACCCAGCAGAACGCGGCCCTCGTCGAAGAGGCGGCCGCCGCGTCGCAGGCGATGCAGGACCAGGCTGCGCGCCTGGCGGAGGCCGTGGCCGTGTTCCGGCTCGAGGGCGGTGCGGCGGCCGCTGCGCCGACGCGTGCGCCTGCCGCTGCGGCCGCGCCTGCGCCGCGGCTGGCCAAGCCGGCTGCGAAGGCACCGGCCCGTCCGCCCGCCGCTGCCGCGAAGGTGCCGGCCGAGAGCGACTGGGAAGAGTTCTGACAGGTATTGCTCCTTCGTCCAGCTTGCGATTGTGATAGGCTGTCCGGTGCATCCGGCCCAGGGCCGCTGCACCGTCACCGTCTTTACAAGGATCCGCATGACTGGCTTCGTCATTACGCCTCCCGCCGTCCCGGCCCTCGCCGTGGCCGGCTCCGACCGGGTTTTCCCGCTGCGCCGCGTGTTCTGCGTCGGTCGCAACTACGCGGCCCACGCGCGCGAGATGGGTTCCGATCCGAACCGCGAACCGCCGTTCTTCTTCACCAAGCCGGCCGACGCCGTCGTGCCGGCCGGCGGCACGGTGCCGTACCCGTCGTCCACGCGCGAGCTGCACCACGAAGTCGAACTGGTCGTCGCGCTGAAGGGCGGCGGCACGAACATCGCGCCGGAACGGGCGCTGGATCTCGTGTGGGGCTATGGCGTGGGCCTGGACCTGACGCGGCGCGACCTGCAGGCCGTCGCCAAGAAGGATGGCCGTCCGTGGGACATGGCGAAGGGCTTCGACGCCTCCGCGCCGTGCAGCCCGCTCATCCCCGCCGAGCGCACGGGGCATCCGCAAGAGGCGCGCATCTGGCTGGAAGTGAACGGCCAGCTGAAGCAGGAAGGCAACCTGAACGAAATGATCTGGCCGATCCCCGACGTGATCGCGGCGCTGTCGCGCCTCGTCGCGCTTGCGCCGGGTGACCTGATCTACACGGGCACGCCGTCCGGCGTGGACGCGCTGAACCCGGGCGACAAGGTGCGCGGCGGCGTCGACGGCGTGACTTCGTTCGAGCTCGAGATCGGTCCGGCAGAATGGGAGTAATGCGGAAGGTAGTGCTGCAGATCGGCGGTTTCGCGCCCGAGATCCAGGCCCGCCTCGACGCGGAGTTCCGCTGCGTGGACCCGGCCAGCCTGGAGCGCGAGCCCGGCCTGGCGGAGCAGGTGAGCGCCATCGTCACGCGCAGCAACCATGAAGTGCCGGAAGACGTCGTGCGGGGCCTGCCGGCCCTCGAGATCATCGCCACGTGCGGCGTCGGCTACGACCTGATTCCGCGCGCCCTTGCGGCCGAACGGGGCATCGTCGTGGCCAACACGCCGGACGTGCTGAACGCGGCCGTGGCCGAGCTGTGCATCGGCTCCCTGCTGGCGCTGCTGCGCCGCCTGCCGCAGGCCGACCGCTTCGTACGCGAGGGGCGCTGGACGGCGGCGAACTTCCCGCTGGCGACGAGCCTCGCGGGCAAGCACGTGGGCATCGTCGGCATGGGCCGCATCGGCAAGGAGATCGCGCGCCGGCTGGAGATGTTCGGCGTGGCGCTCGCCTACCACGGCCGCACGGACCAGCGGCTGGCGTGGCGCTACGAAGCCGACCTGGCCGCGCTCGCGCGCGATTCCGGCATCCTGGTCGTCGTGGCCCCCGGCGGCGCCGACACGAAGCACCTGATCGACGCGCGCATCCTGGATGCGCTGGGACCGAACGGCTATCTCGTGAACGTGGCGCGCGGTTCGCTCGTCGACGAGGGGGCGCTGCTCGCCGCGCTGGAAAACGGGACCATCGCCGGCGCGGCGCTGGACGTGTTCGACGACGAGCCCGACATCGATCCGCGCTTCTTCGTGCTGGACAACGTGATGCTGACGCCGCACCTGGGCAGCGCCACGCACGAGACGCGCGCGGCGATGGCGCAGCTCATGCTGGACAACGTGCGGTCATGGTTCCGCAGCGGGCGCGCGTTGACGCCGGTCGAGCCGCCGGCGGAGCCCGTTTAATTCGCCATGTTCCTGGCGACGATGGCATCCGTCGCCGCCTGCGCCTGCTGCAACGGCTGGTTCAGCACCGTGGTCGCATACGCGGGCGCCGGCGTGGCCACGGTGCCGAGGGCGCTGCCGCCCTGGCGGCTGATGTCCACGTCGACGGTGGCCGACAGGCCCACGCGCAGCGGATGCGCGGCCAGTTCCTTCGGGTCCAGCGAGATGCGCACCGGCACCCGCTGCACGACCTTGATCCAGTTGCCCGTCGCGTTCTGCGCCGGCAGCAGCGAGAACGCGCTTCCGGTACCCGCGCCGAGGCCCACGACCTTGCCGTGGTAGACGACCTTGCCGCCGTAGATGTCGGCCTCGATGGTGGCCGCCTGGCCCACGCGGATGTCGCGCAGTTCCGATTCCTTGAAGTTGGCGTCGACCCACAACTGGTCCAGCGGCACGATCGACAACAGCGGCGCGCCCGGCGCGATGCGGCTGCCGACCTGCACGCTGCGCTTGGCGACGTAGCCCGACACCGGCGCGACGATCGCGTTGCGGCGCGCGGCCAGCCACGCGGACAGGTAGTCCGCCTTCGCGGCCAGCACGTTCGGGTGCTCGGCGGGCGACACGCCCGCCACCGTCACGCGCGCGGCCGCCAGCTGCTTCTGCGCGACCTCCAATGCGGCCTTCGCATCGTCGACGGCCCGGCGCGCGTGCGCGACGTCTTCGCCGGAGACGATGTTGTCGGCCGCCAGCGGCGCGCGCCGTGCCAGGTCTTCCTGCTTTGCCTTCAGTTCCACGCGGCGCTGGTCGACGAGGGCTTCGTACTGCGCGACGTTCGTGTAGCGCTCGCGCTGCTGGCGCACGGCCGTGCCCAGTCGCGCCTCGGCCTGGGCCAGCGCGACTTCCGCGTCGGACGGGTCGAGGCGCACGATCTCCGTGCCCGCCTGCACGAGCTGGGTCTCGTCGGCGCGGATCTCGACGACGCTGCCCGTCACCTGCGACGACACGTTCACGAGGTTGCCGCCGACGTAGGCATTGTCCGTCTCGACGCGCTTGGACAGGACCAGGGCGTAATAAGCCGCGTAGGCCGCGCCGGCGGCGACGAAGGCGACGGTGATGCCGGCCAGGACGACGCGGCGCTTGTTGTTGGTGGGGGCTTGGGTGCTCATGGTTTTATTTGATGTTCGATTGGGTGTGGTAACCGCCGCCCAGCGCTTTCACGAGGGCGACCTGCGTCTGCAGGCGGGCATCCGTCAACTGCAGGTCGACGTCGCGCTGGCGCAGCACGGCCTGGCGCGCCTGCAGCACCGCGGCGCGGTCGGCAAGGCCGCGCGCCATGCGCGCTTCCGCGTTCGCGGCCAGTTTGCGGCT
>CBIHRX010000240.1:0-10229 GCA_966212555.1 uncultured Massilia sp.
ACGTAAGACCTTTGCAACGAATTTCAGTTCACATAACTAGCGCGAACATAGCCTTTTTCATGGCTGGAGCGGCACCCACGCGAAGCCCGTGCCCAGCCGCCTGAGCCGCCCCAGCCCGGGCGCGGGCGCGTGCGGGCACAACACGATGGCGTCGCGCGCGTACGCCAGTGCGAACAGCCAGCGCCGCGTCTCGACGTTGCGCGCGGGGTCGACGTCGAACATGCTGACCCAGTCCGGATGCGCGACGTGCAGGGGATGATGGCAGACGTCGCCCAGGCACAGCGCCGTATGGCCCGGCACACTGACGAGCACGCTCGTATGGCCGGGCGTATGCCCGGGCGTCGGCAGGAGCCAGACGCCGGGCGCGAGTTCGAGCGGTCCTGCGAACAACGTGAGCATGCCGCGCGCCGCCGGGATCCCGAAGTTGCGCGCGACATGGTGGACGTCGTCCGCGCGGCCGCCGAAATGGTCCCAGTCAGCGCGCGCAAGGAAATAGCGGGCGCGCGGGAAGGCCGGGACGCCGTCGATCGTGTTGCCGCCCGCGTGGTCGCCGTGGGCGTGCGTGTTGACGACGACGGTCACGTCGTCGGGAGCGATGCCGGCACGCTCCAGCTCGGCGAACAAATGGCCCGCGCGGCCGCCGTGGGTGTCGGCGCCGTAGCCGGTGTCGACGAGCACGCGTTCGCCGCCCGTGTCGATCAGGCCGCAGTTGTGGCCGACCTCGATGCAGCCGTCGCGGTCCGTCGCGAGCGCGCGGCGCCAGACGGTGTCCGGCACGTTCGCGAAGTAGACGCCGGCGGCGACGGGGAAGCTGCCGTCGTCGAGCGAGATGAGGCGGAAAGCGCCAAGGTCGAGTGCGTGCATGGCGGGGGCGATCGGCTCCGGTCTCCGTTTGAGCACTGCGCCCGGCCCGGGTTCGCGTGTCCCGCTAAAATGGTGGCCTCGACACCCACCGGAAGGAGTACGCATGACCGTAGCCTGGACCGATTCGCTCGACGACGTCGACTGGAACGAACTCTCCGAGCTGTACCGCAAGGCCCCGCTCGGCGACAAGTCGCCGGAGCGCCTGAAAACCGTGTTCACGAACAGCATGTTCCGCCGCTTCGGCTACGAAGGCGGCGTGCTCGTCGCGGCCGGGCGCGCACTGGCCGACGGTATGGATTGTTCCTACATCTGCGACGTGGCGATCCTGCCCAGCCACCAGGGTCGCGGCCTGGGCGACGCGCTGATCTCGCACCTGGTCGAGTTGTCGCGCGGGCACGCGAAGATCATCCTGTATTCGGTGCCCGGCAAGGAGGGTTTTTATGCGCGCTATGGCTTCCGGCGCATGACGACGGCGATGGCCGTGTTCCAGGATCAGGCCAAGGCCGCCGCGCAAGGATACCTGGCGAACGACTCGTAGGGTGGGCACCAGGTGCCCACGCGGACTGTCCACGTGCGCGCGGGCTCGGGGAGCCCGCCCTACCGGTGCAGGTGTGTCGCCGCCGCGATGAAGTCGTCCTTCGAAATACCCGGCAGCGTCAGCGTCTCCGCTTGCGGGAAGTGCACGAAATTCCGGTCGATCGAGCGCAGGTACGCGGGATCGTAGTGCTCGACGAGGAGCTGGTCCACGAGCGCCGGCATCTGCCCCGTATTGGCCATCTCGTGCCACGTGTCGATGCGCGCGCGGCCGTGCAGCTGCGCCAGGTGGTCCAGCTGCGCATTCAGCGCGCCCGGGTCGGCGCAGAAGTGGTGATAGTCTTCCATCAGCAGCTGCACGCGCAGCGGGCGGTCCAGCTGCAGGGCGATGCAGGGCGAGGCGCGCATGCGTTCCATGACCGCTTCCGGCACGCGCAGGTTGCCCACCTTCTTGCTCTCCGATTCGACGAACACGGGTTTCGCGGGATCGAAGCGGCGCAGCTTGTCCCAGACGCGCGTCTCGAACATCTTCTGGCTCGGCTGCGGTTCGCCCGGCAGGTGGCCGAGGACGGAGCCGCGGTGGGCGGCCAGGCGTTCCAGGTCGAGCACTTGCGCGCCGATCGAGTCGAGGGTCTCGAGCAGGCGGCTCTTGCCGCTGCCCGTCGTGCCGCAGATCACGCGGAAATCCAGCGCCGGCGGGTTTTCCAGCGCGGCCGCCACGTAGGCGCGATAGGCCTTGTAGCCACCGTCGAGCTGCACGACGGGCCAGCCGATCTTGGCGAAGATGAGCGCCATCGACCCGCTGCGGTTGCCGCCGCGCCAGCAGTACACGAGCGGCTTCCATTCCTTCGGCTTGCCGGCGAACAGCGTCTCGACGTAGCGCGCGATGTTCTGCGCGACGAGCGGCGCGCCGATCTTCTTCGCCTCGAAGGCGCCGACCTGCTTGTACGTGGTGCCGACGAGGACGCGCTGCGCGTCGTCCAGCGTGGGGCAGTTGATGGCGCCCGGGATGCGGTCGAGCGCGAACTCGGACTCGCTGCGCGCGTCGATGATGGTGTCGAACTGGTCGAGCATGGGCAGGACGTCGTCGACGCCGAGGACTGCGGGGTATTTCATTATCGTTTGACGAGAGGCGCGAATTGCGGCCAGATGTTGTTGAGGATGGTCGGATGGGCCGTCGCGAGCGGATGCATGCGGTCGGCCTGGAAGTTTGTCGTGTCCTGCGCGACGCCGTCCAGCATGAACGGCACCAGCGGAACCTTGTACGTGCCGGCAAGGTCCTTGTACATGCCGGCGAAGCGTTCCGTGTAGGCGCGGCCGTAGTTGGGCGGCATGCGCATGCCGACGAGCAGGACTTTCGCCTTGTTCTGCTGCGACAGCTGGATCATCGTGCGCAGGTTGTCCAGGGCGGCCGTCACGGGCAGGCCGCGCAGGCCGTCGTTCGCGCCCAGTTCCAGCACGACGACGTCCGGCTTGTGCTGCTGCAGCAGCGCGGGCAGGCGGGTGCGGCCGCCGCTCGTCGTCTCGCCGCTGATGCTGGCGTTGACGATGCGGGCGTCGATCTTTTCCGCTTTCAGGCGCTGTTCCAGCAGGGCGACCCAGCCGGTGCCACGCGCGAGGCCGTATTCGGCCGACAGGCTGTCGCCCACCACGAGCACGGTTTTTGGGGCAGAATAGGCGCTCCCCGCCGCGGTCATTCCAAGAACCGCGACGGCAGCTATCGTCCATTTCCTGAGTAAAGCAAGCATGCGTGATATTTCCTTGGCGTCAAAAGGCAGTGCGGAAGGCGGTGTAACTGCGAACGAAACGGCAAGGCCCGCGATCGCAGTGCGCGGGTTGTCGAAACGCGTGGCGGACGCCAGCGGCGAGCTCACCATCCTGCACGAGGTGGATTTTACCGTGCAACCGGCCGAGACGCTCGCCCTCGTCGGTGCCTCCGGCTCCGGCAAGTCCACGTTGCTCGGCCTGCTGGCCGGCCTCGACACGCCGTCGTCGGGCCAGGTCCTGCTCGACGGCACCGACATCTTCGCCCTCGACGAGGATGGCCGCGCGGCGTTCCGCAAGGCGAAGCTGGGCTTCGTGTTCCAGTCGTTCCAGCTGCTCGCGCACCTGAACGCGGTGGAAAACGTGATGCTGCCGCTGGAATTGCGGGGCGATGCCGATGCGCGCGCAAAAGCCGAGGCGATGCTGGGCCGCGTGGGCCTGTCGAGCCGCCTGCGTCATTATCCGAAGTACCTGTCGGGCGGCGAGCAGCAGCGCGTGGCGCTGGCCCGCGCCTTCGTCACCGAGCCGCCGCTGCTGTTCGCGGACGAGCCCACGGGCAGCCTCGATGCGGCCACCGGCGAAGCCGTCATCCAGCTGATGTTCGAGCTGAATCGCGAACGCGGTTCGACGCTGGTCCTCGTCACCCACGATCCCGCCATGGCCGCGCGCTGCGGCCGCACGCTGACGATCGCCGCGGGCCGCCTGGCCGTCTAGAACCCTTCAGGCCAGCGCCGCGTCGGCGACGAGCGCATTCAGTTCGGCGCGGATCGCGCGCGGCAGTTCGCCCGCCGTGAGGCCGATGGGGCCGATGCCGCTCGCCACCAGGCGGTCGGCGGCCGCGCCGTGCAGCCAGGTGCCCGCCAGCGCCGCTTCCCACGCGGGCCAGCCCTGGCCCAGCAAGGTGCCGACCAGGCCGGCCAGCACGTCGCCCGTCCCGCCCGTGGCGAGCCCCGGATTGCCCGTCGCGTTCACCGCCACGTCGCCGTCCGGCCGCGCGATCACGCTGCCGGCGCCTTTCAGCACGACGACGGCATCCAGCCGCTGCGCCAGTTCGCGCGCATTCTCCAGCCGGTCGGCCTGCACGATGGCGGCCGTCACGCCCAGCAGGCGCGCGGCTTCGAGCGGATGCGGCGTGACGACCACCTCGCCGTCGTGCGCGGCCAGGCGGGCGGCCAGGTCCGGGCTCGCCGCGCACAGGTTCAGCGCATCGGCGTCGACCACCAGCGGTCCCATCCCGTCGATGACTTTCGACAGCAGGTGCGTGGCCCCGGCGGAATCGCCCATGCCGGGGCCGGCGACCACCGTGCGGCCGTCGAAGTCGAAGCCCGGCGCGTCGCGGAACATGATTTCCGGCTGCAGCGGATCGAGGCCGGCCCCCCCGTCGACGGCGGCCACGAACACGCGGCCCGCGCCCGCATACAGCGCGGTGCGGGCCGCCAGGATGCCGGCGCCCGCCATGCCGCGCGCGCCGCCCAGCACGGCGACGTCACCGTACGTGCCCTTGTGCGAATTGTTGCGGCGCGGGGCGAGGCAGCCCGCGAACAGGACGGGCGCGTTCAGGCGCGCGCGCGCCCCCTCGGTGTGCAGGCCCTCCGCGCCGAGCCGGTTGACGTGCACGCGGCCCGCGTGGTCGCAGCCGTCGCCCGTGTGCAGGCCCGGCTTGTTGCCGAGAAAGGTGATCGTGTGCGTGGCGCGCACTGCGGCGCCGTCCGGGCCGATGACGCTCCCCGTGTCCGCATCGAGGCCGCTGGGCACGTCCAGCGCGAGCACGGGGCAGGTCATGCCGTGCGTGCGTTCGACGAGCGCGCGCGCCTCGCCCGCGAGCGGGCGCGCGAGGCCGATGCCGAACAGGCCGTCCACGACGAGGCAGCAGCCGTGCCAATCCGCGAGGTCGGGCACAAAACGCGCCCGGCTGGCCTGGGCACGCGCGAGGGCATGCAGGGTTTCGGGCGACGGCGCAGGGCCCGCAAGGTGGACGACGTCCACGTTGGCGCCCAGGTTCGCGAGGTTGGCGGCGACTTCCAGCGCGTCGCCGCCGTTGTTGCCGGGGCCGGCCAGCACGAGGATGCGGCCCGTCGGCAAGCCGCCCAGCACTTCGAGGGCATAGGTGGACGCGGCCTCGCCCGCACGCCGCATCAAGGTGCCCGGCGGCAAATGTGACTGCGCAGCCTGTTCGATGGCGCGGATCTGGGCGACGCTGTAGAGCGGAATGTCCATGGTGGTTCCAGGCACGTAAGGATTGCGAAAACTGCATTGTCGCCAAAATCGGCGCGCCGCGCGACTACAATAGCCCCTCGACGACTTTGCAAGGATTTACGATGGACTGGCAGTTCTGGATCGACCGCGGCGGCACGTTCACGGACATCGTGGCGCGCCGGCCCGACGGCAGCCTCGTCACGCACAAGCTGCTGTCGGAAAATCCGGAGCAGTACGAGGACGCGGCCGTGGCCGGCATTCGCCACCTGCTCGGCCTGGCGCCAGGCGCGCCCATCCCGGCGGGGCAGGTGGAAGCCGTCAAGATGGGCACGACGGTTGCGACCAATGCGCTGCTGGAACGCAAGGGCGAGCCGACCGCGCTCGCGATCACGCGCGGTTTTCGTGACGCGTTACGCATCGCCTACCAGAACCGGCCGCGCCTGTTCGACCGCCACATCGTGCTGCCCGAGCTGCTGTACGGACGCGTGGTGGAAATCGACGAGCGCATCGGCGCCCACGGCGACGTCGTCGTGCCGCTGGACGAGGCCGCCGCGCGCCGCGGCTTGCAGGCGGCGTACGACGCCGGCATCCGCGCGCTGGCCATCGTGTTCATGCACGGCTATCGCTACCACGCGCACGAGGATGCGGTCGCGCGCATCGCCCGCGAGATCGGATTTACGCAGGTCTCCGTGTCGCATGCGACGAGCCCCCTGATGAAACTGGTGGCGCGCGGCGACACCACGGTCGTCGACGCCTATCTGTCGCCGATCCTGCGCCGCTACGTCGACCAGGTGGCGGCCGAGCTGCCCGGCGTGAACCTGCAGTTCATGCAGTCCAGCGGCGGCCTGGCGGACGCGCGCGCATTCCAGGGCAAGGACAGCATCCTGTCCGGTCCCGCCGGCGGCATCGTCGGCATGGTGCGTGCGAGCCGGCTGGCCGGGTTCGAGCGCATCATCGGCTTCGACATGGGCGGCACGTCGACCGACGTGTCGCACCATGCGGGCGAATTCGAGCGTGTGTTCGAGACGCAGGTGGCCGGCGTGCGCATGCGCGCACCCATGATGAGCATCCACACGGTCGCCGCCGGCGGCGGCTCGATCCTCCATTTCGACGGCAGCCGCTACCGCGTGGGGCCGGACAGCGCGGGCGCGAATCCGGGGCCCGCGAGCTACCGGCGCGGCGGACCGCTGGCCGTCACGGACTGCAACGTCATGCTGGGCAAGATCCAGCCGCGGCACTTCCCGCATCTGTTCGGACCGGGCGCCGACCAGCCCCTCGACGTGGACGCCGTGCGCGCCGGCTTCGAAGCGATGGCCGCCGACGTCGAGCGCGCGACCGGGACGCGGCCGCTGCCCGAAGCCGTCGCCGAAGGTTTTATACGCATCGCCGTCGGCAACATGGCGAACGCGATCAAGCAGATCTCCGTGCAGCGCGGGCACGACGTCACGGACTACGCGCTCACGAGCTTCGGCGGTGCGGGCGGACAGCACGCCTGCCTCGTCGCGGACGCACTGGGCATGAAGACGGTGTTCATCCATTCGCTGGCGGGCGTGCTCTCGGCGTACGGCATGGGCCTCGCGGACCAGGGCGCGATGCGCGAGCGGGCCGTCGAACGCAGGCTCGACGACGTCGGTCCGGACGCGCTGGCTGCCGAGCTGGATGCGCTGGCCGGCGCGGCGCGCGCCGACCTGGCGGGGCAGGGCGTGGCGCCGGAACGCATCGACGTGCTCCGGCGCGTGCACCTGCGCTACGAAGGCACGGATGCCGCGATCGTCGTGATGGACGGCGACCGCGCAGCGCTGCAGGCCCGGTTCGAGCAGGCGTACCGCCGGCGCTTTTCCTTCCTCATGCCGGGCAAGGCGCTCGTCGTGGAAGCCGTGTCGGTGGAGGCGCTGGGGCGCTCCGATGCGCCGCCCGAGCAGGCTTTAACGGTCGCGGCGCGGGACGCGGCCGCGCCGGTGTTCGAGACCGTGCAGATGTACGCGGACGGCGCGTGGCGCGACACGGGCGTGTACCGCCGCCAGGACATCGCGCCGGGCCACGTGATCGACGGCCCGGCCATCATCGCGGAAGCGAATGCGACGACGGTCGTGGAAGCGGGCTGGCGCGCCGAGGTCACGGCGTACAACCACCTCGTGCTGCGCCGCGTGCAGGCGCTGCCGCGGCGGCACGCGATCGGCACGACGGTCGACCCGGTGATGCTGGAGATCTTCAACAACTTGTTCATGTCCATCGCCGAGCAGATGGGCCTGCGCCTGCAGAACACGGCGTACTCCGTCAACATCAAGGAGCGCCTCGACTTCAGCTGCGCCATCTTCGACGCGGACGGCAACCTCGTCGCGAACGCGCCGCACATGCCCGTGCACCTGGGCTCGATGGGGGAGAGCATCAAGGCCGTCATGCGCAGGAATGCCGGCACGATGCAGGCGGGCGACGTCTACGTGCTGAACGACCCGTACAACGGCGGCACGCACCTGCCCGACGTGACGGTCATCTCTCCCGTGTTCGACGAGGCGGGTCGCGACATCCTGTTCTACGTCGGCTCGCGCGGCCACCACGCGGACATCGGCGGCACGACGCCGGGCTCGATGCCGCCGGATTCCACGCACATCGAGGAAGAGGGCGTCCTGATCGAC
Source organism: uncultured Massilia sp. (assembly GCA_966212555.1). Taxonomy (GTDB): domain Bacteria; phylum Pseudomonadota; class Gammaproteobacteria; order Burkholderiales; family Burkholderiaceae_D; genus Telluria. The sequence continues at coordinate 7,995 of CBIHRX010000240.1, forward strand.
AACTTCAAGCTGGTGGACGGCGCCGACGGCGTGCTGCGCGAGGCGGAGGCACGGGCGCTGCTGGCGGGTGCCCGCTGGCCGGCACGCAATCCGGACCAGAACCTGGCGGACCTGCGGGCCCAGGTCGCGGCGAACCAGAAGGGCGTCGAGGAGTTGCGCAAGATGGTGGCCATGTACGGCCTGGACGTCGTGCGCGCCTACATGGGCCACGTGCAGGACAATGCCGAGGAAGCCGTACGGCGCGTGATCGGCGCGCTGGCGGACGGGCATTTCGTCAACGAGCTCGATAACGGCGCGCGCATCGAAGTCGCGATCCGCGTGGACCGCGCCGCACGCAGCGCGGAGATCGATTTTACGGGCACGTCGGGCCAGCTGCCGAACAATTTCAATGCGCCGTCCGCCGTGTGCATGGCGGCCGTGCTGTACGTGTTCCGCACGCTCGTCGACGACGAGATCCCGCTGAACGCCGGCTGCCTGAAACCGCTGAAGGTGATCATCCCGCCGGGTTCCATGCTCAATCCGCATTATCCGGCGTCGGTCGTGTCGGGCAATGTCGAGACGTCGACGTGCATCACGAACGCGCTGTACGGCGCGCTCGGCGTGCTGGCGGCGGCGCAGGGCACGATGAACAACTTCACGTTCGGGAATGCGCGCTACCAGTACTACGAGACGATTTCCGGCGGCTCCGGCGCGGGGCCGGGCTTCGACGGCACGGACGTCGTGCAGACGAACATGACGAACTCGCGGCTGACCGACCCCGAGATCCTGGAATTCCGCTTCCCCGTGCGGCTGGAAAGCTATGCGATCCGCGCCGGTTCCGGCGGGGCGGGGCGGTGGCACGGCGGGAACGGCGGCGTGCGGCGCATCCGCTTCCTCGAACCGATGACGGCCGCGATCCTGTCCAACAACCGCGTGCACGCGCCGTTCGGCATGGCGGGCGGGGCGCCCGGGGCGCGCGGGCGCAATCTGGTCGAGCGGGCCGATGGCCGCGTCGAAGAACTGGGACACATCGGCAAGGCGGAGATGGGGGCCGGGGACGTGTTCGTGATCGAGACGCCGGGCGGTGGCGGCTACGGCGCGGCTTGACGAGGTATGCGTTTTTCGCGGACTCCCATACGAAATCCGCATTGTTCAGCGCGCAAGCCGCGGGCGATACTTGCGGGATGACCACGTACCGAATCTTCCTGCTTTCCCTCGCGTTGGGCGCGGCGCTGCCGGCGCACGCCGACGTCCAGACCATCACGCTCGACGGCCGTGCGCCCGGCACCCGGTTCGACGGCATCGGCGTCGTGGACGGCGGCGGCGCGACGTCGGTGCTGCTGAAGGATTATCCGGAGCCGCAGCGCAGCCAGATCCTCGACCTGATGTACAAGCCGAAATTCGGCGCGTCGATCAGTGCGCTCATCGTCGAGATCCCGGGCGACGGCAATTCCACGCAGGGCGCCATGCCCAGCCATCGCCACACGCGCACGGACGTCGACTACGGCCGCGGCTATACCTGGTGGGTGCTGCGCGAGGCGAAGCGGCGCAATCCCGCGCTGACCCTGGACGCCGCCGCGTGGAGCGCTCCCGGCTGGATCGACGACGGCGGCCGCCACGAATTCTTTTCGCCCGACGGCGCCGACTACTATGTCAGCTGGCTGAAGGGCCTGCGCGACGTGTACGGGCTCGAACTCGACGCGATCGGCAGCCGCAACGAAAAGGGCGTCAGCTACGATTTCGCGAAGACACTGCGCGCGCGGCTCGACGCGGGCGGATTCTCCAGGGTGAAGCTGCACAGCTTCGACAACTGGCCCGACGACACCAAGTTCGACTTCGTGAAGGACATGCCGCAGGACACGGGCTTGCGCAATGCGATCGACATCATCAGCGCCCACATCAACGCGCCGGAATCGACCGTGCCCGCGTGGGTGCGCGAGGCCGCCGCCGGCATGGGCAAGCCGATCTGGAATAGCGAGCAGCACGTCTACGTGGCCGGTTTCGACGGTGCACTCGGGATCGTGCAGGCGTTCAACCGCAACTGGATCGACAGCGGCGTGACGAAGATCGTCAACTGGTACGGCATCGCGGGCCTGTACACGCTGGAACCGTATTCGGGCGTGAAGGAAGCGGCGATCCGCGCGAACTGGCCGTGGAGCGGCCATTACGAGATCAATCCGCAGCTGTGGGGCTATGCGCACTACGGCCAGTTCACGGCGGCCGGATGGACGTACCTGCCGCAGGGCAGCGGCGCGT
>CBIHRX010000241.1:0-10211 GCA_966212555.1 uncultured Massilia sp.
CGGCCGCCGCGGCGCCCGCGGCGGTCAGCTTTTCGGTCAGCGGACAAGGCACAGGGAAGAGCAGCACGGGATTCAGCAATAACGGTTCGCTGGTGAGTTATACCGTGAACGGCGATCCCGCGACTTTCCCTCCGCCGACGCCCGTTCCCGGCTCCCGTCCCGTTCCCGAGCCGGCGTCCATCCTGTTGCTCGGCGTGGGATTGCTGGGTTGTGCGGTGACGCGGCGGCGCCGGTTGCGATATTGACTGGCGTACAATCCTGGGCCCGTAGTGCTGGGGCCGGGTTTTTCTCCAGACATCGTTGTGGTTACCCATCATGGCTCGCAACTCCATGACACGATTGTCATTATTTGTGCGGATTGCAACAAAGATGTCGTAAAATTATTGTCCCTGGAGTAAAAATTCGTAACGACGCTGGAAAGTTGCGCCGAACTGTGACAAGATGTAACAATCACAGCAAGACAGGAGACATTTACGTATTGTCTCCTTCTCGAAAGAAAAAAATTGCAGTAGGCCAACTTTGGTTGTACTATTGGCATATTGCTCTGGAACCAAGTATTCAATAGCGATTTATTGCTTTGATCGATGGTTGCCGTGGTCGGTCGAGCGGCCGGCTTAGGCAGGTGTGTAACGATCGCGGATCCGAGAGCAGGATTTGCACACAGCTTTGTAAAGGACAACAATGCGCCAAGCATTTGAAGCATGGGCCCAACGCGATGGCCACATTGTCCGGCGTCGTGAAGACAAGCCGGAAGAGTACCTCGTGTACGAAACCCAACGCCGCTGGCTGATCTGGCAGGCCGCGCTGGCACACGGACAGAAGGCTGCAGCGGAAGCGCCGCAGAAATTCGCGCCGTCCGAGACCCCGCCGCAGAAAATGCAGGCGGACGAGGCGAGCGTGCGCAACCGCGTGCTCAACGAGGTGCTGGACGCGTTCAGCGAGCTCGATGACAACGCCGGTGTCGAAGGCATCGTCAAGGTCATCCAGAACCTCAAGAAGCGCAATCGCGCCGCGGCCGAAGAAAAGGTTTGATGCGCTACCGCCACTACAAGGGCGGGGTGTACGAGGTGGTCTGCGAGGCTGTCCTCGAGGCGGACCACACGGCCGTGGTCGTGTATCGCGGGCAGGACGGCCAGGCCTGGGTCCGCCCGCGGGATGCATTTTTCGGACTGGTCGACGTGGATGGGGAGCGCATGCCGCGCTTTGCGCCCATCGACCCGGTGCCGGCCGCAGCATAGCAACGCCATCCCGGCGATCCCGGGATGCGCTTCGCCTCATGTCTTCCCGATTGCCGCCGTAAACGGTCAGGTATGCATTCTCGGTGAAGTCATGTCCCTTCTTTTTTTCCGTACCGCCTGCGCACTGGCGCTGGGCACCGCCATGGCCGGTTGCGTGACGGCGCCGCCCCAGGCGCCGACGCAGCAGGTGGAAGTCCACGCCATCCTCGGCCACCGCGAGGTGACGGGCGTGGGCTGCGTGCTGTCCAACGCGGCGGGGCGCTGGTTCGTCGTGGCGCCGGGGCGGGTCACGGTCGAGCGCAGCAGGAGTCCCCTGACGATCGACTGCGCACGCGACGGCACGGGCAGCGCGCGCGAAGTCGCCGACGCGCATGCCACCTCGTTCTTCGACACCGACCGGCTGATCGGCAACATCATCGTCAGCGCCGGGGGCGACGGTTACGTCAACCCGTACGACGGCAACGGCGTCGCCTACCAGTCGACCTTGACCGTCCTGATGCGGCCCGCGGCGCCTCGGCCAGGCGCGGCGGATGCGCCGGCGCCCGGCAACGTCGTGTTCTGACGCCCATGAACAAACGGACGCCCGCGGGCGTCCGTTTTGCATGGGGGCGAAAACCCGCTTACACGCGATTCAGCAGGAACGTGGTGAGCAGCGGCACCGGACGGCCGGTCGCACCCTTGGCCGCGCCCGATTTCCATGCCGTGCCGGCGATGTCCAGGTGGGCCCACGTGTAGTTGCGCGTGAAGTTCTCCAGGAAGCAGGCCGCCGTGATCGACGCGCCGCCCGGCGTGCCGATGTTGGCCAGGTCGGCGAAGTTCGACTTCAGCTGCTCGTTGTAGTTCTCGCCGATGGGGAAGCGCCAGGCGACGTCGTTCGCCTGCTTGCCGGCGTCCAGCAGTTCCTGGGCGAGGGCGTCGTGGGCGTCGTCGTGGCGCGTGAACAGGCCCGACGTGTGGTGCCCCAGCGCGACGATGCAGGCGCCCGTCAGCGTGGCGATGTCGACGACGGCGGCCGGCTTGAAGCGCTCGGCGTAGGTCAGGGCGTCGGCCAGGATCAGGCGGCCCTCGGCGTCCGTATTCAGGATCTCGATCGTCGTGCCGTTCATCGCGGTGACGATGTCGCCCGGCTTGGTGGCGCGGCCCGACGGCATGTTCTCGCAGGCGGCGACGATGCCGACGACGTTCAGCTTCAGGCCCATCTCGCCGATGGCGCGGAAGGTGCCCAGCACCGAGCCGGCGCCGCACATGTCGTACTTCATCTCGTCCATGTTCGGACCCGGCTTGAGCGAGATGCCGCCCGTGTCGAACGTGATGCCCTTGCCGACGAGGACCACCGGCGCGTCGTTCTTCTTGCCGCCGTTGTGCTTCAGGACGATGAACTTCGGCGGCTCTTCGCTGCCGCGCGTCACGGACAGGAAGCTGCCCATCTTGAGGGCTTCGAGCTGCTTGCGGTCCAGGACTTCGATGTCGAAGCCGTAGTCGCCCGCCAGCTTCTTCGCCGTGTTCGCGAGGTAGGTCGGCGTGCAGACGTTCGGCGACAGGTTGCCCAGTTCCTTCGTCAGGTTCATGCCGTTCGCGATGGCCTGAGCCTGCGCCAGCACGGCCTTCAGCTGCGGCGTCGTTGCCGGTACGGCGACGGTCAGCTTGCGCACGCCCGTGGGGGCCGGATCCTTCTTGCTCTTTTGCGCGTCGGTGCGGAATTCGGCGTCGCTGGCGGCGATGACGATGTTCTTGATGGCCCAGTTCAGGTCGCGCGCTTTCACATTCTCCAGCGGGAATGCGATAATGGCATCCTGCGCGCCCAGCGAAGCGAAGGTTTTGAGGGCAGCGGTCACGGCACCGGCAAAGCTTTTCTCGCTGACGGCTTCGTCGGCGCCGATGCCGACCAGCAGCACGCGGGCAGCGGTCACGCCGGCCACGCCGCGCAGCAGCAGGGTGGAGCCGGGCTTGCCGGAGATGTCACCCGACTTGACGGCCGCGCTGATCTCGCCGTTCAGATCGAGGGCTTTCGCCGCCTCCGACAGTTTCTTGTTTTCGAATACCGCGACTGCCACGCAGCCCGATTTGGCTGCTGCCAGCGTGTTTTTTGTGTCGAATGCTTTTATGCTAAAGTCCATTTGATTCTCCGTTTCGAGTTTTTGACGCGCGTGCTGTCCGAGGAACCTTCCATATGGCGCCCGCTTGTGACGGTTCCTTGGGGTTCCTTCAAACCAGCAATTATAACTATCGAATGATTTTCCAACGCGCCCTACAGCGTGAATTGGCCAGCGTGGCCGGTGCCACCTTCACGGTCCTGTTTACGATCTTCGTCACCTGGACCCTGATCTCCATCCTCGGCAAGGCCGCCGGCGGCAAGGTCGCCTCGAGCGACGTGCTGGCGCTGATCGGCTTTTCGGTGCTGAATTATCTGCCGACAATCATCATTCTTACCAGCTTTATCGCGGTCATCGCCACCGTGACGCGCGGCTACCGCGACTCCGAGATGGTCGTGTGGTTCGCGTCCGGCCAGTCGTTGATGCGGTGGGTGCCGCCGGTGCTCGTGTTCGGCCTGCCCATGGTGGCGATCGTCGCCGCGCTGTCGTTCGTCGCGACGCCGTGGGCAAAGATGAAGAGCGCGGAATTCGTCGAGCGCTTCGAGAAGCGCGAAGACCTCAAGCGCGTGTCGCCCGGCCAGTTCCGCGAATCGCCGTCGACCAACCGCGTGTTCTTCGTCGAAGGCAGCACGAGCGGCGCGACCGTCGTGCAGAACGTGTTCGTGAATTCCGTCGACGCCGACGGCAATTCCATCGTCGTCGCCAAGGAAGGCGTGATCGAGCCGGACGGCAACGGCGGCCAATACCTCGTGCTGAAGAACGGCCGGCGCTACCTGGGCCAGCCGGGACGGGCCGATTTCCAGTCGATGGAATTCGAGCGCTACCGCATGCGCGTCTCCAGCCAAGTGCCCATGATCGGCACCGACACGCCGGTCGACGCCATGTCGACGGCCACGCTGCTGGCCATCCCCCAGGACCGGCTCACGCGCGCCGAACTGCTGTACCGCATCTCCGCGCCGATCAGCTGCCTCGTGCTGATCTTGCTGGGGATCCCGCTCGGCTTCGTCAACCCGCGCGCGGGCAGCTCCGCGAACCTGATCCTCGCGCTGCTGATCTTTTTCACCTACAGTAACCTGTCGAAGCTGTTCGAGGCGAGCGTCAAGCAGAACAAGATGAGTTTCGGCCTGGCGTGGTGGCCGCTGCACCTGTTCGCGCTGCTGGTCGTGGCCGGGCTGTTCGCCTGGCGCCTGAACGTGAACCACCCGTGGCATCCGCTCGCGCTGCTGGGCGCCTTCAAGCGGCGGCGCCTGCTGCGCGGCGGCGAAGCGGCGCGGGAGGGCGCGCAATGAAGATCCTGCAGCGCTACTTCTTCGTCAATATCGCGCAGGCCGTCGCGTTCGTGCTCGTCGCCTTCCTGGGCCTCATCGCCTTCATGGACCTGACCCAGGAACTGCCGTCGGTGGGCAAGGGCGGCTACATGATGCAGCACGCGATCCTGTACGTGCTGCTGCTCCTCCCCGGCCACGTGTACGAGGTGATGCCCGTGGCCGCGCTGATCGGCACCATCTACACGATGGCGCAGTTCGCGCAGAGCTCCGAATTCACCATCATGCGCGCGTCGTCGATGTCCACGCAGCAGGCCGGCATCATGCTCGCCAAGATCGGCGTGCTGTTCGTCGCCATCACGTTCCTGTTCGGCGAGCTGATCACGCCGCGCACGGCGCCGATCGCGGAGCGCGTGCGCCTGTCCGCGAAGGGCGCGACGGTGTCGGCCGAATTCCGCTCGGGCATGTGGACCAAGGATACGATCCACACGGGCGGCCTGAAGGGACCCGTGACGGGCTCGCGCTTCTTCAACGCGCGCCAGATCCGTCCGGACGGCCAGCTGATCGACGTGCGCCTGTACGAGTTCGACAACGGCATGCGCATGCGCTCGCTGATCACGGCCGCCAGCGCCACGTTCAGCGGCAACAGCACCTGGCGCCTGAACGACGTCACCGAGACGCTGTTCTCCAACAGCCGCGAACTGCCCGCGCCGGGCACGCCCATCCCGGCCGGCCAGACCATCCAGAGCACGTTCGGCCAGGACACGGCGTCCGTCTCCACGCGCAAGACCGCGAGCCTGGACCTGGTGTCCGAGATCACGCCGAAGATCCTGTCCGTGTCGCGCTCCGATCCGGAGCGGATGTCCGCCAACGAACTGGCCGTGTACACGCGCCACCTGGCCGAGAACCGCCAGGAGACGGAGCGTTTCAAGATCGCGTTCTGGAAGAAGCTGTTCGACCCGCTGTCGATCTTCGTGCTGATGGCGCTCGCGCTGCCGTTCGGCTACCTGCACACCCGCAGCGGCGGCGTGAGCCTGAAGATCTTCATCGGCATCATGATCGGCGTGAGCTTCCTGTTGATTAACTCGTTGTTTTCGCACGTGGGCATGTTGTCGACCTGGCCGGCCTTCGTGACGGCGGCCGCGCCCAGCCTGCTGTTCCTGCTGCTGGCGATCGGCGCCTTGCGCTGGGTGGAGAGACACTGATGGAAAAAGCACTCGTATTGTTCGCCCACGGCGCCCGTGCCGCCACCTGGGCCGCGCCGTTCCAGCGCCTGCGCGACCTCACCGCGGCGCAGCGTCCGGATTGCGCCGTGTCGCTGGCCTTCCTCGAACTGATGACGCCGAGCCTGCCGGACGAAGTGAACGTCCAGGTGGCGCTCGGGGCGCGCGACATCACCATCGTCCCCGTGTTCCTGGGGCAGGGCGGCCATTTGCTGCGCGACCTGCCGCTGCTGCTGGACCAGCTGCGCGCCAGCCATCCGCAGGTGACCTTCCGCACCGTGCCCGCCGTCGGCGAGGACCCGGGCGTGCTGGCGGCCATGGCCGCCTATTGCGCGGGCGCGGACGCGCGCCTGCCCGCCTGACGTTACTGTCCGGTCGTCACCGGGCACATCTGGATCGGGTACGGGTCCGTACCGACCGCCGCCTGGTAGTGCCGGCAGCCGGCCGCGTCCACCTTCAGGCCGTAGCGCGCCAGGTTCTCCGTGGCCGCCTGCACGATCGCGCGGTCTTGCGCCGCCAGGTCGATCACGTATTGCGGCTGCAGTTCGAGCGTGCACGCCTGGCCGTCCGCGGCCTGCATCCTGACCTGCACCTGGAACCGGACCTTGTGCAGCAGCCGGTCGAGCTGCGCGCAGCGCGCGGGCGTCGCCGTCATGCCGAGCGCGCGGAAGGCGGACGCCTTGCGGCGCAGGCTGCTGTCCTTCTCGTTGCGGCTGGCGGCCAGCATGGCGTAGTGGGGGCCGGGGCGGCTGGCGATCACGGCCTGGATGCGGTCGAGATACGCGGGCGATTCCGGGAAGCCGGAGGCGAGCGACAGGATGCGCACGTCGCGCGGGAAAAAGGTGGCGAGCCAGCCCATCGGCGGATTGCCGTGCGCCGTGAACACGAGCGTCGAGGCGGGGTGCTCGAACGCGGGCAGTTGCGCGCTGAAGGCCTTGTCGCCCCAGCCGGCATGGCCCCACGTCCCGAACGGGAACACGACGAGCGTGGCGAGCGCGACGATCCAGCCGCCGATGCGCGGGGCGGCCAGGCGCTCCATCAGGATCCACACCAGCAGCGGCGCCAGCATTTCGATCGGGATCAGGTAGCGGTAAATGCTGAACAGCTTCATCCACGCGAGATAGCCGGCCAGCGCGAACAGCAGCAGGAAGCGGGCCCGCGCGTCCAGGCGCGCGACGGGCGCGCGGCCGGCCGCTTTCTCGAACAGCCAGCGGCCGATGAACACCAGTGCCAGCGCATACAGCACGGGCACGATCGCCTGGCGGAACACGAGTTCCGACACGCGTGTGAAGTGCGCGCTGAAGACGAACGGCCAGAACAACGCTTCCACCGCGTTCTGCGGCAGGTGGAAGGCATCGATGACGGACACCTGCTGCGCGAGGGGGCTCTTGAAGATGCTGTTGAACTGCGGGAACAGCGGATTGCCGAACGTCCGCCACATGCGCCACCACCACGGCCCGGCCGTGATGGCGACGCCGGCGAGGGCGCCGCAGCCGTAGACGAAGGCCGACGCGACCCCGAGGCCGAGCGACGCGGGCACCGCCAGCAGCACGACGCACAGCGCGATCGCATACGACGTGTTGGTGAGTTTCAGGCCGGCGCCCAGGCCCGTCACGAGGCCCGCCAGCAGCAGGATGGCGGCCGTGCGCCCGGACCACGTCTGCAACCGGTCCCACCCGCGCAGGACGAGGCAGAGCGCGCCGAGGACGAACAGGGCGCTGAAATTGTCGCCCATCGTGTTGCCGACCTCGGACAGGAAGCCCGCGCCGCACATGCCCGCGCCGGCGAGCAGGAGGCACAGGCGCATGTCGGCCCTGGCGCGCGGGAGGACGAGGCGCACGAGCGCCAGCAGCAGGATGAAGTTCAGGCCGTGCACGAATCCCATCGCGAACCCGACGGCCGGCCCCGGCAGCCACTGGTTCAGCACAAAGTAGGGCACGTCGATCAGCGGATTGAAATAGCTTTGCCAGTTCCCCGGTGCCATATCCACGTGCAACCGATCGTTGAGCAATGCGTATGGGTTGTACCAGTGATAGTTCCTCAAGTCCCAGTTGTCATCCTGGCCCAGGGCGACGGATATCAGGCCGAACAGGATCGGGACGAGTACGGCAGCGAAGAACGGTGCGCGCGCGTGCCGCAGGAACGCGGTGCGGCGGTCGAACCAGGCTTCCAGCCGGGCGACAGAGGGGATGGGGACACGCATGGGCAAACTTTCAGGACGAATCCGAAGATTATAAGGGCGCGATGGTGCGCAATGGCAAATTTGCCAAGTTGTCCGGTTCGTTATTTGTGTTGGTATGGATGAATTTATTCATGCCAATTGCGTTGAACGGGCGCTAACGTTCCGTTGGTTTTTGGTGATCTTTACGCGCGGCAAGCAATTTCCTCATTGAATTTAAATTTGCCGTGGAGAAAAATACGCGTCTGGATTCACCCAATACCCACCGCCATGACCACGCCCACCACTTCCTATTACGTTCGTCCCGGCCAGGCCAGCGCCGCCTGGAACTATGCATCGGCAACCGGCATTTCCGCCGTCGCCTTCGATGCGACCTCCGCGCTGGGCCAGGCGTTCGCGCGCGGGGACCTGCAGTACAGCCAGGACAACGGCAAGACCTGGCTCACCTACACGATGCCGGTCGACGGCCAGGGCGCATACGTGGCGACGGCAGGGACGTTGTGGCGCTTCCAGGACCGCATGGTGGGCGACGCGACGACGCCGGACACGTTCGGCGTCCACTACAAGCTGGCGGACGGCAGCGTGTCCACGGCCGAGATCACGATGTTCGCGGACAACCAGCCCGTGGGCGCCGTCGGCAGCAACGACACCGTGTTCACGACGGCGCACGCGGGCGACATCGTGGACGTCCTGATGCCGATCGACACCGGTGCCCAGACGGGCGGCCGCTGGGTGATCGACAGCCAGTCGCAACCGGGCCTGTTCGCGATCAGCTACAACCCCGCGGTCGACACGAGCGCGCGCCTGGTCGTGGCGGATGCGGGCCAGATCCCGGCCAACGGCCTGGCCGCCGCCGTGACCGTGCACTACTACGACCGCTACCAGGTCGACGCCAACGGCAACCCGATCGCGAACACGGGCGTCACGCAGATCCTCACCTATTCCGTGGAAAACGGCGCGACGGGCGATGTGCCCGGCCTGGGCAATGAATCGAAGGCCGGCACGGCGCTGGACGCCTGGCGTTCCGCCCCGGCGCTGGCCACCTTGTCGGGCGGCGGTATCGTGGCCGTCTGGCAGGGCCCGGATGCCGGCCTGTCGGCACAGTTGCGCGACGCGGCGGGCAACCCGCTCGGCGCCGCGTTCGCGCTCACGCCCAATGGCGGCGCCGCCATCGAAGGCCAGCCGGCCGTGAGCGCACTGGCCGGCGGCGGCTTCGTCGTCGCCTATGCCCTGAACGACGGCGGCGCGAACAAAATCGCGTACCGCGTCGTCGACGCGAACGGCAGCGCCGGCGCCGTACACGTGCTCGACACGGGCGCGAGCGGCGACGCGTCGATGCCTACCGTGGCGACGCTCGCCGACGGTTCGTTCGCCGTCGGCTGGCGCAGCGGCGCGGCCGTGCACGTGCAGCAGGCGGCCGCGGACGGGACCCTCGTCGGCGCGCAACTGGTCTATAGCGCACTCGGTTCCGCCTACAGCCCGGCGCTGGCGGGCCTCAAGGGCGGCGGCTACGTCGTGTCGTGGGGCGAGATCAACGACGGCAACGTCTACGCCGCCTTGAGCACCGCGCCCGCGTCCGTGTTCGTCGCGAGCGGCGACGGCTACGCGGCCAGCATCACGACGGCCGCGCCGCTGCCGCACGTGGCGGCGCTCGCGGGCGGCGGCTTCGTCGTCGCGTGGGACAGCTATGCCAACGACCCGTGGGGCTTCGCGAACAGCGACATCTTCTTTCAGCGCTTCGACGCCGCCGGCCATGCCGTGGGCGCCGTCACGCAGGCCAACGTGGCGTCGGGCGGCGGCCATTACGACGCCGACGTCGCGGCCTTGTCCGACGGTTCCTTCCTCGTCGCTTGGCAGGGTGCGGACGACGACGGCAACGGTATTTTTGGCCGCCGGTTCGACGGGGACGGCAACGCCATCGACAGCCAGGAATTCGGCATCAGCCAGCTGCGCAGCGGCGACCAGGCCAGCCCGGACGTGACGGCCCTCGCGGACGGCGGCTTCGCCGGCGCCTGGGTGGAGACGGCGGCGGCCGGCGGCGCATCCATCGAGATGCGCACGCTGGTGGGCAGCAGCGGGACTATGGCCGGGATCGAAGGCGGCACCGCGGTGCCCGAGCCGGCTCCTGCGCCAGTTCCCGCCCCAGCCCCAGCCCCCGCCCCCGCCCCCACCCCCGCGCCGGCACCCCCCCCCGTGGGCAGCACCCCACCGCC
>CBIHRX010000242.1:0-10177 GCA_966212555.1 uncultured Massilia sp.
GGTGCGGTGCGCGGGCGCCGGCGTCCACGCGCGCGGCCAGCTTCAGGTGCGCCCGTGCCAGCAACAGCGGCACGTCGGCGCCGGCGTCCGCGCGGCGCGCGGCCCGCTCCAGCCACGGCAGCGCGGCGGCCGGGTCGCCCCAGTCGACGCGGGCGCGGTTCAGCGCCAGCTGTCCCGCCTCGACGTTCGGTACGGCGCCCGCGTCGGCCGTCAGCGTGCGCAGCAGCGTTTCGCCCTGCGCGCGGGCGGGACAGGCCTTGAGCGCCGCGTCGGCCAGCATGAAGCCGCCGGACGTCGCGGACATCGTCGTGATGGCGATTTCCGGACGCGGCCCCGGCGGCTGGTCCACGCGCATGACCTCGGCCGCGCGCCGGTAGCGCCACAGCGCGGTCGACGCATCATTGACGTCCAGCCCGAACGCGTCGCGCAGCGCGGCGGCCGGATCGGTGCCGTGGTGGACGGCGTTCAGGAACGTGCCGAGCTTCTTGCGCCGGTCCCCGGAACCGAGGATGTAGTGCGCGAGGATCCAGGAGCGCGCCTCGAACTCCACGCCCGCGGCCGTGCGCCGCGATCCGGACAGGTTCCCCAGCGGACGCGGCCCGAGCACGTCGGCGTAGTCGAGGTTGTAGCGGTGGCCCTGGTCGAGGAAATAAAAATAACGGCCCACGCCGGGCGGCGTGCGGCCGATCACCATCTGCTTCGCGCCGAAGCGCACGCCCGCGAAGTAGTTCGCGAAGCCTTCGACCCAGGCCGACGGGCTGCGCACGTCCGTGTGGCGATACAGGAAGTGGCGTGCATACGCTTGCGACACGTAGGCGAGGCCTTCGTCCAGCGGCGCCGTGGCCAGCATGCCGTCGTCGACCGCCGTCAGCGGCGCCGTGCGCACGAGGAAGCCCTGGGTGCCGTCCGTGCAGTCGCGGAACAGCGCGATGCCGTTCGCGGGCCGGTCCGCGGCGACGCGGTCGAGGTCGCGGGGGTCGTTCAGGTAGACGAGGTTCAGCTTCGCCTCGGGACTCGCCGACCTGGGTCGATAGTCGTCCGTGTACACCCGCAGCAGGCCGTCGAGGCGCTCGAGGTGTTCCACGAGCCGGGCCACGTCGTCGCGCGGCGCGTCGGACAGGACGACCACGTGGGCGCTCTCGGCCCGCACCCACGGCGACGTGCTCCGCTGGCCCGTGACGACGATGCTTTGCGGCCCCGCTTCCTGGGCGACACACGCGCCGCCCGCGAGCGCACAGACGGCGGCGACGGCCGCCGCCGACCTTTTGAATGGTGAAACCACGATCCCGGACTCCTTGACAGTATTAACCAACGGACAACCCTGTCATTCTACCGGGAACGTTGCTTTCTGTACATTATATATTCAGTGCCGCACCTCCGACGGCGGTTGCACGTGCACGGCTTGCCGGCCCGCCCGCGTCCGTGCCGGCGCGGGCGTGCGCTGTTCCGGCGGCGCCTTCGGCACGACCGCCGTGATCCGCACATCCTTCAGCCGCCATCCGGCGTCCGCCGCCATGAGCTCCGACTGCCCCTCGATACGCACCGGCCGGCCGTTGACCAGCGTATGCGCCGAGCGCCACGCGACGAGCGCCTGCGGCGTATCGGGCACGTCCGGCGCGATGCCGTGGACGGTGGCGCCATCGATCACGAGCTCGCCGAAGCGCGCCGCGCCATCCGGGCGGAGCGCGCCGTCGCCCCCGTCCGGACGCCGGCCCGCCGCGCAGGCGCACGCGCCGGCCAGCGTGCCGTCCAGGTCGGCGAACAGCGCCGGCACGTGCTCGCGCAGCGCCAGGTAGCGCCGCGCCTGCGTCGCACCGTGTTCCCACAGCGCGCCGCGCAGGGCCGGGTCGCGGTCCAGCTTCGAGTTCGCGCCCAGCGGCATGCCGGCGGCCGCCTCGACGGCCATGCCGTCCATGACGATGCGGTCGACCTGCACCAGCTTGTCGCGCCGCTGCGCCGCCGCGCCGGCGGGGGACGTGTCGCCGCCGCGGCCGCTCTCCATGCGGCGGTTGATCGCGTCGACGAAGCCCAGTTCCTGGTTCAGCGCGAGATTGCCGGCCAGCGCATTGCGCAGGTCCCAGATCTCGCCGCCATTGAAGGCGATGTGCGCCCCGCCGGCGTCGAGCCTGGCCTGGGACGGGTTGATCTGCACGACCCAGATCTCGTCCGGCTTTCGCGCGTCGTCCGCGACGCCGGACAGGAAGTTGCGGATCGGCGGGTTCTGCGAGAACAGGCCGTCCCACAGGGTCAGCACGCGCGGCGCCAGCGTCGTCTCGTCGACGCCCGTCATCTCGTGCGCGCGGAACAGCCACGGCACGGCGGCGGACGCCAGCACGGCGTCGATCGAGATGCCGCCATCGCCCGGCGCGCGCTCCGAACTGAACGCGACGAATTCGCCCGCGTGCAGCTCCACGGCGCCCAGCAGCAGGCGCGGGATCGGGCGCAAGGCGTGGCGCACGGCATCGGCGAGCTGTCCCAGCGCGTCGGCGTCGAAGCGCACGGCGGGCGGCCGCCACCGCTCCAGCGCGGCGTGCAGCAGGCTGCCGGGCTGGACGCCGACCTGCGCCATGCGCGCGCGCAGGCGGTCGGCGGCGCCGAGCTTCTCGGCGATCCGGCCCTCGACCGCGCCCCGGTCGGCCCGGTAGCGTTCCTGGCAGGGGGCCGTCGGCGGGAACATCGCCGCTTCCAGGTCGCTGCGCAGCCAGCGCTCCACCTCGGTCGGGAGACTGGCGAAGTCGCCCAGCAGCGCGACGAGGGGCCAGTCCACGCCTGGCCCCAGCAGGTCGGGCAGCGAGAAGAACCCTGGACGCATCCAGGGATTGTCCGGCCCGAGCATGCGCGCCAGCGCCGGCCAGGCCGTCGCGTTCCACAGCGCCATGCCGGCCAGCGGGAGCACGTACGGGCTGGACTTGATGTCCCAGCCGCTCATCGCGGCCAGGTCGGCCAGGCCGCGGCAGACGTGGTTGACGGTCGCCTCGATGGCACCGAGCGCGGAATTGCCCTGCCAGAACGCGTCGAGCCGCCGCCCCGCCTCGGACGCGCCGCCGATGATGAAGCCGTACCAGCCGAGCAGCGCACTGATGGCGCCGCCGGACGTGCCGCTGATCGCGACGAGCGCCGTGCGATCGGGGCCGTCCTCGGCGGCGAGATTGTCGAATTGCTCCAGCAGGATGGGAAGCACGCCGCCCGTGTACGCGGCGTGGCTGCCGCCGCCCTGGCAGGCGATTGCGATGTGATTGGTTGCCATGGGACCTCCCGGCACAAGGGTTGTCGTAAGCCTCCCGCATCGTTAGGCACCCCGCGGCGCGCGCGGTTCCCTATTGCTTTATTGAAATGCGTCACGAATAATAGAGCGATACCCACACTCGACCGCACCATGAAGCAACCGGAAGACCTGAGCACGATCGAATTGCCGCTCGACGCGGCGCTGGCGAAAAAGCGCGGCCGTCCGCCGAAGGAGGACAAGCTCAGCGACGCCGAGCGGGCCCGCCGCTACCGCGCCCGCCAGAAGATGCTGCCGAAAGGCGCATGGAATTACGACCAGGTCACGACGCAGACCCGCACGGAGATCGAACGCCTGCTGGGCAGCGCGTCGTCGCGGCCGGCCGGGGAAGCGGAATTGGTGGCACAATGGGCCTACGGCATGTTCCTGCTGTGGGACCGCGTCACGGCCCAGCGCCAGCGGGCCGCCGACCGCGAGGCGTTACTGGCGCTCGTCTCCGGCTGAGTCCCGGACGCCGTCCAGGCCGAGCCGATCGGCGTGGGCATAGCAGACGAAGTCCTTCCCGCGCGCGAACGCGAGCAGGGTCATGCCGGCCCTGTCGGCCAGGTCGACGGCGGCCAGCGTCGGCGCCGACATGCCGACCAGTGCGGACACGCCCGCCACGGCGGCCTTCTGCGCCATCTCGAAACTGACCCGGCTGGTGATCAACAGGAAGCCGGCGCCGGGCGCCACGCGCGCGCGCGCCATCGCGCCGATCACCTTGTCCAGCGCATTGTGGCGGCCGACGTCCTCGCGCACGATGTGCAGCGTGCCGTCCATGCCGCACCAGGCGGCCGCGTGGGCGGCGCCCGTCAGCTTCGTCAGCGCCTGCCCGGGGCCGATCGCGCGCAGGGCCCGCCGCACGCCCTCGACGTGGAAGCCGCGCGCCGGCGCCAGCGCCGGCAGCGCGCGGCAGACCTGGTCCAGGCTGTCGACGCCGCACAGGCCGCAGCCCGTGCGCCCCGCCAGGCTGCGGCGGCGCTCCTTGAGCGCCATGAACGCGCTGCCGGCGATCTCGATCTGTACCGCGATGCCGCCCGCGGTACGCTCGACGTCGATCCCGTAGCACTGGCCCGGCCCCACGATGATCTCTTCGCTCAGGGAAAAGCCGAGGGCGAAGTCGTCCAGGTCGGCCGGCGTGGCCATCATGACGGCATGCGAGATGCCGTTGTAGACCAGGGCGACGGGGACCTCGTCGACGACCATGTCGTCCACCTCGGCGAGTTCGCCCCCGCGCATGCGCAGCACGCGCCGCGCGCCGGCGGGCGCCGGCAAGGCGTCGAGATCGGGATCATGGGGAGGCGTCATCGGTCCCGATGATACCATTCAGCGCTGCGCGGCGGCCTTCAGCGCATCGACGTCGCGCGGCTCGGCGATCCCGCTGCCGTTGCGTTCGGCCCGGAAGCGCTTCGACATCGCGTACACCGCCTTGCGCACCCGCATGATCGACCCGAGCGGGCGATGCGCGGCCAGCGCGTGCCACGGATTGAACTGCATGCCGTCGTCGATGCGGCGCGCCAGCTCGTCGCCATACGCCTTCTGCTGCGCCGCGCGCAGGCGCGCCACGGTCACGTACGGGCTCAGCGCTTCCGGCCATTCGACGGAGGCGTCCTCGATCGGCATGCGGTCGATGTCCGTGCACAGCTGCACCCGCAATTCCCACTCGCCGCCCGCCCCCGCGAAATGGTCGACGACCGCGTCGCGCAGGCCGTCCGGCCGGTCCTTCAGGTCAACGTGGGCGCCCGTGAGCGCCGCCAGCGCGGGCGACACGGGCGCCACCTGCACCTTCGCGATGTAGCGGCCGTACAGGATCGGCACCTGGCTGTAATACGTCTCGCCGAGCGGATGGGTTTCCGGATGCCCGCCCAGGGCCTTCAGCGTGACGCTTTCGCCGCCGACGGCTTCCACCGCCTTCTCGGCGCCCCGTGCCACTGCGGAAAACAGCCGCTTGAGGTTCGGCGCCTTGTCCGTCGTCGCGGCCAGCAGCTTCGCGCCGCCGAGGAATTTCTGCGCCGTGGGCGCACTGAACACGGGGCCGTTGACGAGCACGAAGTCCTGCGTGACGTCATGCTCGCTCCCACCCACGCGCGGGCCTTCGACGCCGACGACCTTGATTGCCATGCCGCGTGGCGTGGAGACGTCGTCCGCGAGCACGTCGCCCGGCGTCGTCGACAGCCGCATCACGACGGGATACGTGCCCGGCCGGTCGAACAGGCCCTGCGCATACGCGTCCGGCAGGCCCGCTTCGACGGTCAGCTCGCCCAGCAGCAGGCCATGCGTCTTGGCGTGCACGCTGCGCAGCGCGCGGCCGGAATCCTCGTACGTCTTCGTGGAGATGCTGCGCATCGTCGTCTGCAGGTCGAAGCTCGTCTGCGCTTCGTCGTCTTCCAGCGTCTCGAAACGCGGTTCGAACGGGATCGGGGCGTTCATGATGGGGTCCGGTGATTGAATGATGATATGCAGATCATGGCGGCGATCGCCCGCCCGGTCTGTGCAGCGCCGTACGGAGTGGCCGCAGATTTGCCGATATTGCGTGTGCGCTGTCGAACAGACATGGCGCCGGCATCGGATCAAGCTCCACGCTATCGCGCAATGGAGTCCGATCATGAGCAAGCACGGCGGCAAGACGAACGAACCCAACGAACCGAAGATCCCGGCCGGCGGCTGGGGTTCGCTGAAGGAAGTCAGCACGATCCTGCTGAAGGAACGCGTGCCCCTCGAGGGCGCCCAGTTGCTGCTGCACCAGAACAAGCCGGACGGCTTCATGTGCGTGAGCTGTTCGTGGGCGAAGCCCGCGCATCCGCACCCGGCCGAATTCTGCGAAAGCGGGGCCAAGGCGACGGCGTGGGAAATCACGAGCAAGCGCCTCGACCCCGAATTCTTCCAGCGCCACACGTTGCGCGAGCTGGAAGGCTGGAACGACCACGAACTCGAGGAAGCGGGCCGCCTCACGGTGCCCATGCGCTACGACGGCGCGCTGGACCGCTACGTGGAAATCACCTGGGACCGCGCATTTGCCGAAATCGGTGCCGAACTGCGCAAGATGGATCCGAAGCAGGTCGTGTTCTACAGTTCCGGCCGCGCGTCGCTGGAAACGTCGTACATGTATCAGCTGCTGGCGCGCATGTACGGCAACAACAACCTGCCCGACAGTTCCAACATGTGCCACGAAAGCACGTCCGTCGCGCTGCCGAAGACGATCGGCGTGCCGATCGGGACCGTCGTGCTGGACGACTTCGAGCGGACCGACTGCATCTTCTTCTTCGGCCAGAACGTGGGCGTGAACAGTCCGCGCATGCTGCACCAGTTGCAGGAAGCGCGAAAGCGCGGCGTGCCCATCGTCACGTTCAACCCGCTGCGCGAGCGTGGCCTCGTCAGCTTCGTGAACCCGCAATCGCCGGCCGAGATGCTGAGCGGCCATGAGACCGTGATCAGCACCCAGTACCACCAGGTGAAGGCCGGCGGCGACGTGGCGGCGCTGACGGGCCTCTGCAAGGCCGTGCTGGAGGCGGACGAGCGCGCCCGGACGACCGGCGGGCCGCGCGCCATCGACACCGCCTTCATCGAAGAACACTGCCACGGCTTCGACGCGTTCGCGGCCGCCGTGCGTGCGCGCACGTGGGACGAGATCGAGAAGGAATCGGGCCTCACCCGCGGCCAGATCGAGGAGGCGGCCGGCACGTACCTCCGTGCGAAGCAGGTGATGGGCATCTACGGCATGGGCCTCACGCAGCACCGCAACGGCGTGCTGAACGTGCAGATGCTGGTGAACTTCCTGCTGTTGCGGGGGAATATGGGCAAGCCGGGCGCCGGCATCTGCCCGGTGCGCGGGCACTCGAACGTGCAGGGCCAGCGCACGGTCGGCATCACGGAAAAGCCGGAGCTGGCGCCGCTCGACAAGCTGAAGGAACTGTACGGGTTCGAGCCGCCGCGCGACAAGGGCATGAACACGGTCGAGATGTGCGAAGCCATGAAGGCCGGCAAGCTGCAAGCCCTGGTCAGCCTCGGCGGCAACCTCGTGCGCGCCGTGCCGGACCACGGCCAGATGGACGCCGCCTGGCGCGCCATCCCGCTCACGGTGCAGATCTCGACCAAGCTCAACCGCAGCCACCTCGTGCACGGCAAGACGGCCTACCTGCTGCCCTGCCTGGGCCGCATCGAGATCGACCGCCAGGCCGGCGGCGAGCAGGCCGTGTCGATGGAGGATTCGACGGGCTGCATGCACGGCTCGCGCGGGCGCGCCGAGCCGGCGGCGGACACGCTGCTGTCCGAACCTGCCATCGTGGCCGGCATCGCGAAGGCGACGCTGGACCCGAATCCCAGGGTCGACTGGGATGCCTGGGTGGCGGATTATGCGAAGGTGCGCGACGCCATCGCCGCCACGTATCCGCAGATCTTCCACGACTTCAACGAGCGCATGTGGCAGCCGGGCGGCTTCCGCAAGCCGCTGGCCGCAGCGGACCGCAAGTGGAACACGCCCACCGGCAAGGCCAATTTCACCGTGCCGGACACGCTGTCCGCCGACCCCGACATGCCGGTGCCCGAGGACGCCCTGCGCCTGTTCACGGTGCGCAGCGACGGCCAGTTCAACACGACGATCTACAGCCTGGAAGACCGCTTCCGCGGCGTGCAGGACCGCAATGTCCTGTTCATGGCCGGCGCCGACATGGCCCGCCTGGGCCTGGCCGATGGTGACATTGTCACAGCCAGCACGGCCGTCGACGACGGCGTCGAACGCCGGGTCGAAGGCTTGCGCGTCGTGGAGTACTCCGTGCCGGCGGGCTGCGTTGCGGGCTATTTCCCTGAGTGCAATCCGCTGATTCCCCTCTGGCACTACGCGAAAGAGAGCAAGGTGCCGGCCGCGAAATCGGTTGCGATCCGGGTCGAACGCACGGGTGGGACGGGCCGGCCGCTGCATTGACTGTTGCCATTTTGGTATTAATAAGTAAATATTGCTGTCCTAGATTGTGATTATTTGATAGATTCCTAAGTGCATCAGGCAGAATCTTTCAAACAACATGATCTGGCAGCCATGACATCGCCCCATCGCCCGCCCTCACCGGAACCCGGTTTCGACGCTACCGCCTACTGCAATACCCGGCAGGCGGCCGCCATGCTGGGCGTCTCGCACCGCACGGTGCAGTTGTGGGTGGAAAGCGGCACCCTGGAAGCGTGGAAGACGGCCGGCGGCCACCGGCGCATCGCGCTGGCGTCGATCGAACGCCACGTCGAGCGGCGGCGCCGGGCGATGCTGGAACGGGCGGCGCCCATGCGCTACAAGGTGCTGCTGGTCGACGACGACGCGTCGACGCTGGCGCTGTTCGAGACGGCGATGTCCGGCTGGGACCTGCCGCTGGACGTCGTCCGGGCCGGCAACGGTTTCGAAGCGCTGATCCGAATCGGCGAGACGCGGCCGCACCTGCTCGTCGGCGACCTCAGCATGCCGGGCGTGGACGGCCTGCGCATGATCCGCACGTTGCGCACGAGCGACGCGTACCGCGACATGGCGATCGTCGTCACCAGCGGGCTGGATCCGGCCACGATACGGGCCATGGGCCTGCCGGACGGCATCCCCGTGCTGTCCAAGCCGGTGGCGCCCGAGGCGCTGCGCGCAGCCGTCGACGAGGTCCTGCACGCCGAACGGTGACATAAGCCCTTGATCTGGCTATAATTTCCGCCTTCGTCAGCCAGGATCACCCGCCATGTCACTGCTCGCTTACCAGCTCGAACTGCTGTCCCCCGCCAAAACCGCCGAGATCGGCCGCGAAGCCATCCTGCACGGCGCGGACGCGGTCTACATCGGCGGACCCGCATTCGGCGCGCGCCACAACGCCAGCAATACGCTGGAAGACATCGCAGGCCTCGTCGAATTCGCGCACCGCTACCGCGCGCGCATCTTCGTGACGATGAACACGATCCTGCACGACGCCGAGCTGGAGACGGCCGAAAAGCAGATCCGCCAGCTGTACGACGCCGGCGTCGACGCGCTGATCGTGCAGGACATGGCGATGTTCGAGCTGGACCTGCCGCCGATCCAGCTGCACGCCAGCACCCAGTGCGACATCCGCACCGTGGAAAAGGCGAAGTTCCTGTCGCAGGTCGGTTTTTCGCAGCTGGTGCTGGCGCGCGAACTGACCATCGAGCAGATCAAGGCCATCCGCGCCGAGGTCGACACGCCATTGGAGTACTTCATCCATGGCGCACTGTGCGTCGCGTTCTCCGGCCAGTGCTACATCTCGCACGCGGACACGGGCCGCAGCGCGAACCGCGGCGACTGCTCGCAGGCTTGCCGCCTGCCGTACACGCTGTCCGACGGCCAGGGCCGCGTCGTCGCCTACGAAAAACACCTGCTGTCGATGAAGGACAATGACCAGAGCCGCAACCTGGAAGCGCTCGTCGACGCCGGCATCCGCTCCTTCAAGATCGAAGGCCGCTACAAGGACATGGGCTATGTGAAGAACATCACGGCCCACTACCGCCTGCTGCTGGACGAGATCCTGGAGCGCCGCCCGGAGCTGGCGCGCGCGTCGAGCGGCCGGACGCAGGTCATGTTCACGCCCGACGTCGACAAGAACTTCCACCGCGGCCACACGGATTATTTTGCCCAGGGCCGCCAGCAGACGATCGGCGCCTTCGATTCGCCCAAGTACGTGGGCGTGGAACTGGGTACCGTCGCGCGCATCGGCGGCGACAATTTCGACCTGGTCACCGATGCGCCCATGGCCAATGGCGACGGTTTGAACTACATGCACAAGCGCGAGACGGTCGGCATCCAGGCGAACACCGTGCAGAAACTGTCCGAGGACGAAGACGGCCAGCGCTGGCGCGTGTTCCCGAACGAAGGCCTGGCCACCTTGCCGGGCCTGAAGGTCGGCACCGTCATCCACCGCAACCGCGACCACCAGTGGGAAGCGG
>CBIHRX010000243.1:0-10154 GCA_966212555.1 uncultured Massilia sp.
CGACCACGCGGTCCTGCAGCGCGACCAGCCCATCGCCGTGTGGGGCACGGCCGGCGCCGGCAGCAAGGTGAGCGTCACGCTGGGCGGCCGCACCGTGAACGGCACCGCCGATGCACGCGGCAAGTGGAAGGCGCAATTGCCGCCGCAGCCGGCGGGCGGACCGTACACGCTGACGGTCGCCTCGAGCGGCCAGACCGTCAGCCGCAGCGACATCCTCGTCGGCGACGTCTACCTGTGCTCGGGCCAGTCGAACATGGAATTCGCCGTGCACAACTCGACCAATGCCTGGTCGACCACGATGATGGCGGCCAACGACCGCATCCGTTTCCTGAACGTGGAAAAGAACAGCACGGCCGCGCCGCAGGATGAGCTCAAGGGCCCGGTCCAATGGAAGGTCGCGGCCCCGGACAATATCGGCGACGCCTCCGCCGTCTGTTACTACATGGCGCGCTCGCTGCAGGGCAGTTACAAGATCCCGGTCGGCTTCGTCAACGCGAGCTGGGGCGGTACGACGATCCAGGGCTGGATCGGCGCGGAGTCGCTGCGCACGGTCCCCGACTATACGGCCGGCGTCGACGCCGTCAGGCAGTACGGCACCGATCCGGTGGCCGGCATGCGCGCCGAGGACGCCCGCAACGAAGCATGGTGGACGGCGCACGACCCGGCGGCGGCCGCGCAGCGCGCCTGGATCGCGCCCGACTTCGACGACAGCAAATGGCAGACGGTCACGCCGACCGGATCGTGGAAGGACAGCGGCGTGGCCGGCTTCAAGGACTTCGACGGCGTCGCATGGTACCGCACGACGGTCACCCTGACGGAAGCGCAGGCAAAGGCCGCGAACGCGGTGCACCTGGGCCCCGTCGACACGTACGACACGACGTGGGTCAACGGCGTGCGCGTGGGCGGCGTCAGCACAGGATGGATGTGGCGCGACTACGACGTGCCGGCCGGCGTGTTCAAGCCGGGCCGCAACGTGATCGCGATACGCGTGCTGAGCGGCGGGCAGGGCGGTGGCCTGTCGGGGCCGACCGATAAACGCAGCATCGGACTCGCGGACGGCCAGGCGATCCCGTTGCCGGCCGCGTGGAAGGTCCAGCGCGGCGGCGCCATGAAAGGCCAGTCGGTACCGCCGGCGCCGTGGTCCGTGCCGACGAGCCTGACGACGCTGTACAACGGCATGATCGCGCCGCTGGTCGGCTACAAATTCAAGCTGGCGGCGTGGTACCAGGGCGAATCGAACGCCGGCGCGGCGCAGGAATACCGTACCTTGCTGCCGCTCCTGATGCGCGACTGGCGCCAGCGCTTCGGCCAGCCGGCACTCCCGTTCTTCGTCGTGCAACTGACGTCGTACGGTGCGCCGGCGAAGGTGCCCGGCCAGTCCGGCTGGGCCGAGCTGCGCGACGCGCAGGCGGCCGCGGTGGCGAACGATGCGCACGCGGGCCTGGCCGTCACGATCGACGTGGGCGACCGCTTCGACATCCACCCGACCCAGAAGACGCTCGTCGGCGAGCGCCTCGCGCGTGCGGCCCGTGCCGTCGCGTACGGCGAAAAGACGATCCCCGGCAGCCCGACGGCCGTGTCGGCGCAGCGCAAGGGCAGCGACATCGTCGTGACGTTCAAGGACACGGGCGGCGGCCTGGCGACGTATTCGTCCGACCGCGCCAATGCGTTCGAGGTGTGCGCGGGCACGACGTGCCGCTATGCGGATGCGCGCGTGGCCGGCGACACGGTGGTCCTGGCCGGCGCCGGCACGCCCGACGTCACGCGCGTGCGCTACGCATGGGCCGACGCGCCGTTCGTGAACCTGTTCGGCGCGGACGACCTGCCGGCCGCGCCGTTCCAGCTCGACGTCAAGTAAGCTTAGCTGAGCCGGTAGTTCTCCGGCAGCAGCGGGGGCGGCAGGTCGCGGTCGCCCAGTGCCGTGCGCAGGTCGATCTCGATCGTGCGGCACAGGGCCTCCAGCGGCAGGCCGTTGTCGGACGCGCGGAAGGGTTCCTCGAGCTCGTCGCCGAGGGCGTCCAGGCCGAAGAACGTGTAGGCCACGATGGCCGAGACGAGGGGCGTCAGGTAGCCGATCGTGTCGACGAGACCGAACGGCAGCAGGAAGCAATACAGGTACGCCGTGCGGTGCAGCAGCAGGGTGTACGAAAACGGGATCGGCGTGCCGCGGATGCGTTCGCAGGACGCGGCCACCGCCGTCAGCGCGGACAGGCTCGCGTCGATGGACGGTGCGAGGCACGCGTCCAGGCGGCCCGTGCGCAGGCAGTGTCCGAGGTCGGCGCCCATCTCCAGCATCAGCGCGTACGGCAGGTTCGATTGCGTGCGCACGCGTTCCCATTCTTCGCGTCGCACCCACGGCGCGACGTCCGCATCCGCCGCGCCGTCGCCGCGCAGCCGGTGGCGCAGCGCGTGCGCGTACGCGATGGCGCGGCGGATGATGCGCAAGTGGGGTTCATCGAGACGAAAGTCGGCGGCATCGTGCTGCGCGCCCGGCGCCACGAGCGACAGGCACTGGCGCGCGAGGCTGCGGCTGCGCAGGATCAGCTCTCCCCACTGCTTGCGGCCTTCCCAGTAGCGGTCGTAGGCGGCGTTGTTGCGGAAGCCGAGGAAGATGGCGAGGGGAAGGCCCATCAGCGTGAACGGCGTCGTCGTGAAATGCAGCTTGTGGTGGCCGAACTGGCCGTCGGTCCAGGTGACGGCGACCGCCAGCAGCGTGCTGACCGCGAGGTGCATCCAGATGCGCGGCAGGATCGACCCGCGCAGGATGAAGAAGAGCCGCAGGGCCGATGGGCGGTCGCGGACGATCATGTCTTGAATGTGGAAGATGCTTCGATGCGTCATGATAAACCGTTCGCGTGCCGTGTGCCGCCGCCGGCATAAAACGGTTATCGTCACCGCCATCGACATCTCGTGGGGATCGCGATGAAGACACGCCAGCTGGGCAATGAAGGGTTGCACGTCTCGGCCATCGGCCTGGGCTGCATGGGCATGAGCGATTTCTACGCCAACCGCGACGACGCCGAATCCATCGCGACCATCCACCGCGCCATCGACCTGGGCGTCACGCTGTTCGACACGGCGGACATGTACGGCCCGCACACGAACGAGGAATTGCTGGGCCGCGCGATCCGCGGGCGGCGCGAGGGACTCGTCATCGCCACCAAGTTCGGCGTCAGGAGGACGCCCGAGAATCCGGGCGATTTCGGCGTCTCCGGCCGGCCCGAGTACGTACGCGCCGCATGCGAGGCGAGCCTCGAACGCCTCGGCATCGACACGATCGACCTGTATTACCAGCACCGCGTCGACCCGGCCACGCCCATCGAGGACACGATGGGGGCATTGGCGGACCTCGTGCGCGCGGGGAAGGTGCGTTACGTAGGGCTTTCGGAGGCGTCCGTACAGACGATCGAGCGCGCCGTCAAAGTGCATCCGGTGACGGCGCTGCAGAGCGAGTACTCGCTGTGGACGAGGGACCCGGAGGAGGAGGGCGGTGTGCTGGACGCGTGCCGCCGCCACGGCATCGGCTTCGTGCCTTACAGCCCGCTGGGCCGGGGCTTCCTGACCGGCGAGATCCGCGCGCCGGACGATTTCGCGCCGGACGACTATCGCCGCAACAGCCCGCGCTTCCAGGGCGCGAACTTCGCGCGGAACATCGCCCTCGTCGACAAGGTGCGCGAACTGGCGCGCGAGGCGGGATGCACGCCGGGCCAGCTGGCGCTCGCGTGGGTGCTGGCGCAGGGGCCGGACATCGTGCCGATTCCCGGCACCAAGCGGAGGAAGTACCTCGAGGAGAACGTGGAGGCCGTCGACATCGACCTCGGGCCGGCGCAGATGACGGAGCTGGAGGCGATCTTCCCGCGCGGGGCGGCGGCGGGGACGCGGTATCCGGAGGCGGCGATGGGGACGGTCAACCGCTAAGCAGAACGAGCGAAACGCAAAACAACCGAAACGCAAAACAACGTCATCCCCGCGCAGGCGGGGATCCAGGTTTGTATGCGTGTCGGCGGCTCATGAAAATTGGGCCCCCGCCTTCGCGGGGGCGACGGGTTGGGGCCATCCCCGCAACCCCACAATAGCCTCTTCCTTCAACTTCGCCTCGATCTCGATCCACGGCGCTTCCACGTACGCCGCCGGCATCGTCGTGATCAGGTCCGAGTGCTGGCGATCGTTGAACCCGTCGCGCCCGTTCGAGATGTGCACGACCTGGTGCTCCGGCACCGGCCACGTCGCGCGCGCCGCGGCCAGCATCGCGGCCACGCTCGGGTCGTCGTAGCTGGCGAGCTTGTCGTGCACGATGTGGTGGTGCGCGTCGAACACCATCGGCACGCCGGCGCGCACGCACACGTCGTGGATCTCGTCCGCGCCGTACGAATATTCGTCGTTCTCCAGGCACAGGCGCAGGCGGATCGCATCGGGAAGTGCGCGGATGCGCTCGACGAGCGCGTCGCCCCGGTTCGCCTTGCCGCCGTGGATCTCGAGCAGCGCCCACGGCGAGCGGGGCTGCTCCAGCACGTCCATGATGTCGGCGTGCATCTGCAGGATCTTGACGCTGTTGGCGACGACGTCGGGCGAGTCGGAACTGAGCACGACGAACTGGTCCGGATGCATCACGAGGCGCAGCCCGAGCGCCGTCGCGCGCCGGCCCGTGCGTGCGAGCGCGGGCGCGAGAGGCGCCATCACGGCGCGGCCGATGTCCTCGTCGAAGAACGGAAAGATCGACGACGGGATGCGGTACAGGCGGATGCCGTTGCGGCGGCAGTATTGCAGGGCGCCGTCCAGGGTTTGCAGGTTGTCGCGGTAGATGTCGTCGAGCAGCTTGCGCTGGCCGTCGTCCGACTGCTCCAGCAAGCGCTTGCGCGTCACGGTGCGGTAGCGGATGTCTTTCGAGACGGTAATGCAGACCAGGCCGAGCTGGGGCGGAGGCGATGCGGACATGAGTAAAGCGGAAGCGTTGACGTTGCCACCATGGTCCGCCGATCCACCCATGCCGTCAAACCAATGCGGCGCAGAAACACCGGGGTCAGACCCCATTTTTTGGCAATTTCCCAAATTCGGGGTCAGACCCCGGTTTCTGGCAATTTCTCAAAAACGGGGTCTGACCCCGGTTTGCTTTGCAGCAGCGGCAGCGTGACGGTGAACGTGCTGCCGCGGCCCGGGCCGGCGCTGGCGGCGTCGACCTGGCCGCCGTGCAGTTCGACGAGCTTGCGCACCAGGGCGAGGCCCAGGCCCAGGCCGCCCTGGGCGCGGTCGAGCGTGCGCGAGCCTTGCGTGAACAGGTCGAACACGACGGGGAGCAGGTCGGGGCCGATGCCGTTGCCGTTGTCGCGTACGGCGAGGAAGGCGTGGCCGTCGGCGGCTTCCAGCTCGACTTCGATGTGGCCGCCCTCCGGCGTGTATTTCGCCGCGTTGGTGAGCAGGTTCGCGACCACTTGCACGAGGCGCGTGTGGTCGCCGTCCACCATCACGGGCGCCTCTCCGAGCGCGACGTCGAGCCCGTGACGGCGCGCGTCGACGAGCGGGCGGACCTGTTCGGCGGCCTCCGCGACGACGCGGCGCAGGTCGATCGGCTGCCTGGCCACGGCGACGAGGCCGCGCGTGACGCGCGAGACGTCCAGCAGGTCGTTCACGATGTGGCGCATGTGCGCGACCTGGCGCGCGATGATGTCGCTGATCTGCTTCACGCGCGGTTCGCCCGCATAGGCCAGGCGCAGCATGTCGGCCGCGCTGGAGATCGGCGCCAGCGGGTTACGCAGCTCGTGCGCCAGCATGGCGAGGAACTCGTCCTTGCGCCGGTCGGCCAGCTGCAAGGCTTCTTCCGCGCGCTTGCGCTCCGTGATGTCGATCGCGACGACGTGCACGACGGTGCTGCGGCCATCGGCGCCCAGGCCGAGGCGGCCGCGCATGTCGATCCACGCGAGACGGCCGTCGTCGGCGCGGCGGATGCGCGGCGTGACGCGGTATTCGCCGCCGGCGCGGATGGCCTGTTCGACCGTGTCGCGCAAGGGCTGGCGGTCGTCCGGGTGGACGAGCTTCTGCAGCTCGGCGATATTGCGCCAGTTCTTGCCGAATACGCTGTGCAGGTTGGCCGAGAAGGTGACCTGGCCGTTGTCCGGATCGCGCTCCCACACGGCCATGCGGGCGGCGACGAGGCCTTGCTGCAGGCGTTCCTCGCTGTAGCGCACGGCGCGTTCCGCCCGTTCCAGCGGGGTGACGTCGGTGCACGTGCCGAACCACTGGACGATGTGGCCGGCCTCGTCGCGCAGCGGCGCGACCGACGTGAAGAAGCTGCGGTAGCGGCCGTCCGCGCCGCGCAGCGGGAAGGTCATCTGCGCCATGTTGCCGCTGGCGAGGGCTTCCTTCCAGCGCCGGATCACCTGCGGCAGCACCTCGGGGTCGTGGTAGCGGTGCCACTCGTCGGCGCCGGTGCTTCCGGGCGGGCTGCCCGTGAATTCGTGCCAGCGCTCGTTGAACCAGGCGATGTTGCCGTCCGGGTCGGCCATCCACACGAGCTGCGGGATGTTGTTCGCGAGCTGCAGGAACTTGCGGCGTTCTTCTTCCAGGTGCGCGCGCTGCTCGTACAGGCGGTCGAGCATGCGGTTGAGCGCGCGCGCCAGGCTGACGACTTCGCGCGAGCCCTCGAGCGGCGCGCGCTGGGTGCCGATGTCGTCGCCCAGGCTGGCGGAGAACGTCTCCAGGCGGCGCAAATCGCGCGTGAGGCCGTACGCCAGCCGCGACGCGAGGATGAACACGACCAGCGCGAGCAGGAAGGCGACGATCATGATCAGGAGGTAGTGCGGGCCGGACGTCTCGAGCGGCAGCGGCAGGCGGCGCTCGTCCTCGCGCAGCACGAGGCCCAGGTGGGCCAGGCGCGGCGGCAGCGGCACGGGTGCCGCGATCTCGTGCGGGGCCGCCGCCTTCTTGCCCACTGGCGCGGCCCCGAGGACGGCCCACGACGTGGGCTTGAGGTCCGCCAGCCGCACCTTGTACATCAGCGCGCCCTCCGGCGTGCGCGTGCGCTGGTAGCGCAGCAGCACGACGCCGAGCAGTTCCCCGCCGTCGGGACCGGCCTGCAGCGCCGCGCGCTCGTCGCCATTCTCGAGCCGTGCGCGCAGCCACGCCAGGTCGGCGTCGGTGAAGCCGGGCACGCCGTTGTCCGCGATCTCCTTGCCCTCGAAATCCGTGAACAGCAGGCGCAGCGGGATGCCGTTCATCTGGCGCAGCCCGTGCAGGAACGGCGTCAGATAGGTTTCCTTGCCCGCGCTGTCGACGAGCGCCGTCGCCAGGATCGGGCTCGTGCCCACTTCGTGCAGGCGCGTGACCACGGCTTCCAGGTTGTGGCCGACGGTCGTGGCGTGGAACGCGACTTCGCGTTCCTGCAGCAGGGCGTTGGCCTGCGCGCGCTGGTGGTCGATCAGCCAGAACGAGACGCCGGCGATGAGCAGGACGGCGGCCGCCGTCAGGATCGCGGCCGCGTTCGCGAAGCGGCGCGCCAGGCTGGCCGGAGCGGATGCGTCGATCATGTCAGTCGCCTGCGGGCACCAGGACGCCGTCCGCGCGGTAGCGCGCCAGCAGCAGGTCGTCCGGGCCGAGCGCCTCGTGGCGGGCCGGCGTAAACGGCGGGGAATACGTCTTGACGAGGCCGCGGTACGTGCCGAGACGCTCGAGCGCATCGCGCACGGCCTTGCGGTCGGTGCTGCCGGCACGGTCGATCGCGAGCGCGAGGATGTGCGTGAGATCGTAGGCGTGCGCGGCGCCCACGGGACCCTTGATGTCCTCGATGCGGCGGACCTTCGACACCTGCGCCGCGCTGGCGAGGAAGCGTTTTACGCGCGCCGGGTCGGCGCGGAAGAAGCTGAAGGTCTGGATCACGGAAAAGTCGACCTGCTGCAGCGCCGGTCCCGCCTGGGCCGCGAATTCGCCGCCCGTCACGCCCCAGTGGCTCAGGATGGGCAGGCGTTGTTGTTTCGGCAGCGCGGCCACCTCGCGCACGAGGATCGCCGCCTCGTCGTCGTTGGCGACGAGGACGATGGCCTGGGCACCGGCCGCGCGCAGGTGCTGGTAATTGTCGACGAGGCTCGTGTCGCGCCAGTTGTACCACGACGTGCCGACGAGCTTCAGCGCGGGCAGCTGCGCGGCCGCGCGGGCCGCCGCCTGGGCATTGCTGCGGCCCCATGAGGTGTTGGTCAGCAGCAGGCCGATGCGGTCGAGGCCGCGCCGGTGCGCCGTCTGCAGCAGCTTCGGCATGGCGAGGGAATCGCGCAGCGACAGGCGGTACACGTAGTTCGGACGCATCTCGTTGTCGACGATGATGTCGGCCGAGGACCATGGCGCCATGAACAGCGTGCGCGTCTCGCGCAAGGTCGGCAGTTCCTCGATGATGACGGGGCTGAAGCGGCCGCCGAACACCGCCACGAGATCGGGCATCGCCGCGAATTCCTGGATGTTGCGGATGCCGCGCGCCGGGATCGACCGATGGTCTTTCGTCACGACCTGCAATGGCCGGCCATGCAGCACGCCGCCCGCCGCGTTGATCTCGGCGATGGCCGCGCGCATGCCCAGTTCGACGGCCTGGGCCGATGTCGAATTGTCCAGTCCGAATTCGCCGTCGATTCCCAGCAGCACGGGCCGCGGCGCGGCAGCGCGGGCCGTCGGCAGCAGCAGGCCGGACAACGACAGGGCGGCGGCGACGAACCGGCGGCGGGGCGGGAAGGGGGAGTTTGATGCGGACATGGCAATCGCTGACAAAGCGGAATCTGGAATTCTAACGTCATACCGGCAGGCTTTAGGCCATTCCACGACGAAATAGCGTTGTGGTGCCGCAACTAAACGTTCCGTGCATAACTATGGCGTGTATCATTAAATTGTGACACGGCCCCGCCCACGCAGGCGCGGCACGTGCGGGCCCCGTCCTCGCCCAGTCCACCGCTCCGGTCCGCCGCCATGACCCGCCGCGCGCATCCGCAGCATTACCGTTTCCGTCGAGGTGCACATGAACATCCAGAATCTCAAAATCGGAGCCCGGCTCGGGCTCGCGTTCGCCGCCGTGCTCGCACTGTCGGCCATGCTGACCGTCGTCGGCGCCGTGCGCTTGCAGAATGTCGTCGGCGCGACCGCGGACATGGACGGGTCGATCCGCAAGGCCCGCCTGGCCGACCGCTGGCTGGCCAGCACCCGCATCAACCGCGCGCTGACCGAGGCCCGGCTGCGCGCCGTCGACGCGCAGGACCGCGAGCGTATCAACGTCAGGATGAAGGCGAACAGCGAAGAGATCAGCCACATCGACGAGGAATTGCAGCGCGCGGTCGCCAGCAGCGAAGGAAAGACAATGCTGGCGGCCCTCAACGAGCGGCGCAAGGCCTATACGGCGGCGCGCAAGAAGCTGTTCGCGCTCAAGGACGGCGGCACGGTCGACCAGGCCGCCATCGAGCGCGAGGCAGATGCCGGGATGAATCCGGCGCTGGCCGCGTACGAGAAGGCGGCGGCCGACCTGGCCGAGCACGAGCAGAAGCGCTTCGATGCCGCCCAGGCGAGCGTCGAGGCCGTCGCGGCGGGCGGGCGCCTGCTGCTGATCGGCGTCGGCGTCGCGGCCGTGCTGCTGGGCGCGGCGCTGGCGTGGTGGCTCACGCGCAGCATCACCGGTCCGCTGCGCCGGGCGGTGGACGTGGCCAACGCGGTCGCGCAGGGCGACCTGACGACCCGGATCGAGATCGAACGCCGCGACGAGACGGGCGAACTGATGATCGCGCTGCAGACCATGAGCGCGAACCTGAACGCGCTGGTGACGCGCGTGCGCAGCGGTGCCGACACCATCGCCACGGCCGCCGCCGAGGTGGCCACCGGCAACCACGATTTGTCGGCGCGCACCGAGCAGCAGGCCGGCGCGCTGGAAGAGAGCGCCGCGTCGATGGAAGAATTGACGGGCACCGTGCGCCAGAACGCGGAGAACGCGCAGCAGGGCAACCAGATGGCCGCGTCGGCGTCGAGCGTGGCCGTGCGCGGCGGCGAAGTCGTCGCGCAAGTGGTCGAGACGATGGGCGCGATCGACGCGTCGTCCAAGAAGATCGTCGACATCAGCGGCGTCATCGACGGCATCGCGTTCCAGACGACCATCCTGGCCCTGAACGCGGCCGTGGAAGCGGCGCGCGCGGGCGAAC
>CBIHRX010000244.1:0-10149 GCA_966212555.1 uncultured Massilia sp.
CGGCGAGATGTCGTCCAGCGCCACCCAGGCGAGCCGCCGGCCCGCCATGTCCACGCGCACCGTCGCGATGGTCTCGCCGTGGCGGTCGAGCAGGGTCGTATCGGACGGGCGCCACGCCGCTTTCACTTCCTGCGGCGTCGGTACCGCGGCCCACACAGGCACCGACACGAGCAACGCCAGCCACGCCACGCACGCCTTCATCACTGCACCGTCATGCCCGCATTCGGCACCTCGCCGAACATCTCCGGCGCGTACATGGCTTCCACGCGCGTGGTCGGCAGCGCGAACCGGCCCTCGTTGTTCAGCCTGACCGTGTATTCGACGGTGAAGCGGCCCTTCGGCACCCATTCGTAGTACGCGCGGTAGCCGGTGTGCAGGCGCTCCTCGAACGCCGGCCACGTCCAGCCCGTGCGGCGCTCGCCGGACGTGGCGATCTGCGAATCGCGGCCGAGGCCCGATCCGAGCACGCTGGCGCCGGCCGGGATCGGGTCGTCGACGACGACCCACGTCATGTCCGACTGCGCATCGATGTCGAGGTGGACGCGGTAGACGTCCCCACGCGACCACGTGCCCTTGGTCTTCTGCTCCACCGGCGTGACGGTGCGCGCGATGCGGTAGCCGGACGACAGCGGCGTCTTCAAGGGCACGGCGGCCAGGCTCTGGACCGTCGCCCACGGCTTGCCGCTGCCCAGCTGGCGCATGGTCAGCGTGCCGCGGCCTTGCGGCCAGGCCTGCAGCACGGTGGCCGGCACCGCGCCGGTCCAGGAGACGGGCTTCGCGTCGGCGCCGGCCAGCACGATGTTGGCATTACCCGTCACCGGCTCGCGCTCGTAGGTCTCGGAGAAGCGCTTGAGCGCGACGGTGCCCCACGCATTGGCCGTCGTCGTGTCCCAGTGGCCGTGCTGCTGGCGGCCGAGGGCGCCGCGCGCGAGGCGGCCCGCGTCCACCTTCCACGCCGGATCGTCCAGCGTCGCCAGCAGCAGCCGGTTGGCGTTGACGTCGACGGACGTCATGAGCCACCACCAACCGTCCGCGCGCTCGGTCGAAAAGCCCATCGTCGTGCCCTGCAGGTTCAGGCGCGCGCGCAGGATCTGGCCGGCCTGCGCCAGGCGCTGGTCGCGCTGCGGCAGCGCCGGCGTGCGCTTCAGGATCGAATACCAGTCGATGACGGCGGACGTGGGCCACAAATTCGGCCGGACCTCGATCGAGTCCAGCATGGCCGGCTGCACTTCCGTGCCGCGCGACAGCGCCTCCAGCGCGGCCAGCTTGCGCACGGCCAGTTCGCCCGTCGCACGGCCGCTGCCGCGCACGATCTTCCCTTCCACGAACGCCGCAAGGCCCGCTTCCATGCGGCCGCGCAGCTCGTCGGGGATCGCGTAGCCCGCTTCGTGCGTAACCGACAGCACGTAGGCCGTGAGCACGTCGCTGCCCTGCTCCATCGGCGCGAAATACTTGACGAGGCCATCGCCGTCGAGGTGCGCGGGCAAGGTCGCGACGACCGAGTTCCACATGGACTTGTCCTGCAGCGCCACGGCACGCGACGTGCGCTGTTCGAAGCACGTGTACGGATAGGCCGTCATGTAGTCGCGCACGCCCGGCAGGTCGCTTCCGAGGCGCGCCTGCAAGGTCGTGCGGATGCCGCCGCGGCCGGGCAAGGCGTCCGCCGGACGTTCGACGGGCATCGTCTTCGTGCCGTCGAGCTGCACGAGCGTCGCCTGCAGGGTACGCACCGGCACGGCGACGTTCACCTGTTGCGTCACGCGCATGCGGTCGCCGGCGCCATCACCCGCCGCGCTGACGTCCCATTGCAGCTTCGTCGCGCCGGCGGGTACGGTGTAATCCCACCCCGCTTCGCGCGATTCGCCCGGCGCCAGCACGATGTCCTGGCGCGGCAGCGCCTGCGCCTTGCCGCCGTCCGCCGTCACGCCGGCGTCCAGGCGCACCGCGAGCCGCCGGTCGGACGCGTTGCGCAGCGTGAACCCGGCGCGCAGCCGGTCGCCTTCGCGCACTTGCGGCGGCAGGCCGGAGACCAGCATCAGGTCCTGCGACGTGCGGATGTCGGTGCCGCCCGTGCCGAACCGGCCCGCGCCGCTGCTCGCGACGGCGACGACGCGGAACGACGTCAGCGAGTCGTTCAGCGGCACGTCGACGCTCGCCTCGCCGTTCGCATCCAGCACCACCTTGCCCTTCCACAGCAGCAGCGTCTCGAACAGCTCGCGTCCCGCTCCCCGGCCGCCGCCGCCGCCGTGCGGGAACGCCTTGCGGCCGAAATGGCGCTTGCCGACGACCTGCATCTGCGCCGTCGACGTCTCCACCTGCAGGCTGCGCTCGTGCATCATCGTCTCCAGCAGGTTCCAGCTCGTGTTGGGCATCAGCTCCAGCAGGCCGGCGTCGACGGCGGCGACGGCGACTTCCGTACCGGCCGCCGGCCGCGTGCCGTCGGGGTCGCGCACGCGCACCCTGACCTGCGCACGCTCGCGCACCTTGTACACGGGCTTGTCGGCTGCCACGTCGACCTTCAGTTCGTGGCCGCGCCAGCCCACGCGGATCGGCGCGATGCCGAGTTTATAGGCAGGCTTGCCGAGATCGACGAGCGCCGTCGGCTGCACGCCCGCCACGCGTCCGCGCACGACGAGGGCAGAGACGAACACGTTCGGCGCATAGCTCGCCTTGACGGGAATCGAGATCGTCTGGTCGCGGCCGGAGAGTCTCCGCACATACGTGTCGAGGATGCCTTCGCGCTCGACCGTCACGAGCACGGTCGCGCGGCGGAACGGGCTGCGCACCTGGAAGCGCGCCTGCTCGCCCGGCTCGTAGCGTTTCTGCGCCGGCAGCAGGTCGATGCGGTCGTGGTCCGCGTTCGCGAACCACTGCTCTTCGTCGCCCGCCACGTAGACTTCGCGGTGCGTGGCCGCCACGCGCTGCTGCGGATCGGTCGCGCGGGCGCGCAATATCAGGTCGCCATCGGCCGGCGCTTTTACGTCGCACACGAGCAGGCCGCGCGCATCCGTCGTGCCGCTGCACGCTTCAGCGATGCGTTTGATTTCCGCGCTGTGCTCGTACGCATAGAACCCGCCGACGAGGCGGCGCCGGTGCGAATACGTGACGCGCTTGAGCAAATCGACCGTCGCGGGCACGTTCGCCACGGGCTTGCCGGCGACGTCCAGCACGACGGTGTGGAATTTCAGCGCGTCGCGGCGCAACAGCCAGCCGTCGGGCTTGATGCCGACGACGTACGCGGATGGCCACAGCGGCACGCGCGTGGAGACCGTCAATGTTTCGCCGTTGGCGTCCTGGTACGACAACTCGGCCAGCAGGCTTTTCGGACGCTCGATGGTCGGCAGCTTGTCGACGACGATGCGTGCACCGCCCGCGCGGTCGAGTTGCAGGCTTTGCGTGCGCGCGACTTCCTGGCCCGGCGTGCCTTCCGATTCCGCTTCGTCGTCGCTCTCGCCACCCTGGTCGACCACACCCTCCTTCACGTCACCGGCCCCCAGCGTGAATTCGTCGTAGTCGGCGAACTGCACGCCCGTATCCTGCACGACGCTGCGCAGTTTCACGGGTGCGTTGCCCGCCGGGCCACCGGACAGGTAACTCACCTGCGCATCGAGCGTGACGGCCTGCGGCGCCACCGCGGGCTGCTTCGGCCCCGCCAGTTGCGCCTTCATCGTCGGCACGCGGAATTGCTCGACACGGAAATCGCCCGCCACCTGGCCGCCGATCAGCACGTCGTACACGCCGAGCTTCGCTTCCGCCGGGATCGCCCACTCGCCCTCGGCGCTCCCGTTCGCGTCCCAGCGCAACGAAAACTCGACCTTCTCGCCGCTGCCCTGGTGGACGAGGAAGCCGCGCGATGGCAGCGCCGTCTTGTCCGTGCCGAGTTCCTGGGCGCGCCAGTCGCGCAGCGCCGATGGTGCGGGATCCTTCGCGCGCACGAAGGCAAACCCCTGCTGCGTGCGGCGGCGCAGGTAGTGCTTCATGTGGACGGTCTCGCCGGCGCGCAGGAGTGTCCGGTCGAAGACGGTGGCGACGATGCGGCTGTCCTCGTCGCGGCTGCCCGTCGGCAGGTTGAAGCGCCACGCCTCGATCCCCTGCTGCCAGTCCGACAAGGTGAACGTGAAGTCGTCGCCGCGCGCGGCCGTCACGACGTAGATGTCGCCTTCCTTGCAACGGGCACGCGGCAGCGCCTGGCGGATGCGCGCGATGCCGGCGGCGTCCGTCGTGCCGCTCCACAGCAGCCGCGCGCCGCAGTCGCGCACTTCCACGCGCGCGCCCGCGACGGGCTGGCCCTTGTCGAGCGACGTCACCCACACGAGCGACGATTGCGCGCCCAGTTTGAAATGCGCGGCGAGATTGGTGACGAGGGCCGCGCTGCGCACCCAGGCCGTGCGGCCCTTCGGATTCAGCGCGGCGCCCAGGCGCGGGCTTTCCAGTTCGACGGCATAGAAGCCGGGCTGGCGCAGCGGGATGCCGATCACTTCGAACGCGCGCCGGCCGAGCGGTTTCGGTAACGTGAAGCGCTGCAGCCTGTCGGCCTTGACGCCCTTGAAGATCGACACCTTCAACTGGTCGCCTGCCGGCTGGCCGGGATCCAGGCCGCCGTGCGGGCCGGCGACCTTGCGCAGCCACGCCAGCACGTCGGCGGTGCGGCCAGGATCGAGGCGCATGGCGGTGCCGTTCGTGTGCATGCGGCCGGCCAGTTGCGCCTCGACGTTGCGCACGGTGACGGGCAGCAGGCGGTCGCCGTTCGCCTCGATGATGCCGAACGGCGCCGCGAACTTGACGAGCGGCGGCTGCTCGCCCGTGCGCACGGCGAGCGGGAAGCGGTCCGCATTGACGAGGGCGCGGCCGGCATCGTCGCGCAAGTCCGCGGGCAGGTGCAGCGTGAAGCGCGCCTGCTCCGGGAACGGCCCCGGCACGCTGACCTGGCCGACGAAGTCGGGCAGCTGCCCGCCCTCCTTGTCGACGCGCGCCGGCCAGCGCTTGCCGCCCGGTCCTTCCAGGTAGATCTGCGCCGCATCGGCCGCGCGTACGGGCGCGCTGAAGTCGACACGCACCGGCTGGAACGGAATGCACTGGGACCGTGCGTTCACCTTTTCGCAGACGAAGCGGGCCGTGAAATCGGCGCGGGTCTTGAACGACAGCGTCTGCTCTTCGGTCGTCGCGATGCCGTTCGGCGCGGCCACGCCGGCGCCCCAGACGAGAGCCACTTCGGCGTTCGCCGGCAAGGTGCGACGGCATTGCAGCACGACGATGCGGTTCAGGCGGCCCGCTTTCTCGTCGGCGCGCAACCGCGCGTCCGTGTACGGTCCGGCCTCTTCCTTGCCGCTATCTTCCTGCCCGCTATTTTCCGCGACGACCTGCCGGACGAACCAGCGGTCCGTGCGCAGCACCTGTTCGCGCTGCTCGCCCGTAAGCAGGGACACGCCGATCTTGTCGCTGGCGCCGTCCGC
The DNA here is from genome assembly GCA_966212555.1 of uncultured Massilia sp. GTDB lineage: Bacteria > Pseudomonadota > Gammaproteobacteria > Burkholderiales > Burkholderiaceae_D > Telluria. Next base: position 5,454 of record CBIHRX010000244.1, read on the forward strand.
GCGGCACCAGGCTTGCCTGACGATGCTGTCGCTCGACGCGGGCGCCGACAGCGCGAGCACGAAGGCCTGTTTTTCGTCGATGCCGGACGCGCCTTCGTGCGGCAGCGATTCCAGCACGGCAGGGCCGCCCGTGGCGACGTCGAATGCCCGCGTTCCCGCCAGCGGCTGGCCGGCCAAGTCGCGCACGCCACGCTTGAGCGTGAAGCGGCAGTTCGTCGCGCCCGGCAGGTCGCGTGCGAAGTCGTAGCTCCACGTCTGCGCATCGACCCAGCGGCCGCTGCCCGGCACCGGACACGCCACGTCGAACGGGGTGTCCGCGCGCAGGTCGCCGAACGGCACCATCGGCTCCGAAAAGCGTGCCACGGCCTGACGCACGCGCCGCACCTGGCCTTCGGGCGAAAAGCCGGAGACGGTGGTCTGCGCCCACGCGCCCGACCAGCAGCACAACAAGACGACGCACAGCAGGCGACGCAGGACGGCCATGATTTCTCCCGGGAGACGGCGGACGAACGACGGCTGAGTGTTGCAAACTCGGCTTGCAGTGTCAACAACGTTTAGCAATTCGCAACAGGATATGGCCGTCATGCAAGCCTGCATCATTGGATATAAAATGCGACTCTTATATTTCCTGTATGCATAAAAGGTGTACAGGCAACGCAATCGAGGACACCATGAGTCTCCCCCTGATCCTGAACCTGGCCATCGCCCTGGCGGCCTGCGGCCTGCTGTATGTGATGCAGCAACGCCACCTGTCCTTCACGAAACGCGTGTTCACGGGCCTTGGCCTGGGCATCGTCCTGGGCGCCGCGTTCCAGGCGTTCTACGGCAACGGGTCGCCCGTCATCGCGCAGACGAATGCCTACCTCGACATCGTCGGCACGGGCTACGTGAAACTGCTGCAGATGATCATCATGCCGCTGATCATGGTCTCAATCATCCAGGCAGTCCTCAAGCTGCGCGACGCCTCGTCGCTCGGCAAGATCAGTGCGCTGACGATCGGCACGCTGATGGTCACGACGGCCATCGCGGCGTCGATCGGCATCCTGATGGCCAAGCTGTACGGCCTGTCCGCCGTCGGCCTGACGTCGAGCGCGGCCGAAGTCGCGCGCGGCCACTATTTAGAAGGCAAGCTGGCGACGGCGCAGGACGTGTCGCTGCCGACCATGATTCTGTCGTTCATTCCCGAGAATCCGTTCCTCGACATGACGGGCGCGCGCAAGACGTCGACGATTGCCGTCGTGCTGTTTTCGATCTTTATCGGCGTCTCTGCCACGGGGATTGCCGCCAAGAAGCCAGACGTGTTCGAGAAGTTCAGCGAGTTCGTCCACGTCGCCCACGTGATCGTGATGCGCATGGTGACGCTCGTGCTGCGCCTGACACCGTTCGGCGTGTTCGCCCTCATCACGCAGGTGCTCGCGAGCTCCAGCGTGCAAGACATCCTGAAGCTGATCGGTTTCGTCATGGCATCGTACAGCGCGCTGATCCTGATGTTCGGCGTGCACCTGCTGATCGTCGCGGCCGTGGGCCTGCATCCGGGCCGCTACGTGAAAAAGATCTTCCCCGTGCTCGCCTTCGCGTTCACGTCGCGCACGTCGGCCGGTTCCATCCCGATGAGCGTGCAGACGCAGACGGCGCGCCTCGGCACGCCGGAAGGCATCGCGAATTTCGCGGCGTCGTTCGGCTCGATGATGGGCCAGAACGGCTGCGCCGGCATCTATCCGGCGATGCTTGCCGTCATGATCGCGCCCACCGTCGGCATCGATCCGTTCACGAGCGGCTTCCTGCTGCCGCTCGTCGGCATCGTCATGATCGGGTCCGTCGGCGTGGCCGGCGTGGGCGGCGGGGCCACGTTCGCCGCCCTGATCGTGCTGTCGGCGCTGAACCTGCCCGTCGCGCTGGCCGGCCTCCTGATTTCCATCGAACCGCTGATCGACATGGGCCGCACCGCGCTCAACGTGAGCGGTTCCATCACGGCCGGCACCTTCGCCAGCCGCGTACTCGGCCAGACCGACATGACCGTGTTCGACAGCAACGCCGAAGTCAACCTCGACAGCGAGGAACAGGTGGCGTAACCACTGCTACTGTCTACGTAAGACCGCGCCTACACGTCGTTTCGGCACACATTTTCGTCCGGAATCGTGCGCGGAAGTCCCGCCGAATCCGTCTATGATCGCGACATGTCAAAATCACAAACGGTCGGATGATGGATCAGAAGTGGCCACAGGAAATCTGGCTCGTCAGGCATGGGCAGAGCGCCGGCAACGTCGCGCGCGATGCCGCCGAAGCCGCGTCGGGCCTGCTCATCGACATCGCCGAACGCGACGTCGACGTGCCCCTGTCCGAGCTGGGCGTACGCCAGTCGCAGGCACTGTCGAGCTGGTTCGCCGCGCTGCCGCCCGACGGCCAGCCGAACGTCGTGCTGCATTCGCCCTACGTGCGCGCGGCCGAGACGGCCAACATCCTGATGCAGCGCCTGAACCGCGACGAGTTGCTGGCCGTCCACGCGGACGAGCGGCTGCGCGAAAAGGAGTTCGGCATCCTCGACCGCCTGACGGTGCGCGGCATCGCCGAGAAATATCCCGAGCTACATGAGCAGCGCCACCACGTCGGCAAGTTCTATTTCCGCCCACCGGGCGGCGAAAGCTGGTGCGACGTCATCCTGCGCCTGCGCAGCGTCCTCGACACCATCACGCGCGAATATCCGCGCGAGCGGGTGCTGATCGTCGCACACCAGGTCATCGTCAATTGCTTCCGCTACCTGATCGAGCGGATGGACGAGGCGGCGATCCTCGCGCAGGACCGTGCCGGCGACGTCCCGAACTGCTCCGTCACCTCGTACGTCTTCGATCCCACGCTGGGCAAGCGCGGCAAGCTGGCCGTCCGCCTGGTCAATTTCGTCGCCCCGCTCGAAGCCACCGGCACGCCGGTGACGGTCGCCAAAGATCAACCCACCGCGGCCAAAGCCTGAGGTCCCTTCCCCATGACGCTGCATACCAACGCCCGCCCGCGCGACGTCGATACGAGCCTGCTGCGCAGCTGGCCGCTGCCCGTGCCCTCGAACGATGCCGACAAGGAAGACCGCGGCCACGTGCTCGTCCTCGGCGGCTCGCGCGAGATGCCGGGTGCCGTGATCCTGGCGGCCACGGCCGCCTTGCGCGCCGGCGCCGGCAAGCTGACCATCGCCACCGGACGCAGCGTGGCCCAATTGGTAGCGCTCGCTATTCCGGAATCGCGCGTGCTGGGGCTGGCGGAAAACGACGCCGGCGGCTTCACGGTCGAAGCGGTGGCCGCGCTCGATCCGCTGGCCGACAAGATCAGCGCCATCCTGATCGGCCCCGGCATGCGGGACGAGGCCGCGACGGCCCGCCTCGTGCACGCGCTGCTGCCGCGCCTGGACGGCAGCGACACGAAGGTGTTGCTGGATGCCGAGGCAATGGGCGCGGTGCTGCATCCGCCTGCCGGCAATCCACCTTTCCGCTTCAACGTGCCGGTCCTGTTGACGCCGCATGCGGGCGAGATGGCGCACCTGACGGGCATTGCCAAGGACGAAATCGGCGCGGCGCCCGACCGCCACGCGTCCGAGGCCGCGCAGGCGTGGAACGCCGTCGTCGCGCTCAAGGGCGCGCGCACCGTGATCGCGGCACCGGGCGGCGAGCGGTGGCAGCACGAAGGCGGCAATGTCGGGCTCGCCACGTCGGGCTCGGGCGACGTGCTGGCCGGCGTCATCGCGGGTCTCGCGGCGCGCGGTGCGGGGCTCGCGCAGGCCGCCGCCTGGGGTGTCGCGCTGCACGCGCGCGCGGGCGAGCGCCTCGCCGAACGCTTCGGCAGAGTGGGTTACCTGGCGCGGGAATTGTGCGACGTGATTCCCGCCCTGCTCGAACAGGCCGCCGGCGACAACGCCGACGCGGCGTCACGGCCATCCGGCAGCTTCGCCGGGGGTTCGAGGGTTGAACGATGACGGTTCGGCTCTTATCTAATCCGCACGTGTCGACGTTGCAGACGGCACTGCGGATCGAGGGAAACTTCGGTTTCCCAAAGCAGAAGGCGTGCAATCCGACGAACCGGCCGGCGTGATGCCGGTCTAATGCAAACAGTCGGATTCGTACGCCACCGGGGCCGCGTATTGCGTCGGTTCCCCGATGGTTCGCGTTTGGGCCGCATGGTCCATCGGGAACCCAAGCGCCGCCGACCCTCCAGCGCCTCACCTGGAGACGGCGGTAAACGATAGACGTGAACGAGGAGTAACACAAATGAAAACTCTTAACAACGCATCGAAAATTCTGTTTGCTGCAGCCCTGATGGCCAGCCTGGCCGCTTGCAAGAAGAATGACACCACCAGCACGACCGGTACCGGCGACACATCGGCCACGGCGCCGAGCAGCAGCTCCGGCACCAGCGGCACGACCGGCGCGACCGGCACGGGCACCACGGGTGACACCACCGGCACCGGCACCGGCGCAACCGGCACCACGGGCGGCACCACCGGCGCGACGGGCACCACCGGCGACACCGGCACGGGCGCAACGGGCACCGGCACCACCGGCACGGGCGCAACCGGCACCGGCGCAACCGGCACGACCGGCGGCACCGGCTCGTCGGGCACGTCGGGTACGTCGGGCACGACCGGCAGCGACACGTCGGGCACGTCGGGCACCGGCTCCTCCGGCACCGGCACGTCGGGCCGCTGATCGCCGTG
>CBIHRX010000245.1:0-10113 GCA_966212555.1 uncultured Massilia sp.
GTCTATGCGGGTTCACTTCCCGGAGTATTAATGGGGAGGCTGTGGTGGGCCGGGGGGGCCCACCCTACGGCAAGCGGCGATCGTAGGGTGGGCTCCCCGAGCCCACCGATCCAACATTTCAAGAAGCGCGGAACTGCAGTTCGCCCGCCGCACGCGCCTCGACGATCCCGCGCATCGCGCTGACTTCGTCCTTGTTCAGGCACCGGAACGGAATGGGCAGGGTGCCGCGCTTCAGGATCATCATGAAGCCGTTCGAATACGTGCGGATGCGCTGCACGTCGTTCCAGTCGATCAGGCTCACGCCCGTGTCGCTGGTGCGCACGATGCCATGCTGGTCGATCTGGAATTCGTACGTGCGCTTCCCGCGCTGCAGCAGCACGAAGTGCGCGGCCGCCGACAGCGTGCTTTTCAGGCGCAGGTAGACGCCCATCGGCCAGCGAACGTGGCGGCGGCGGATCAGGTAACCGCCATGCTCCCACATGAAGCGCACGTATTCGGCGAACGAATAGCGCACCCAGAAATGAAGGCTGTAACGTTCCGCCGGCGGATGCACGACCGGGATCGTGGCCGCCGGCATGGCGTCGGCACCGAGATCCGCGGCGTCAGGCTGGTCCAGCAACGCGGCCCCGCCATCCGAGTGGCCGGCCGCTCGCGAGCGATTTGACCACAACATGTGCATCCCCTTTCGTTTTCTAATCTAAAGAGAATGGTAGCAAAAGCTAAGCGATAATCTGTTGCAAGAGTTCAACAGTGCGCACTGTCGCGCCACGATGGCGGGCCGCGAAGGCCTGTGCGTGGGCGCCCATGGCGGCGCGGCGGCCGTCGTCGGCGAGCAGGCCGGCGGCCGCGCGCAGCAGCGCCGGCGCATCGGGCACGCGCAGCGCGGCGCCGGCGGCGACGGCTTCCTCGGTCGCCTGCAGGAAGTTGAAGGTGTGCTCGCCCACCAGCACGGGACGTCCCAGCGCGCACGCTTCGATCAGGTTCTGGCCGCCCAGCGGCAGAAGGCTGCCGCCGATGAAGGCGCAATCGCACGCCGCGTAATACGCGAACATCTCGCCCATGGAATCGCCCAGCAGCACGTCGGTATCCACGTGATCCGGCAACGCGGACCTGCGCGCCAGGGTCAAACCGCGCTCCCCGGCCATGCGCGCCACCTCATCGAAGCGCTGCGGGTGGCGGGGCACCAGCACGAGCAGCATGCCGGCCGGCCGCCGGTCCATGGTTTTATAAGCGTCGAGGATCAGCGCCTCTTCTCCCTCGCGGGTGGAGGCGCACAGCAGCACGGGACGATCCGCGAAGCGCGTGCGCAGCATGGCGCCGGTGTCCAGCGCGGCCTGCGGCGGCACGACGTCGAACTTGATGCTGCCCGTGACGGCGACCTTGGGAGCGCCGAGCGAGGCGATACGTTCGGCATCCGCATCCGTCTGCGCGGCCACCAGAGTGAGCGCGCGGGCGGCATCCGTCATCAGCGCGCCGATCTTGCGCCCGCGGCGCAGCGACTTTTCCGACAGGCGCGCATTCACGAGCGCCACCGGCACCTTGTACCTGGCGCAGCCATGGATCAGGTTCGGCCACACCTCCGTCTCCATCAGGATGCAGATCGCGGGCTCGAAATGGCGCAGGAAACGGCCGACCATGAAGCCGGTGTCGTACGGGAGGAACGACTGCATCACGCGGTCGCCGTGCTTGCCGAACAGCGCCTTGCCTGTCGCCCGGCCCGTCGGCGTCATGTGCGTGAGCAGGATGCGCGCATCGGGGCGCGCGGCCAGCAGCGCTTCGATCAGCGGTTCCGCCGCGCGCGTCTCGCCGACGGAGACGGCGTGCACCATGATGGTCGGGCGCTTGTCGGGCCGGCTGCCATAGAACCCCAGGCGCTCGCCCAGGTGCGTGCGGTAGCCGGGCTCGCGGCGCCCGCGCCACCACAAACGGCCCAGCACGAGCGGCAGCGCCAGCCACCACATGAGCGAATACAGCACACGCATCAGCGGCTCTCCAGCAGGCGCCGCGCGGCCGCCACGACCTCGTCGACCGATGGCGGCGCCCCCGTGTCGCCCAGGTTGACGATGCGCGGCGACCAGTTGCCTTCGGTCTTCCAGCGCGGCGAATCGGCATAGATCTCGACCGTCGGCCGCACGAAAGCGGCGGCGATGTGCGTGAGGCCCGTGTCGACGCCGACGGCCAGCGTCGCGTGGCGCGCCAGTTCCACCGCATCCATCATCGACAGTTTCGGCAGCACGCGCGCATGCGGCAGCGCGGCCGCCAAGCGCCCGGCCTCTTCCTTCTCGGACGGCGAGCCCCATGGCAGCAGGATCGTCATCGGCGCGAGCGCCTGGCCGAGCGCGATCCAGTGCGCGGTCGGCCATTTTTTCGCGGCGCGCGCCGTCCCGTGGAAGAACACGGCGTAATCGTCCGGCGGCATCCAGGCCGGCCGCGCGGCACCGTCGGGTGCCGGCAGGCCGAAATCGGGCGGCGTGTCGACGGCATAGCCGAGCGCCGCGGCCACGACCTGGCGCCCGCGCGCCACCGCGTGCGTGCGCGGCTCGACGGGGATGCTGCGGCTGTGGAAGATGCGCGAGACGCCTTCGTAGCCGGAATCCTCGGTGCCGTTGGCCAGGCCGATCTTCTGGCCGCCGCGGGCGCAGGCCATTACAATGCCCGTCTTGATCAGGCCCTGCGTATCGAACACGTAGTCGTAACGCTCGGCGCGCAGGTCGGCAAAAAAGCCGCGCAGTTCCGCCCGCACGGCCGCCTGGCCGAGCCCCTTGCGCCAGCGCCGCAGCGCGAACGGGATCACCTTGCGCACGTGCGGGTTGAGCTTCACGAGGCTGACATAGCCCTCTTCCACCACCCAGTCCACCTGGGCATCCGGAAAGTGGCGCCGGATGTCGGCCACGATCGGGAGATTGTGCAGGACGTCGCCCAGCGACGACACCCGCACCAGCAGGATCTTCATCAGAACGGCAGCTTCGCGTCAGGCTTGGCGGCGAGGATCACGCGCGCGAATTCCTTTTGGATGCGGTCCAGCGCCGCCGGATTCTCGCCCTCGAAGCGCAGCACGACGACGGGCGTCGTGTTCGAACCGCGCGCGAGGCCGAAGCCGTCCGGGTATTCCACGCGCAGGCCGTCGATGTCGACGATGCGGTCCGCGCCCGGGAATTGCGCCTCGGCGCGCAGCTTGTCGATCAGCGCGAAATTCTCGCCTTCGTTCAGGTGCAGGTGCAGCTCGGGCGTGCTGGACGCGATCGGCAGGCCGTTGAGCAGCGCCGACGGGTCGGTTTCGCGCGTGAGGATCTCGAGCAGGCGCGCGCCCGTGTACAGGCCGTCGTCGAAGCCGTACCAGCGGTCCTTCCAGAAGATATGGCCGCTCATCTCGCCGCCCAGCGGCGCGCCCGTTTCCTTCAGCTTCGCCTTGACGAGCGAGTGGCCCGTCTTCCACATCAGCGGACGGCCGCCGTGCTGTTCGATCCACGGGCCCAGGTGGCGCGTGCACTTCACGTCGTACAGGATTTCGGCGCCCGGGTTGCGCGCCAGGACGTCCTGCGAGAACAGCATCATCTGGCGGTCCGGGAAGATGATCTGGCCATCCTTCGTGACCACGCCCAGGCGGTCGCCGTCGCCGTCGAAGGCGAGGCCGATCTCGGCGTCCGTCGTCTTCAGGCATGCGATCAGGTCCTGCAGGTTTTCCGGGTGCGCCGGGTCCGGGTGGTGATTCGGGAAGCGGCCGTCCACGTCGCAGAACAGTTCGATCACGTCGCAGCCCATCGCGCGGAACAAATCGCCCGCGACCATGCCGGCCACGCCGTTGCCGCAGTCGACCGCGATCTTGATCGGACGCGCGATCTTGACGTCGCCGACGATGCGTTCGACGTAGGCGGCCTTGATGTCGTGGGTCGAGTAGCGACCTGGCTGGGCGGCCGGCCGGAAGTCGTCGCGTTCGATGGCCTGGTACAGGCCCTGGATGGCGTCGCCGTAGATCGCCTCGCCGGCCAGGACCATCTTGAAGCCGTTGTAGTCCGGCGGGTTGTGGCTGCCGGTGACCATGATGCCCGAGCGCGCACCCAGCACGTTGGTGGCGAAATACACCATCGGCGTGGCGACCATGCCCAGGTCGATGACGTCCACGCCGGCGGCCTGCAGGCCGTCGGCCAGCGCCTTGGCGAGCTCGGGGCCGGACAGGCGGCCATCGCGGCCGATGATCACGGTGCGTTCTCCCTTGGCCAGCGCGGCGGCGCCGAACGCCTGGCCGATGCGGCGCGCGATCCCCGCGTCGAGCGTGCTGCCGATGACGCCGCGAATGTCATAAGCCTTGAAGATCGTTTTCGAGAGAGAAACCATGGATTATCTACCTTGCTGGACGGGGCGCTGGAATGCGCGCGCACGGGCATTCCGAACGCCGGTTGGGCCGGGATTGGAAAAAAGGGATATTGTAACGGCAAGGCGGACCGACGGGGTCGGATTGCCGCCGTATTGAATGCGCAAACAAGCGCGGTGAGGCGCACAGAACGTGCGCACTCGGAACGATATGAAACGGAATCAGACGCGCAGTTTGTCCAGCGATTTACCGCCTTCGACCCATTCCTTGACCCATTTCGGCTGGCGGCCGCGACCGGTCCACTGTTGCGACGCATTGTCCGGATTGCGATAACGAACGGCGACGGAGCCGACATTCGCACCCGCCGATTTGCCGCCACGGCCGCTGGCGCTGATCAGGTCTTTCAAAGGCACGCCCACGCTCTGCGCGATGGCCATGATCTGTTCACGCGCCTTTTGCACTTCCTGAACCTCGCGCTTCTTCATTTCCTGCTTGATCTGCTCCTGCAGGTTGCGCAAATCGCCCAAGGACAAATTAGACAGATCCATCTTGATTCCTTATATGTAGAGTCTAGGTGTAAGGGATTTTATCGAATATTCACCAATGCTCGCAATATACTACAACTGAAATTTCTTCAGTGTTTTTTGTGCCAAATCAGCCAGCGCGGCGACTTGAATCTCACGATACGCGCGTACAACCACACGTAGCTGATAATGAACAACAGACAGAAGAATATCAAAATTCCGGTATTCCGCCAGAAAACGGTTGCGGGGATAACAGCCGTGAGGGAAAACAGCCACAGGTATGGCGACGTGCGGGCATTCCTTTTCATCAGTGCACGGGCTTCTTTGCGACCGACGGTCCATTGGACGATGCGCCGGAAAATCAGGCTGTGCAGGTGGATCCCGTCCGGCATTGTAGGAGATTTCCCACGCACAAACATTCGGCGATAAACGGAAAATATGGTTTCGAATGCCGGATAAATCAGCAGCAAGGCGGCATACCACGTCGACACCTGGGGATTGCGCATCACGAGCAGCAGGGCCAGTTCGCCCAGCATGAATCCGATGAAATAAGCGCCTCCGTCCCCGAGGAAGATGAGTCCGACCGGATAATTCCACACGAGGAAACCGGCCGTCGCGCCCGCGACCGTCAGCGCGGCCACCAGCACGAACATATCGCCCACCTGCCAGCCCACGTAAGCGAGCGACAGCAGCATGAAGATCGTGACGACGCTGGCCAGGCCATTGAACCCGTCGATGATATTCACGGCATTCGCGATGCCGGCGACGGCCAGTACGGTCAGCGGCAATATCAGCCACAGCGAATCGAGGTGCCAGCTCACGAAAGGCATATCGAGACGCGCGATTTTCGCATCCAGCACGAGATAGCCGAGGAACGCGGCGGCCATCGTCAATATCAGGCGGCGCGACGGACGCACCGTCCCCGTATAGTCTTCGACGATGCCGCCGGCGAATGCAATCGCGGAACAACCCAGCAGCGGCACCAGCCAATTACCGAGGCCGGGCACCCGCCACGCGGAAATGCCGACGCTCAGGGCCACCGCCAGGAAGATCGGCAATCCGCCAATCCGCGCGACCGCATGCGCATGGACCTTCTGCACGCCGTCGAAATTATTGTCGAGTGCCGGACCGTGCAATTTCGAATGCTTGACGACGAGGAGCGTCAGCAGCGCGGACACGACAAAACTTACGATGAAGGAAAACATTTTATTATTTTTTAAATGCAACTCTGGGGCATTGTACCGGATTAGTCATTGGGAAACCGGACCTCGGCAGTGTACGCGCGTACACCCTCGTCCGATTGAGGAATTACGAAATACCGAAACTTTGACTAAGGAGCAAGACAATTTACAATCGGTAATTCGTGCGGCCGCGGCCGCCGCACGAAACCGGGAAGAATCGATTAGTATCGATCCTGCAAAAACGAATACGAGCGAGATGAAAACCTATGTGATCGGCGACCTGCAAGGGTGCGCCCATGAAGCCGGCCTGCTGCTGGAACGGATAGCCGCGACGGCCGGGCCGGGAGCGCGCATCCTGTTCGTCGGCGACTTGATCAATCGCGGTCCCGATTCCCTGGGCGCGCTGCGCCGCATGAAGGCGCTGGCCGAAGCGAGCGATGGCCGCGTCGACGCCCTGCTCGGCAACCACGACCTGCACCTGCTGGCCGTGGCCGTCGGCGCCCAGAAGACGAGCCGCTCCGATACGCTGGACGAGATCCTCGCCGCGCCCGATCGCGACGCGCTGATCGACTGGCTGCGCCGGCGCCCGCTCGCCATGTTCGTCGACGCGCACCTGCTGGTCCACGCCGGCGTGCCGCCGCAGTGGACGGCCGCGCAGACGATGGCGCTGGCGGCCGAAGTGGAGACCGTGCTGCGCGGCGACCACTGGATCGAGTTCCTCGGCCAGATGTACGGCAACGAGCCGGACCGCTGGGACGACGGCCTGACGGGCATCGCCCGCCTGCGCTGCATCGTCAACGCCCTCACGCGCATGCGCCTGTGCTGGCCGGACGGCCGCATGGATTTCCATCACAAGGAAAGCGACAAGGGCCCGGAAGGCACGGACCTGCAGCCCTGGTTCGACCTGCCCGGCCGCCGCACGCTGGATGTCACCGTCGTGTTCGGACACTGGTCCGCGCTGGGGCTCGTGCTGCGGCCGAATCTCGTGGGGCTGGACAGCGGCTGCGTGTGGGGCGGCAAGCTGACGGCCGTGTGCCTGGACGACCGGTCGCTGTTGCAGGTGGATTGTCCGGAGTATCGGGAGCACAGCGGTAAAAAGTGACGCTCGTCATCCCCGCGTACGCGGGGATCCATACTGAGGTTCCGAAGTTGGTAGCTCAGTATGGGTTCCCGCCTTCGCGGGAACGACGTTGCAGGGTCTGACCCAGCGCCCCCGCAATCGCATCATGCGCCGCCTGCGCCAGCTCGCGCCGGTGCCCACCCGCCGCCGGGATCGGCGCCAGGCAGGCGAGACGCGCGACGACCGGCTCCCCGCCGAGGATGCGCACGATGCTGTCGACGAACGTCGTCTCGCCGGTGTAGTCGACCGAAGGATGCCAGGCGCCGCCCGCGTCGACATAGGCCAGTGCGACCGGCTGCACGGGCACGGCGGCGTCGATGGCGGCTTCGAACAGATTCGCGTGGAACGGCAGCACCGTGCCCTGGCTGGCCGTCGTCCCCTCCGGGAAGAACGCCACGCGGCGGCGCTGGCCCAGGGCGTCCACGAGTCCCTTGAAGATGTGGCGCAGGTCGCGCCGGTTGCCGCGCGCGATGAACACCGTGCCCGCCTGCGCGACGAGCCAGCCGACGACGGGCCAGGCGCGGATCTCGGCCTTGGCCACGAAGCGGCACGGGTGCACGGCGTTGATGACGAAGATGTCGAGCCACGAGATGTGGTTCGCGACGATGAGGGCGTGCGCGAGCGAGTCTTCACCCGGCACGCGCTCGAGGCGCACGCGGCAGACGCCCAGCAGGCGCGCCGACCAGCGCCGGATCAGGCGCTCGCGCAGGGAGTCGCTCGCCCACGGGAACACGAGGGCGCTCGTGGCCAGGCCCTGGACGAGGTGGAGGACGAGGCGCGCGAGGCGCCACGCAAGCCTGATCTTCAATCAGCGTTCGAACGCGACGTGGCCGGCGACGATCGTCGCCTTCACCTGCCCCGCCAGTTCGTAGCCGAGGAACGGCGTGTGCTTGCCCTGGCTCGCGAGGGCGGCCGCGTTGACGGTCCAGCGCGCGTCCGGATCGAACAGCACGACGTCCGCGCTCGCGCCTTGCGCCAGCGTGCCGGCGGACAGGCCCGCCATGCGCGCCGGATCGCTCGTGATTTTCGCGATTGCCGTCGACAGTGCCTTGCCGTCGCCGTTCTGCTCCGTCGCCCACTTCAACATCAGCGCCAGCAGCAGTTCCAGGCCGGTGGCGCCGGGCGACGCTTCCGCGAACGGCAGCAGTTTCTCGTCGTCGTCGACCGGGGTGTGGTCCGAGCAGACGGCGTCCACGGTGCCGTCCTGGACGGCCGCGCGGATCGCGTCGCGGTCGCGCTGGCCGCGCAGCGGCGGCGTGAAGCGCGCGTTGGAATCGAAGAAACCGATGTCGGCATCCGTCATGTGCAGGTGGTGCACGCCGACGTCACACGTGACCGGCAAGCCTTCCTTCTTGGCGGCGCGGATCAGGTCCAGCGCGGCGGCGGACGAGATACGGCACAGGTGCACGCGCGCACCGGAAGCGCGCATCAGTTCGAAGATCGTGTGCAGCGCGATGGTCTCGGACATCACGGGCACGCCGGACAGGCCCAGGCGCGACGCCAGCGGCCCGCTGTGGGCGACACCGCCGCGGCCGATGTACGGGTCCTGCGGGCGCAGCCACACGGTGTAGCCGAACGTCTTCGCGTACTGCATGGCGCGCAGCAGCACGGTGGTGTCCGTGATCGGTTCCTCGGCCTGCGCGAAGCCGATGCAGCCGGCTTCCGTGAGCTCGGCCATCTCGGTCAGCGCCTTGCCCTTGAGGCCGACGGTCAGGGCGCCCAGCGGATGCACGTGCGCCTGGTTCAGCAGGCGCGCGCGGTGCTTGAGCATTTCGACGAGGCCCGGCTCGTCCAGCACGGGGTCGGTGTCGGGCGGGCACACGAGCGTCGTCACGCCGCCCTGCACCGCGGCCTGCATTTCCGATTCCAGCGTGGCCTTGTATTCGTAGCCCGGCTCGCGCAGGCGGGCGGACAGGTCGACGAGGCCCGGCGCGACGACGAGGCCGGCGGCGTCGATGGTGCGCGCGGCGGTGAAGCCTTGCGGTACGCTGCCGATGCCGGCGACCTTGCCGTCGGCGATGTACAGGTCCTGGACGGCGTCGATGCCGGCCGCCGGGTCGATCAGGCGCCCGTTCTTGATGTGAAGATTGGTCATGCGTGACTTCCAGCTAAGATACTCATAACGGCCATGCGTACGGCGATACCGAAGGTGACCTGCGGCAGGATCACGGCCTGGGCGCCGTCCGCCACGGCCGAATCGATCTCCACGCCGCGGTTCATCGGGCCCGGGTGCATCACGATGGCGTCCGGCCTGGCGAGCGCGAGGCGCTCCGGCGTCAGGCCGTAGCTCTTGAAATACTCGCCGGCCGACGGCAGCAGCGCGCCCGACATGCGCTCGTTCTGCAGGCGCAGCATGATGATCACGTCGACGTCCTTCAGGCCCTCTTCCATGTTCGTGAAGACGCGCACGCCCATCTGTTCCAGGCCGCCCGGCAGCAGCGTGTGCGGGCCGATGGCGCGCACTTCCGGCACGCCCAGCGTCGTCAGCGCGTGGATGTCCGAACGGGCCACGCGGCTGTGCAGGATGTCGCCGACGATGGCCACGCGCAGGTTCGTGAAATCCTTCTTGTAGTGGCGGATCGTGTACATGTCGAGCAGGCCCTGCGTCGGGTGCGCGTGGCGGCCGTCGCCCGCGTTCACCACGTGCACGTGGTTCTGCTTCGTGTCGTTCAGGTGCTTGGCGATCATGTAGGGCGCGCCCGACTGCGAGTGGCGCACCACGAACATGTCGGCATGCATGGCCGACAGGTTGTCGATGGTGTCGAGCAGCGATTCGCCCTTGCTGGTCGACGAGGCCTGCATGTTCAGGTTGATGACGTCGGCCGACAGGCGCTTCGATGCGATTTCAAACGTGGTGCGCGTGCGAGTCGAGTTCTCGAAGAACAGGTTGAACACGCTCTTGCCGCGCATCAGCGGCACTTTCTTGACCTCGCGGTCCGATACGCCGACGAACGACGAAGCGGTATCGAGGATATG
>CBIHRX010000246.1:0-10051 GCA_966212555.1 uncultured Massilia sp.
GGCCGGGGCCTGCGCGCCGGACGGCGTGAGCGCCTATTCCGACCTGCCGGACGGCCCGCAGGTGGAGAAGGGCGGCGCGGCCGAGATCCTGAGGCAGGGGAACGTGGCCGGCGCGTGGAGCGGCAACCAGCCCGTCAGCCGCAACATGCTGACCCTGTCGGGCACGACGCTGGCCACGTTCAACACGGCCGGCACGGGCCTGTCCGCGAACCTCGTCAACTTCATCCAGGGCGCGGACGTCAACAACGAAAAAGGTACCGGCGCCACGTCGACGACACGGCCCTCGATCCACGGCGACGTGATCCACTCGCGCCCGCTGCCCGTGAACTATGGCGGCACCACCGGCGTGCGCGTGTTCTACGGCGCCAACGACGGCGCGCTGCACGCGGTGAGCGCGAATACCGGCGTCGAGACCTGGTCGTTCGTCGCGCCGGAGTTCTTCGGCCGCCTGCAGCGCCTGATGGACAATGCGCCGCTCGTCAGCTACCCGAACCTGAGCAACGCGATCTCGCCGGCCCCGGCGCGCAAGGATTACTTCTTCGACGGTTCGATCGGGCTGTACCAGAACGCCGACAACTCGCGGGTCTGGATCTTCCCGTCGATGCGGCGCGGCGGGCGCATGCTGTACGGCCTGGACGTGACCCGTCCCGACCAGCCGGTGTACAAGTGGAAGGCCGGCTGCCCGAACCTGGCCGACGACATCGGCTGCACGGCCGGCATGTCCGGCGTCGGCCAGACGTGGTCGACGCCGAACGTCGCCTTCATCAAGGGGTATTCGACGACGACGCCGGTGCTGGTCGTGGGCGGCGGCTACGATGCCTGCGAGGACGCCGACACGGCGTCACCCGCCTGCGGCAGCGGCAAGGGCGGCTTCGTGTACGTGCTGGACGCGAACACGGGCGCGGTGATCCGTTCGTTCCAGACCGACCGCGGCGTGGCCGCCGACGTGGCCCTCGTCGACGTCGACAACGACGGCTATCCCGACTACGCCTACGCGGCCGACCTGGGGGGCGGCATCTACCGCGTCGACTTCGTGGGCAGCTACGCGGGCCGCACGGCGCTCGCGTCCGAGTCGTGGACCGCGCGCAAGGTCGCGTACACGACGGGCGCCGGCCGCAAGTTCCTGTTCGCGCCCGCGCTGCTGGCGATCCAGGGCAAGGTCTACGTGGCGCTGGGCAGCGGCGACCGCGAGCATCCGCTGCAGTCGCAATACCCGTACGCCAACGTGACGAACCGGTTCTACGTCTACCTGGACGACCTGACGGCGGCCACCGGCACGCCCGCGACGAACATGGACGCGATGACGGACTACACGACGAACACGGATTGCGCCGCCGCGAAGGTGTTGCCGAATTCGGGGACGAAGGGCTGGTTCATGGACCTGAACCAGTACGGCCAGGGCGAGCAGGTGGTGACGTCGGCGCTGATCGCGAGCGGCATGATCACGTTCAGCACCAACCGCCCGGTCCCGCCGGACGCGGCGAGCTGCTCGACGTCGCTGGGCGAGGCGCGCGGCTACTGGGTCAACCTGCTGAACGGCTCCGGCGCCATCAACGTGCCGGGCCTGTGCGGCGGCACGCGCTCGTCGATCTTCGTGGGCGGCGGCCTGCCGCCGTCGCCGGTGAAGGCCAGCAGCGTGCCGATCGGGGGCAAGGCGGTGTCGGTCGTGCTGGGCGCCGTGCAGAAGGGCGGGGCGGCATCGGCGGGGGCCAGCGTGTCGATCTCGCCGCAGCGGATCCGGCCGGCGATTGCGTCGAAGCGGAAGCGGGTCTATACCTATACGGCCGGGGACTAACGCTACGTCGTTCCCGGCACTGCCGGAAACGACTTCCCGCGAAAGCGGGAACCCATGCTGAGTGTCCGTAGTCAGCTCAGCATGGATCCCCGCCTGCGCGGGAACGACGGTTCAGGCCTTCTCGACCGCCTTCACCATGCACTTCGACAGCTTGTCGAAATGCGCCAGCGCCGCCTGCGTCAGCGTCACCTGCTTGCGCCGCGTGTCCTCGGTATCGGTCAGCATGATCCAGCCCTTTTCGCGCATCGACGTCAGGCGGCTGTGGACGGTGGCGGGGGCGCCCAGTTCCTTCTTGGCCATCATGTCGCGCACGCACAGGCGCTCGCCCTCCTGCATGGCACGCGCGACGGTGCCGAGGATGCGCTCTTCCAGCGGGTCGAGCGAGGGCAGGGACGGCAACCCGCGCAAAGCTTCCGCGAGTTGCAGAAAGCGCAGATAGATGTCGGCGGGACGGGTCGATTTGCTCATGCGCAGATTATAATGCGAGAGCCACGCGAACTCCATCACCTACAACCCGTCATGCCATCCCCTTTAACTTCCGGTAACGGCTTCCGCGTCGCCTGCGCGAGCGTCGTCGGCTCGGTGGTGTTCTATCTATTCCTGGCGCGGTTGCAGGACTGGGTCTTCCCCAACGTCGAGTTCGTCCGTGGCGTCGGCTGGATCTACCTGCCGGCCGGCGCGCGGCTGCTGTGCCCGCTGCTGCTGGGCTTGCCCGGCGCCGTCGGCGTCCTGCTGGGGTCGTGGGCCGAGTCGTTCTTCCACCTGTACCCGGACGACCCCCTGCGCTCCTTCGTCGGCGGCATCAGCTCGGCCCTCGCGCCCTACCTCGTGTACCTGTTCGCGCTGCGCGTGCTGGGCATGCAGGCGTCGCTGTCGAACCTGACGTCGCGCCGCCTGCTGCTGCTCGTGCCGCTGTTCGGCGTCGCCAGCCCGCTGATGCACCACCTGTGGTTCTGGATCCATGGCGACCAGGTCGACCTGGCCCGGGGCTTCGCCGTCATGGCGGCCGGCGACATGCTGGGCGCGCTCGTGGTCCTGTACGCGCTGAAGGGCATGCTGGGCCTGCTGCCGACGCCGGCGCCACGTTCCTGATCGTCGGCGCGCTGGCCGTCGTGCTCGATGCGATCCGCCGCAAGGGCTGATTTCTGCTGAGATTTTTCGCGCATACCATATCCCCAGAGGGGGCGGCGCACGGTTGAAGCGAATACCTGAACGGATGGCCGGGATGTTCTAGAATGGGTCGCCTGCGGTGCCTGTCGCACGCCGCATGGAGGACCGCATGGACCTGCTCGAGGCAATCAACGATCCGGCCGCATTGCGCGCGCTGCCCCGCGCGCGCCTGGAGACGCTGGCGCGCCAGTTGCGCCGCTTCCTGCTCGACACGGTGGCCCGCACGGGCGGCCATCTCGCGTCGAACCTGGGAACGGTGGAACTGACGATCGCGCTGCACTACGTGTTCGCCACGCCGCGCGACCGCATCGTGTGGGACGTCGGGCACCAGTGCTATGGCCACAAGGTATTGACCGGCCGCCGCGCGCAGATGCACACCCTGCGCCAGGCGGGTGGCCTGTCCGGCTTTCCGCGCCGCTGCGAGAGCGAGCACGACTGCTTCGGCACGGCGCATTCGTCCACGGCGCTGTCCGCCGCGCTCGGCATGGCGCTGGCCGCGAAACTCCGCGGCGACGACCGCCATGCCGTGGCCGTCTGCGGCGACGGCGCGCTGTCCGCCGGCATGGCGTTCGAGGCCCTGAACAACGCGGGTATCGACCCCGCACTGCGCCTGCTCGTCGTCGTCAATCACAACGGCATGTCCATTTCTCCCGCCGTGGGCGCGCTGGACCGTCATTTGTCCGATCTCGCAGCCGGCCGCGTGCGCCTGGGCGCATCGCTGTTCGAGGCGTTCGGCTTCACCTATTCGGGCCCGGTCGACGGCCACGACCTCGATGCCCTGGTTCCCGCGCTGGAGGCCGCCCGGCGGCGTGTCGGTCCGCACGTGCTGCACGTCGTCACGCGCAAGGGCAAGGGCTATGTACGCGCGGAGGCGGCGCCCACCCTGTACCACGGCACCGGCCGCTTCGACCCCGCGCACGGCGTGCCGGAAGGTCTCCGCGGCCGGCCCGCGTACACGGACGTGTTCGGCGACTGGCTGTGCGACATGGCCGCGCACGACCCGCGCCTCGTCGGCATCACGCCCGCCATGCGCGAAGGCTCCGGCCTCGTGCGTTTCGCCCAGCGCTTCCCCGACCGCTACGTGGACGTCGGCATCGCGGAGCAGCACGCGCTGACGTTCGCGGGCGGCCTCGCCGTCGAAGGCATGAAGCCCGTCGTCGCCATCTATTCCACGTTCCTGCAACGTGCCTACGACCAGTTGATCCACGACGTCGCGCGGCAACACCTCGACGTGACGTTCGCGCTCGACCGCGCCGGGCTCGTCGGCGCGGACGGCGCCACGCATGCGGGCAACTACGACATCGCCTACCTGCGCTGCGTGCCGAACATGGTGTTGATGGCCGCGTCCGACGAGGCCGAATGCCGGCGCATGCTGACGACCGCCTACCGCCATCCCGGACCGGCGGCCGTGCGCTATCCGCGCGGCGCGGGCCCCGGGGTCGTGCCGGCGGCCGAGCTGGACGCCATCCCGCTCGGCCGCGGCGAAGTGCGCCGGCGCGGGGCCGGCATCGCGATCCTCGCGTTCGGACCGATGCTGGCGCCGAGTCTGGAGGCGGGCGCTGCACTGGGCGCCACGGTGGCCAACATGCGGTTCGTGAAGCCGCTCGACGCCGACCTCGTGGCGGCGCTGGCGCGCGACCATGCGCACCTCGTGACGGTCGAGGAGGGCGCCGTCATGGGCGGTGCGGGTGCGGCCGTCGCGGAGGCGCTGGCCGCGGCCGGGATCCAGCGCCCGTTGTTGATGCTGGGCCTGCCGGACCTGTTCATCGAGCACGGCGACCCCGCCGCGCTGCTGGGCGCCGCCGGACTCGACGCGGCGGGCATCGCGGGCGCCATCCGCCAGCGTTATCGCGCGGATGCGCCGCTGCTCGTCGCCAACAGCAACTGATGAAAGGTGCCCCATGCTTCCCGAAACGGATACCCTCGCCGTGCCGGTGCACACGCCGGCCAGTTCGTTCGGCCTGGCGATGCGCGTGCTGCCGGCGCCGCGGCGCGCCGCGATGTTCGGCATCTACGCGTTCTGCCGCGCCGTCGACGACGTGGCCGACGGCCCCGCGCCGCCGCCCCAGCGCCGCGCCGCGCTGGAGCGGTGGCGGGCCGACGTCGACGCCGCGTATGACGGGCGCGGGTGCCCGCGCTTGCGCGCGCTGGCGCCGCACATCGCTGCGTACGGCCTCGCGCGCGCCGACTTCCACGCCGTGATCGACGGCATGCTGATGGACGCGCAGGACCGCCCGATCTGCGCGCCCCCGGCCGCCACCCTCGACCTGTACTGCGATCGCGTGGCCGCCGCCGTGGGACGGCTGTCCGTGCGCGTGTTCGGCCTGCCGCAGGACGACGGGATCCTGCTCGCCCACCACCTGGGCCGCGCGCTGCAGCTGACGAACATCCTGCGCGACATCGACGAGGACGCCGCCATCGGCCGCGCCTACGTGCCGCGCGAACTGCTGTTCGCGGCCGGGGTCGACGCCCGCGTCTGCGCCGCCGGCGCGGACGGCATCGCCGCGCATCCCGCGCTGCCCCGGGCGTGCGCCGACCTGGCCGCGCAGGCGCGCCGGCACTACGCCGCTTCCGACTTCGTCCTGCGCCGCCACCGGGGCAGCGCCGGGCGGGCGCCGCGCCTGATGGGGGCCGTCTATGCCGCGCTGCTGGAGCGGCTCGCGGTGCGCGGATGGAGCTGTCCGCGCGCGCCCGTCCGGCTGGGGCGCCTGGCCAGGGCCGGCATCCTGTTGCGGCACGCGTTGCGTTAGCCGCGGGGGATGCCATGCGCTATTCCGCATTCCAGGCGGCGGCCCGGGCCGGCGCCGTCCAGGCCCAGCGGACGCTGTCCAGCCGCGCCCGCCTGCAACCTGCCATCGACGCGGCGCTCGCGGCCGTGCTGGCCGACCAGCGCCAAGACGGGCACTGGGTCTACGAACTGGAAGCGGACGTCACCATCCCGGCCGAGTACGTCTTGCTGGTGCACTACCTGGGCGAGACGCCGGACGCCGGCCTGGAACGCAAGATCGGCACCTACCTGCGCCGCCGCCAGGGCGAGCACGGCGGCTGGCCGCTGTTCCATGGCGGCGCCTTCGACCCGAGCGCGAGCGTGAAGGCCTATTTTGCCCTGAAGATGATCGGCGACCCGCCCGCCGCGCCGCACATGGCGCGGGCGCGTGCTGCGATCCGGGATCACGGCGGCGCCGAGCGCAGCAATGTGTTCACGCGCATGTTGCTGGCGCTGTTCGGCGAGATGCCATGGTCGGCCGTGCCCGTGATGCCGGTCGAGATCGCGCTGCTGCCGCGCTGGTCGCCGTTCCACCTGTCCAAGGTGTCGTACTGGACGCGCACCGTGCTGACGCCGCTGCTCGTGCTGGGCGCGCTGCGGCCGCGCGCGCGCAATCCGCGGGCCGTGGGCGTCGCCGAACTGTTTCTCGCGCCGCCGCCGACCCTCGGGCTGGCGCCGCGCGCGCCGCACCAGGACCGCATGTGGTTTACCTTGTTCCGCACGCTGGAGTCGCAGATGCGGCTGCTGGCACCGCGCCTGCCCGCGCACCTGCGCCGGCGTGCGGTGGAGCGGGCGGCCGCGTTCGTGCGCGCGCGCCTGAACGGCGAGCACGGCCTGGGTGCCATCTGTCCCGCGATGGTCAACGCCGTGCAGATGCTGGACGTGCTGGGCCTCCCCCCGGACTCGCCCGAGGCGAACGCCGCGCGCCGCGCCATCGACCGGCTGCTCGTCGACCATGGCGACGAGGCCTATTGCCAGCCGTGCCTGTCGCCCGTGTGGGATACGGCATTGATGTGCCACGCGCTGCTGGAGACGGGCACGCCGCGCGCGCTGGCCGCGGTGCGCCGCGGCCTCGACTGGCTGCTGCCCCTGCAGATCCTCGACCGGTCCGGCGACTGGGCCGCGCGCCGGCCGGACGTGCGTCCCGGCGGGTGGGCGTTCCAGTACGAGAACGCGTGCTATCCCGACGTCGACGACACGGCCGTCGTGGCGATGGCCATGCACCGGGCCGCGCACCTCGAACCGCAACCGTTGCCGGACCGGTATGCCGATGCCGTCGCCCGCGCCCGCGAATGGATCGTCGGCATGCAAAGCAAGGGCGGCGGCTGGGGCGCATTCGAGGCCGACAACACGCACTATTACCTGAACCACATTCCGTTCGCCGATCACGGGGCGCTGCTGGATCCGCCGACGGCCGACGTGTCCGCGCGCTGCCTGTCGATGCTGGCCCAACTGGAGCCGGGTGCCTGCGCGCACCGCCGTTCGCCGGCCGCGCGGGCGCTCGGCTGGCTGCTGCGCCGGCAGGAGCAGAACGGCAGCTGGTACGGGCGTTGGGGCGTCAACTATGTCTATGGCACGTGGTGCGCACTGTGCGCCCTGGCGGCGGCCGGCCTGCCGCCCACTGCGGCGCCCGTCGCGCGCGCCGCGCGCTGGCTCGCGTACGTGCAGAATCCGGACGGCGGCTGGGGAGAGGGTGGCGACAGCTACCGGCTCGACTACGCCGGTCACGCGTGGGCGCCGTCGACGGCGTCGCAGACGGCGTGGGCCCTGCTGGGCCTGATGGCGGCGGGCGCCGTCGACACGCCGGCCGTCGCGCGCGGCATCGCCTGGCTCGTCGACCACCAGCGCGCGGACGGCGTGTGGGACGAGCCGCAACACACGGCCACCGGCTTCCCCCGCGTGTTCTACCTGCGCTACCACGGCTATGCCCGCTATTTCCCGCTGTGGGCGCTGGCCCGCTACCGCAACCTGCGCGCCGGCGGCAGCGGCCGGGTTGCATTCGGGATGTAGACCGTGCCCGAAGCCCGGTGCGTGCTCGCCGTCTGCGGCATGCCGTTCGAGGCGGCGATCGCGGAAGGGCCCGGCGTCGTGGGCGTCTATGGGCCGGGACCGTGGCGGGTGGCGCGGCGGCTGCACGCGATGCTGGAAGGACCCGGTCAGGAAGGACCCGGTCAGGAAAGACCCGGTCAGGAAAGACCCGGTCAGGAAGGACCCGGTCAGGCGCGACCCGGTCTGGCGCGACCCGGTCTGGATGGCGCCGCCCCTTGGGCCGGCATCATCAGCTTCGGCTGCGCGGGCGGCCTGGATCCGGACCTCGCCAGCGGTGATTGTGTGGTGGCCACGGGCGTGCTGACGCCGGACGGCATCGTCGCGACGGATCCTGACGGGTCGCGCGCATTGCTGGACCGGCTGCCCGGGGCCCGGCCGGGGGAGCTCGCGGGCGTGGATGCGCCCCTCGCCACGGCCGCAGCCAAGGCCGCCCTGTGGCGCGAGACGGGCGCCGCCGCCGTGGACATGGAAACGCATGCCGCCGCCCTGGCCGCCCGCCGCCACGGCCTGCCGTTCGCGGCCTGCCGCGTCGTGCTCGATCCGGCCTGGCGCAGCGTGCCCGCGGCTGCGCTGGCCGGGCTGGACACGGGCGCGGTCTGGCCCGTGCTGCGCGGCCTGGCGGGTGCGCCGGCGCAGATCGCGGCCGTGTGCGCGCTGGCCGGCGAAGCGTGGCTGGCACGGCGTGCCCTGCTGCGGGCGCGGGCGCGGCTCGGACCGGGATTCGGCCGCTAGTCGCCGCCTTTGCCCTGGACCTCTTCCTCGTTGCCGCCATCGTCATTGTCGTAACGCGGCAGCGGCGTTTCCTTGCCTTCGTCGAGCAGCGCGCGGCGGCGGCCCAGATAGGCGTCGCGCACGAACAGGTAGCGGTCGAGCGCGGCCTGTTCCAACAGGTTGGTCGCATTCAGGTAGCGGGCGCGGGTGCTGACGAAGTCGGCGCCCCACAACGTATTGCGCACAGCCGGCTGTGCATACGTGGCGGGCGAGCCGTACTGGTCGACGGCGAAGCCGGCCGTGTCGCGGAAGTCGCTCGGGCCGAACAGGGGCAGCACGAGGTAGGGGCCGGTCGGCACGCCGTAGTGGCCCAAGGTGAGGCCGAAGTCCTGGTCGCGCTTGGCGATGCCCGCCGGCGTGGCGATGTCGAGCACGCCCAGCAGGCCGAACGTGGAATTGACGGCCACCCGCATCAGGTCGTTCATGCCGTCCATCAGCCGCAGTTGGGCGAAGTCGTTCAGCATCACGGTGACGTCGCCCAGGTTCGAAAAGACATTCTCGACACCGGTGTGGACGAATCGCGGCACGGTGCGGTTGTACGTGCGCGCGACCGGTTGCGCGATGTGGCGGTCGAGCGTGTCGTTGAAGCGGAACGTGGCGCGGTTGAGCGGTTCCAGCGGATCGGCCGGATCGCGTTCCGGTCCCGTGGCGCAGCCGGACAGGCACATGAAAACCATCAGCATGAGCGGCAGGGCGGCAACGGGCCGGGGCGGTGGCGGATGGGTCATGGCGGTCCTCGTTCGGCAGGCGGCGCCGGGGCGCGGGGTTGCCCCAGCAGGACGGGCTGGAAGAACACGGCGCCGATCAGCGTGCAGACCAGCGCCAGCACCAGCAGCTTGCCCATGCTGGCGGTGCCGGGATGGTGCGACAGCCACAGGCTGCCGAACGCGGTGCCGGTGGCCGCCGCGCTGAGGACGATGGCTTGCGTGAGCGGATGCTCCAGCCGGGCCGGCTGCCCGGCGCGCCACGCCATGATGTAGTAGATCTTGAAAGCGACGCCGACGCCCAGCAGCAGCGGCAGCGCGATGATGTTCGCGAAATTCAGGCGGATGCCCAGCAGCACGCACGCTTCCAGTGTGGCCAGGCTGGACACGAGCAGCGGCACCATCGTCAGCAGCACGTCGCCGACGCGCCGGAACGCGATCCACAGCAGCAGCGCGATGGTGCCGACGGCCAGCAGCGCCGCCTGCACGAAGGCGGTGACGATCAGGTCGGCCGCGTGGCGCACGGAGATCGGGCCGCCGGCCGCGCCCGGTGCGATGCGCAGGACGGCATCGGCGAAGCGCCCCAGCCGGCTGTCGCCGCCGGGACGCGTCCCCGTGGGGCGCGTCGGGCTGACGTCGACCAGCGCGCGGCCGTCGTCCGCGATCCAGTTGCGGCGCATCGCGGCGGGCAGGGTCGCCAGCGTCACGGGCTCCGGCCGCAATGCCAGCCGCAGCCCATCGAGCGCGAGCCGCAGCGTGCCCGCCAGCGCCTGGTCGGCGCGGTCGCGGACGGCA
>CBIHRX010000247.1:0-10018 GCA_966212555.1 uncultured Massilia sp.
TGTTCATCGGCCTGCCGGGCAACATCGACGGCCTGGTGCACCTGTCCGACCTGTCGTGGACCGAAGCCGGCGAAGAAGCCGTGCGCAAGTTCAAGAAGGGCGATGAGCTGGAAGCCGTCGTTCTGGCGATCGACGTCGAGCGCGAGCGTGTCTCGCTGGGCGTCAAGCAGCTGGAAGGCGACCCGTTCAACAACTTCGCTTCGCTGAACGACAAGGGCACGCTGGTCACCGGTACCGTCAAGTCGGTCGAGCCGAAAGGCGCCGTGATCCAGCTGAACGACGAAGTCGAAGGCTACCTGCGCGCTTCGGAAATCTCGCGCGACCGCGTGGAAGATGCCGGCACCCACCTGAAAGTGGGCGACAAGGTCGAAGCCCTGGTCATCAACATCGACCGCAAGGCACGCAGCATCCAGCTGTCGATCAAGGCCAAGGACAACGCCGACACCCAGGAAGCCATGCAGAAGCTGGCTTCGGACAACAGCGCAGCAACCGGCACCACGTCGCTGGGCGCGTTGCTGAAGGCCAAGTTCGACAATAAAGGTTAATTAACCTTAGAGTGAGCAGATGACCAAGTCCGAGCTGATCAACCGCCTGGCCGAGCGCTATTCTCAGCTGGTGGCAAAAGACGCCGAGTTCGCCGTCAAGACCATCCTCGATGCGATGACCAACGCTCTCTCGAGCGGCCAGCGCATCGAGATCCGTGGGTTCGGCAGCTTTGCCCTGAACAGCCGGCCGCCCCGCATCGGCCGCAATCCGAAGTCCGGCGACAAGGTGATGGTGCCCGAAAAGCGGGTGCCCCACTTCAAACCGGGCAAGCAGTTGCGCGAGCGGGTCGACGCGATGGTCGGGCAACCGATCATCGAAGACTGATTCGTCTGCGACAGACTCAAAAACGGCGTCCGCGAGGGCGCCGTTTTTTTTTGCAGCCTGGAACCCATGGGAATAAAATGATCTTGCCATTTCCCGTGAGCTGTACAGACCTCGGCGATGAAACAGAAAGAATTACGGCTGGCAATCGTATTCTTCGGCGGCGTGTCGCTCGCCGTCTATCAGCATGGCATCAACCGCGAAATCCTCAACCTCGTGCGCGCGTCGAAGTGGTATCACCGGCGCGCCGGCACCGGCTCCATGCACGACCACTATCCCGACGAGCCGGAGCACTCGACGGGCGACGTTTATCTGCGGTTCCTTGAAACGGTCGGCAAGCAACTCGACTTGCAGGTCATCGTCGACGTCGTGTCCGGCGCCTCGGCCGGCGCGATGAATGGCGTGGCGCTGGGCAGGGCGCTCGCGCACGATCTCAGCCTGGCGCCGTTGACCGATATGTGGCTGGCCGACGCGGATATCGGACAATTGCTGCACGCCGACGCCAAGGCAAAACGCTGGAGCAAATGGTTTTTCTGGCCCTTCGTCCGGCCCTTGCTGTCCCGGCTGAAACGCGAAGGTCTCATCATCGGCCCCATCGATCGGGAGATGCAGGAGAGGGCGTCGATGTTTCTCCGCTCGCGCTGGTTCAAGCCGCCGCTCGACGGCAGCCGTCTCGCCACCCTGATCCTCGACGGCCTCACGGCCATGGAGCGCGACGGCGCAGCCGGCGAATCGCTGCTGCCTCCCGGCACGCGGCTCGACCTGCTGGTCACGGCGACGGATTTCCGCGGCCTCGATCGCGCGATCTTCATCCACGACCCGCCCGTCCTCACCGAGCGCGAGCACCGGCGTCCATTCCACTTCCAGCTGTATCATGAAAAAAGCGGACACCTGCGCAGCGACTTCGATCTCGACAACGTCCCGTCGCTCGCGTTCGCCACACGCGCATCCGCATCGTATCCCGGGGCGTTTCCGCCGGCCCGGATCCGTGAAGTGGACGACCTGCTGGCCGCGCGCCACCGGCCATGGCCCACGCGCGCCCAATTCATCAAACACAACTTCGGTGGCTATCGCGACCAGCGCAAGGATCCCGAGGATGCCGTGCTGGTCGACGGCAGCATCCTCGACAACAAGCCGATCAAGGCGACGCTGGAAGCGATCCGCACGCATAACGCGTTCCGCGAGGTCGACCGCCGCCTGATCTTCGTCGACCCGCATTCCCAGCTCGACAAGCCGCCGCCCGGCACGGACGTGCCGGGTTTCTTCGCGACCTTGCGCGGGGCGCTGTCGGACCTGCCGCGCACCGACCCGACCTACAAGGAGCTGGCGGACGTCGGACGCTACAACAAGCAGGTCAGGCGATTGAAACAGGCCATCGCCTACGCCCGGCCGCAGGTCGCGACACTGGTCGACGAGGTCACCGAAGGCAAGGCCAGGGGCCGGTACACCGTCAACGACCTCCGGCATTGGCGCCTCAGCTCGACCAACGCACTGGCCGCCACGCCGATCGTCTACGATTCGTTCCTGCGGACCCTGGTACTGGAGGCGCTGGATTTTCTCGCCGAACTGATCGCCGGCGCGTGCGGCTTTACGAGGGAATCGACCGCGTCGCACCGCGTGCAGGAGGCGATCGAACTGTGGGCCGCACGGCATGCCATCCTTCTTGCCGATTCCTACTACGCGGCGGAAAACGCCTATGAAAACGTCGACATGCCCCCGTTCGCCAAGATGACGATCGACTTTGGCGTCGTGTACAAGAAACGCCGCCTGAATTTCGTGCTGCACGAGATCAGCGACCTGTATGACGCGACGGCCGCGGAAGACCTCGATCTCATCAAGATCCAGGTCCACAAACTCATCGATGCCTTGTCGATGTATGACAATGCCGATTTCCTCAGCGAGCGCGCGGTCGCCATGTGCCGCACGCTGTGCGCGCCCATGGCGTCGCAGCGGATGGACGTCGACCAGTTCGTCGCCGACCGGGACGCGGAACTGACCGCCCTGGTACGGCGGCTGGGCATCGAATGCGACCTGGCGGGCAAGAACGACGACGCCGATACGCTGTTGTCGTCGGGGCTGGTACAGAACCTGGAACCGCGCCACCGCACGGCGATCCTCACCGGCTACCTCGGTTATTTTTATTGGGACGTCATCCTGCACCCGGCCGTGACCGCACTGGCGCTGGAAACCGGACCGATCGAGGAGATCCTGGTCGATCGCATCAGCCCCGACGACGCACCCGGCCTGGCCCCGCCGGGCAACCCGCGCGTCCTGCTGGGCGGAACGTTTGCCGGTTTCGGCGGTTTTCTCAATCGTCCGACGCGGGAAAACGACTACCTGTGGGGCCGGCTGCATGCGGTGGACCGGCTGTTCGACATCTTGTCCAGTACGTTGCCGAATCCGGTCCGGAACACGATCGACCTGCATGCCCTGAAGAAGGCGGGGTTCGAATGCGTGATGGCGGAGGAGGCCGGGCGGCTGCATCTGGTGCCGGACCTCGTGTCCCGGCTGCGCGCCGCGATCGCGGCGTTCTGACGCCAGGATCGCCAAAATGTAAGCGAGCATTGCAGGGCCGATGCCGTGCGTGCAACCCACGTATAATCACGCCGCACGCGCACAACGGCCGGGCCGGCCGTCCTAGGAATATCGTTTCAAATATGCGACACTGCGCATTTGCCGTCTTTTCACTCGGGACCTGCTGATGAAACTCGTCTCCACCATCGCCGGATGCCTGCTGTTCGTCCTGTTCTTCAGTTTCGCCCTGAAGAACACGCACCAGGTCGACCTGCATTTCTTCCTGAACTACGAGGTGCGGGGACCGCTGGTGCTGATGCTGCTGGCGTTCTTCATCGCCGGCGCCTTCCTCGGCATCCTGGCCGTGACGCCGACCGTGTTCCGGCACCGGCGCGAAAGCTCGCAGCACAAGCACACGATCCAGGCCCTGCAGAGCGCGGCCGGCACCGCCGCCAACGCGCCGCAGCCGGACAGCGTCGCGCCGCGCGTCTGAACGTAACTCAGTAATCAATAAGAACAACATATGGAATTTGAAATCTGGTGGCTGCTCGGCATCCCCGTCTTTTTTGCCCTCGGCTGGATCGCCGCCCGCGTCGACATCAAGCAACTGGTCTCCGAATCGCGCAGCCTCCCGCGCGGCTACTTCAAGGGCCTGAATTTCCTCCTCAACGAACAGCCGGACAAGGCCATCGACGCGTTCATCGAGATCGTCAAGCTCGATCCCGAAACGGCCGACATGCACTTCGCGCTGGGTAACCTGTTCCGCCGCCGCGGCGAGACGGAGCGCGCGATCCGCGTCCACCAGAATCTCCTGTCGCGTCCCGACCTGCCGATCGAGCAGCAGGTGCACGCCCAGTACGAACTCGGCATGGACTACCTGAAGGCGGGCCTGCTGGACCGCGCCGAAGAGACGTTCAACCTGCTCGTCGACACGCAGTACGGCGTGCAGGCCCGGCGCGCGCTGCTGGAGATCTTCCAGCGCGAAAAGGAATGGCGCCGCGCGATCGCCGCCGCCGAGGGCCTGATGGAATCCGGCGCGGGCGCGTACCACAAGGAAATCGCGCAGTTCTATTGCGAGCTGGCGCAGGACGCCCTCGTGCACATGCAGGCCGAGGAAGCGAAGGCGCTGCTGGACAAGGCGCTGCAGGCCGACCGCAAGAGCGTGCGCGCGACGATGCTGTGCGGCGACGCGCTCAAGGCGGAAGGCGACATCGAAGGCGCCCTCAAGACGTGGCGCCGCGTGGAGCAGCAGAGCGTGCCGCACGTGGCCCTCGTCGCCACGCGCCTGATGGACGGCTACCGCGCCGTCGGCCGCCCGCAGGAAGGCGTCAACCTGCTGCGCTCCTACCTGGAAGAAGCGTCGTCGATTGATCTGATCGAGGTCGTCTTCAAGGCCGTCATTGAACTCAACGGCGTGGACGCTGCCAAACAGCTGGTGGTGGAAGAGCTGCGCCGCAATCCGACCCTGCTCGGTCTCGACAAGCTGCTGGAAGCGCGCCTGATGGATGCGCCGGCGAACGTGTGGGAAGAGCTGTCGATGGTGAAGAACCTGGTGCACGGGTACACGCAGAAGCTGGCGCGCTACCAGTGCAGCCATTGTGGTTTCAAGGCGCGCCAGTATTACTGGCAATGCCCGGGGTGCAGCAAGTGGGCGACCTATCCGCCGCGCCGCACCGAAGAACTGAACGTGATGAACTAAGTAGAAGCCCATACCCATGAAGATTACGATTATCGGCACCGGCTACGTCGGCCTCGTGACCGGCGCCTGCCTGGCGGAACTCGGCAACGACGTCTTTTGCCTCGACGTCGACCAACGCAAGATCGACCTGCTGAACAACGGCGGGATCCCGATCCACGAACCGGGCCTCGAGGAAATCGTCGCGCGCAACCGCGCCAGCGGCCGCCTGCAGTTCTCGACCGACGTCGCCGCCAGTGTCGCGCATGGCCAGCTCCAGTTCATCGCCGTCGGCACCCCGCCGGACGAAGACGGCTCCGCCGACCTGCAGTACGTGCTCGCCGCCGCCCGCAACATCGGCCGCCACATGGATGGCTACAAGGTCATCGTCGACAAGTCCACGGTGCCCGTCGGCACGGCCGACCGCGTCGCCGCGGCGCTGCGCGAAGAACTGCGTAATCGCGGCGAGGAGAGCATGGAATTCGCCGTCGTCTCGAACCCGGAATTCCTCAAGGAAGGCGCGGCCGTCGACGACTTCATGCGCCCGGACCGCATCGTCATCGGCCACGACGACAGCCCGGCGGGCCAGCGCGCGCGCGACCTCATGAAGCTGCTGTACGCGCCGTTCAACCGCAACCACGAGCGCGTCCACTGGATGGACGTGCGCTCGGCCGAGTTCACGAAGTACGCGGCCAACGCGATGCTCGCGACCCGCATCTCCTTCATGAACGAACTGGCCAACCTCGCCGACCAGGTGGGCGCCGACATCGAAGCCGTCCGCCACGGCATCGGCTCCGACCCGCGCATCGGCCACAGCTTCCTGTACGCGGGCGCCGGCTACGGCGGCTCGTGCTTCCCGAAGGACGTGCAGGCGCTCGAGCGCACCGCGCGCCAGTACGACCAGGAACTCCTGATCCTGCGCGCCGTGGAAGCCGTCAACGACCGCCAGAAGCAGGTGCTGGGCCGCAAGGTCGTGCAGCGCTTCGGCGAAGACCTGACGGGCATGACCTTCGCCGTCTGGGGCCTCGCCTTCAAGCCGAACACGGACGACATGCGCGAGGCACCGTCGCGCGTGCTGCTGAAGGAACTGATCGAGCGGGGCGCCAAGGTCGCCGTGCACGATCCGGTCGCGATGGAAGAAGCGCAGCGCGTGCTGGCGCTCGACCTCTCCGCAGACCAGCTGGCCCGCGTAGCCTTCAAGGCCGCACCGATGGAAGCACTGGACGGCGCCGAGGCGCTGGTGATCGTCACCGAATGGAAGGCCTTCCGCAGCCCGGACTTCGAGCAGATCAAGGCACGCCTGAAGCACCCGGTGATCATCGACGGGCGCAACCTGTTCGAGCCGCCGCTGATGACGGGCCTGGGCATCGAATACCACGGCATCGGCCGTTCGGTCTTGACGGGTAAGTGAGGTCGTCATGAGCACAGTCAGCAACCTCGCCAGCCGCCTGCTGCCGACCGACAGCTACCGCCAGGCCGAAGCGCCGCAACTGGAAAGCGTGCGCCTGCTCGTCGTGGGCGACGTCATGCTCGACCGCTACTGGTTCGGCGACGTCTCGCGCATCTCCCCGGAGGCGCCGGTGCCCGTCGTGCGCATCGAGCGCCGCGAAGAGCGCCTGGGCGGCGCCGCCAACGTGGCGCGCAATGCCGCGGCCCTCGGCACGCACTGCGGCCTGCTGGGCGTCGTCGGCGCCGACGAGGCGGGCGACCACGTCGAACGCATCCTGCGCGAATCGAGCATCCACAGCTACCTCAAGCGCGACGAGGCGATCTCCACGATCATCAAGCTGCGCGTGATCGGCCGCCAGCAGCAGATGGTGCGCATCGACTTCGAGGACGCGCCCACCGAAACCATCCTGCGCGACAAGCTCACGCAATTCAAGGCGCTGCTGCCGGACTACGACGTGATCATCCTGTCCGACTACAACAAGGGCAGCCTCGTGGACGTGGCCGAGATGATCCGCGCCGCGCGCGCGGCCGGCAAGACCGTCATGGTCGACCCGAAGGGCGACGATTTCACGCCGTACGCGGGCGCCACGATACTCACGCCGAACAAGTCGGAACTCAAGCGCATCGTCGGCAGCTGGAAGACGGAAGAACAGCTGACGGAAAAGGCCCAGAAGCTGCGCACGGACCTCGGCCTGGAAGCGCTGCTGCTCACGCGCTCGGAAGAGGGCATGAGCCTGTACACGGCGAACGAAGTCCTGCACGTGCACGCGGACGCGCGCGAGGTGTTCGACGTCTCCGGCGCCGGCGACACCGTCATCGCGACGATGGCCGCGATGCTGGGCGCCGGCGCATCGCTGCCGGAAGCGCTGGCGACGGCGAACCGCGCGGGCGGCATCGTCGTCGGCAAGCTGGGCACGGCGACCGTCACGCGCGACGAACTGTTCGCGCAGCGGCGGAGAGCGGACGAAACGCAGCGTTAATACTTGAACACGGTTTATCTCCATAGACCGTGTATTAACAGTTCGCCAAGTGTAGTCTGGCGTACTGAGAGATCAGTAGTTTAGCGGTCAAATAAAGAAGAGCGTTGAAACTTTATTAATTCTTGCGCCTCATTTAATCACTGCTGCTGCGGCTTCATAAATTGCTGATTGTTAAAGAAGTTTTCTAAGAATTGGGCAAGAAATTCGTAAAAGTCCCGAGCCGCCTCTAATCTAAGTTCTAGATCTGACGAGCGACCCGTCGAGCCGACATCTTTAGCTGTGGCCCTTCCATGGGCCACCTGATTCCGTTTTTCAGAGATTTCATCAATATAATGACGTTTTGGGTGGGACTCTATTTGTGTCGAGTCAGCGCCCATAGATTTCAATATATCTGCGACTACACTCGTCTTTGTGCTTTGTAGTTGGCTTTCAAAAATCGAAGCGTTTATTGAAAGAACCTCGTTTGCGTGTAAGACTTTTGCAAAATCAACTCTTTTTGCAAAGCGTCGTTTTGCGAAGGGGTCTCCAAGTGCACTAAAGTGTCCATCCATTGCAACTGGAAGAAACGTGGGTACATAATGGTGTGCGCCGATGTTTAGTTGGGTTACAGCGTTCAAAAGACCGTTGAATAGCTCATTCAGTGAGCGTTCCAACAGCGCATAAACGTTCACATAAAAGAGTCCTCGCATCATTTTTACGGCGTCTGAGTCAACAGGGGGCGTCGAGGAAGATTCTTGCTCTTTAATTAAACTTAGCAGAACCCTCGATTCCATCAGTCGCTCATTAAATTTCGAACGTTCGCCGATAAATTCCATATCCTTTAAATATTGTCTCGCACGTACTCAATACGACCACGGACTATCCTCGGATTGTTAGTCCCACCAGTAGTTAGACGCCTGAGTTGTGGATCGTCCACAATCCCCCTAAGCTTTTCTACGTCGGGAATTTTGCCAGCGTTGATCGCAAGTGCCGTGCCCACAGAAAGGGCCTCGAAGAGATTGACGGGTGTAACATTAATAACTCCGCGTCTGACACCCTCCGGAAACGCATCCTTGAGCACAGTAAGAACTTTTTTGAATAATGAAAGTTTTTTGGGTGCAATTGTTTTTGACGAGTTTTCTTTCATATAGTCGTTAAGGAAGCCCTTTACGCTCTTTTCGAACTCCTGATACCGATCAAGATATGCAAAAAAGCGAAGTGCAAATTCTTCCGCAGTGCCGTTCTTCGCGTCGCCTTCACGCAGTCGCACTACGTCTAAAAAGTCGTCGAATTTTACTGCTTTTTTTAGCGAATCATTGAATGGGCCGCGATAAATACAGTTTCGAATTTCCTGATTTGTCAGTAGGACGCCGCCGGTATTTAATCGTTCAAATAAATCGAAGCGTACATTTAAATCACTCTTATCATTCAAGACGGTCACCCGAACCGGGCGTGTCATAAATAGAAGTTGAAGTGACTTGGGTAAAGAAGAAAATGTATGATTATTTAATTTTGAAAGTTTTTCAAGTTCTTTGATCGCTAGCGGCAGTTTTCGCGAGATTTTTTCAAGTGCTTTTTCGCTTCCGATGAAATGCGCAATGCTGGACAGGCGTTGCACGCCATCAACTATTTCCCACGTCGAGTCGCTGTTCGTTGCCATGAATAAGCTAGGAACAGGGATGCCTAAGAAGATCGATTCTATAAGCTCTGACTCCCTAGTCTCATCCCAAACAAATTGACGTTGATATTCGTCGGGAACGAAGATGGCACTTTCATCAAACATTTCATATATTTGTCGCACTGTCATGTCGTAGCTATCAAACGACACAAGTCGTCGCTCCGCGTCTAACTGTGCTTGCAGCTCTTCTGGAGGGGCGGTGACGGCAGCTGATGAATTTTTAATAGAGGTCGCCATAATTTTGTTAGTGATAAAACTCAGATTGTAGTGCGAATCGACGAAAACGTGCTAGCGGCAGGAAAAAAAGCCATTGAACCATCATGAGCGTTCAGAAAATGTCATCGTCCCCTACCGTAGCCATGCCTCATGCACACAACGATACGTGTATGCTTTTGGATATTTCGACGTATCATAACCGGTTAAGACCTGTTTTGATCAAGTGCTAAAAGTCTGGTCAACGGTTTGGTGTCGAACCACGTTAGTTACATGGGCGCTAATGTCGCTCATTGTTTAACTAACGGAGAACACGAGATGATCAAGAAGCTGATGCTTGCAGTCGCCACGCTGGTGGCGTCGATGGGCTTTGCGTTCGCCCAGGTGGACGTTAACAAAGCCGATGCCGCCGCGCTGGATTCGGTCAAGGGCGTCGGTCCGGCCATGTCGAAGGCAATCATCGACGAGCGCACCAAGGCCGGTCCGTTCAAGGACTGGGCCGATTTCCAGAAGCGCGTGAAGGGTGTGGCCGACAAGCGCGCCGCCCAGCTGTCGAAGGCCGGCCTGCAGGTCAATGGCCAGGCCAAGGACGGCGCGCCGATGGCCGCCGCACCGGCTGACAAGGCTGCGAAACCCGCCAAAGCCGGCGCCAAGCCGGCCGAC
>CBIHRX010000248.1:0-10007 GCA_966212555.1 uncultured Massilia sp.
GGAACGCCTGGCGCACGTGGACGGCCTGACGGAACTGGCGAACCGGCGCCGCTTCGACGAACTGTACGCGCAGGAATGGCAGCGCGCGCAGCGCAACGGCTGGCCGCTGTCGCTGGCGCTGCTCGACATCGACGCGTTCAAGCAGTACAACGACTACTATGGCCACCCGGCCGGCGACCGCGCCCTGCGCGCCGTCGCGCGCACGGCGGCCGGCGGCATGCGCCGCCCGGCCGACCTGGCGGCGCGCTACGGCGGCGAGGAACTGGTGCTGCTGCTGCCGGACACGGACCGCGACCAGGCGCGCCACGTGGTGGACGAGATCTGCACGGCGATCGCCGCCCTGGAAGTGCCGCACGCGGCATCGCAGGTGGCGCCGGTGCTCACGGTCAGCGTGGGCGGCGCGACGCTCGGCGGCCATGGACCGGAAAGCGCGGCCGAATTGTTCGAGGCGGCGGACGAACACCTGTACCGCGCCAAGCAGGAAGGCAGGAACCGGGTCGTGTGGCGGCCGCCCCTCGCAAATTGATTTGGTGGGCACTGGGTGTCCACCCTACGGCTGGATTCGTAGGGTGGGCGGCCTCCGCCCACCATTGCATGCAGTCAGGCGCGGCGTGATTCCAGCGTCGACACCACCAGCAGCCCGCCCACGATGCACACGTGCTCCATGAACGGAATCAGTTCCGCGTGGCGGGCCGCGCCGGCCGCGTGCCAGAAGCCGTGATACAGCACGGTCGCCAGCGCCGTGAACCCGGCCAGCGCCCAGCACGCGGGCTTCAGCAGCCGTCCCGCGACGATCGCGGCGCCGCCGGCCACCTGCAGCAGGATGGTCAGCGCCAGCAGGAGTGTCGGCGCCGGCAGCCCGCCCGCCGCCACTTCCTGCAGCGCGCCCTGCCAGCCCTGCACCTTGTCGATGCCGGCCCACAGGAACAGCACGCCGACGAGCACGCGGCCGGCCGTGCGCACCGTGCGGTCGAAGCCGTCCGCGGGGACGGCGGGCGCGGCGGCGCGGGAATGGGCGAGATCGAGGTCGGGGGTCGTCATGAGTACTCCTTGATGGTGGAATCGGATCGCCCGAATCTACACCCCCGCACGCGAATACGACTCCGTCTTTGGATGGAGGCGCTGTTGCAAGGCCTTGCCGCGCCTGTCAATATATGCCGGCCGACCTACTTCCGGAGAAACCCATGGCGGATGACGTCATTCTGCAAGCCATCGCCGAAACCGTCCTCAACGTCCAGCTGCGCAAGCACAAGGTCTTGCGCCGCCTGTGCTGGATCGTCCTGCTGCTCGTGCTGGGCGTCACCGTCGCGCTCACCGTCACCCGCTGACCGGCACGTCCGCGAACACCTTGTTGACGATCACCCAGCGCCCCTGCCGGCGCACGAGCGACAGGTAGTTCACGTAGTTGAACCCGAGCGCCGGCACGTGCGCGCGGGCCACCGCAATGTCGTGCGTGACGTCGATCGCCAGCACGGTCATGCGGTACGGCTCGCCCAGCGCGGCCGGCGACTGTCGCGCGGCCACGGCGTCCAGGTACGCGTCCAGCCCCTTGTGGTACGACTCGCCGCCCCGCTCCGCGAACAGCGCGGCGTCCGGGTGGAACACGGAGCGCAGCAGCGCCGTGTCCCCCTCGTACAGGCCCTTGAAGTAATCGCCGAGGACCGCGGCGATGACGCGATGGTCGTCCATGCCGCTCAGGCCTTGCGGCCGGCTGCCTCGCGCTGGCGGCGTTTGGTCACGACCTCGCCGCCGTGGCCCCAGTTATCGGTATTCACTTCGTCGATGACGACGAAGGTCGCTTCCGGGTCCTTGTTCAACACGTTCACCATCAGGTCGGTCGCGCCGGCGATCAGGGCTGCCTTCTGTTCCCGCGTGACGCCTTCGTCGGTCACCTGGATGAGGATGTAGGGCATGATCGTCTCCTTACCACGTGCCGGCGGTAGCGCCGCCGTCCACGCTCAGCACGACGCCGCTCGTGAAGCGCGCGTCCGTCAGGTACAGCACGGCGTCGACGACGTCGTCCGTCGTGCCGGTCGTGCCGCTCGGCGCCAGCGTCTCGTAGAACGCGCGCACGCCTTCGTAGTCCCCGTGCAGCGGGGTCTCGATGATCCCCGGCGCCACGGCCGACACCTTCACGCCGCTCGCCGCCAGCTCGATCGCCAGTGCACGCGTCGCGCTGTTCAGGCCGCCCTTCACGAGCACGGGCAGCACGGCCGGGACCTTCGCGTTCGGCTGCACCGCGATGCTGGCCGTGATGTTCACGATATGGCCGCTGCCGTTGGCGGCCATGTGTTCGGCGGCCCGTTGCGACGGGTAGAAGAAGCCTTTCAGGTTCGTGTCGACGAGGCGGTCGACTTCCTCCGGCGTGTAGGTGTGGAACGGCTTCGCCGTGAAGATGCCGGCATTGTTGATCAGGATGTCGACCTTGCCGAAGCGCGCGATCGCCGTGTCGAACAGGGCCTGCGCCGTGGCCGGCTCGGCGATGTCGCCGGCGACGCCGATGAAGTTGGCCGGGTTGCCCAGTTGCGCCGCCGCGGCGTCCAGGCGGGCCGCGCCGCGGGCATTGCCGACGACGTTGTCGCCGCGGTCGAGATAAGTCTTGGCCAGTGCCAGGCCGATGCCGCTGGAGGCGCCGGTGATGATGACGGTACGTGCTGCTGCGTTCATGCTGTTCTCCTTGGTGGTCTGGCGGCGCCGGTGCGCCGTCCGTGGAGACAACTATAGGAACAGGCCGACCTTCGAAAAAGATGGGTTACGGCAAGACAATCCTTACATCATGTAATGAATCGCGGCGATTCGCGCAAATGCTCGACGAGGAAATCGACGAACGCACGCACCCGCGCCGCCACGTGCCGGTTATGCGGGTAGATCAGGCAGAACGGGCGCGAGCGGCCGCCGTACGCGGGCAACAGCTCGACGAGGCGGCCGGCCGCGAGATCGGCCTCGACGATGAAGCGGTAGGTCTGGAAGATGCCGCCGCCCGCGCGCGCCAGCGTGACGGCACCCAGGATGTCCTCGGCGCAGCCGTACAGGCCGTTTGTTGCGAGCTCGACGTCCTCGCCGTCCACGCGGAACAGCCACGGGATGTTGCGGCCCGTGCTGGGCAGCGCGAACTGGATGCAGTTGTGGCCGAGCAGCGCGTCGGGCGTCTTCGGCGGACCCGCGCGCTTGAGGTAATCGGGCGACGCGACCACCACCAATGCCGCGTCCTCCAGCGGGCGCGAGATCATCGTCGAATCGGCCGGCGCCCGGCCCCGGATCGCGAGGTCGAAGCCTTCGTCGCCGAAGTCGACGTTGCGGTTACTGAGGTGGAAATCGACCTTCACGTCCGGATAGCGGCGCGTGAATTCGGGCAGGATCGGCAGCACGCGGTAATGGCCGTAGGGCGTGGGCATGCTGATGCGCAGCAGGCCGGACGGCGCACTCTGGCGGCCCGTGACGGCGCGCTCCGCCTCGACGCGCTGGGCCAGCGCCTGGCGACACGGGTCGAAGTACTCGCGGCCCGCTTCCGTCAGGTGCAGGGTGCGCGTCGTGCGCACGAACAGGCGCACGCCGAGGCGCGCTTCCAGGCGCGACACGGCCCGGCTGACGGCGGCTGGGGTGACGGCCGCCGCGGTCGCCGCAGCGGTAAAACTGCCCAGCTCCGCGGCGGAACAGAAGAGCTCGATGCTGCCGAGCAGGATGTCGTCGAACTGGCGGCTCATGCCGCCGCCTTGCGCTTGCGGAAGCTGGCCACCTTGTGGCGGTTGCCGCACAGGCCCATGCTGCACCAGCGGCGCTGGTGCGACTTCGACTTGTCGAGGAACCACAGCGTGCATTCCGGATTCTCGCAGCGTTTGACGAGGTCCTGCTTTTCCTCCGCCAGCAGGTGCGCGGCCGCCTCGACGACGGGCGCCAGCAGCGCATCTGTCGCAGCGCCTTCGTAAGCGTGCGCGAGGCGCAGCGCACCGTCTTCCACACGCGCGACGAGCCGGCGCGGCGCGCGTGCGAGCAGCGCGTTCAGCGCGGCCACGTCGACGGGGGCGCCATCCTTGCGCGCGGCGACGAGTCCGCGCAGCTGTTCGCGCAGCACGCGTGCCGCCGCCAGCAAGCCGGCGGGCGGGCGCGCGGGCACGCTGTCCGCCCCGCCGGCGGCCGTGCGCAGCCAGGCCAGCACGTCGCCGTCGCTCGTCCACCGCTCGACCTTCTCGCCCTCCACCGTCATCACGGTATTCAGCAAATCCAGGGCCGGATGGTCGCCATGCAGCTCCAATGCGCTCATTGTAACCTCCAAAAATCAACTTGACAGGTTACATAAAGACTGTATTCTGTCCTCACGTAACCGCTAAAACGATTTTAGCAGGTTTCAACCACGACCAAGGAGAAACATCATGCGCACATCCTTCCACACCGTCGCGGCCGACGGCGTCGACGTCTTCTACCGCGAGGCCGGCCCGCGCGACGCCCCCGTCATGCTGCTGGTGCACGGCTTCCCGTCGTCGTCGCACATGTTCCGCGACCTGATCCCGCTGCTGGCCGACACCTACCGCGTGATCGCGCCGGACCTGCCGGGCTTCGGCTTCACTGTCGTGCCGGCCGCGCGCGAATATGTCTACACGTTCGACAACCTGGCGACGACGCTCGAAGCCTTCGTCGACGCCCTCGGCCTGGAAAAATACGCGTTGTACGTGTTCGACTACGGCGCCCCGACGGGCCTGCGCCTCGCGGCCGCGCACCCGGAACGCGTGACGGCGCTCGTCTCGCAGAACGGCAATGCCTACCTGGAGGGACTGGGCGATGCGTGGGGACCGATCCGGCAGGCCTGGGCCGACCCGAGCCCCGCCAACCGCGCGGCGCTGGGCGCGATCCTGGACTTCGAGGGGACGAAATGGCAGTACGTGCACGGCGTGCCCGACCCGTCGCGCGTCGCGCCGGAGGCCTACCACCTCGACGCCGCGCTGCTGCAACGGCCCGGCAACCGGGAGATCCAGATCGACCTGTTCCTCGACTACGCGACGAACCTGGATAAATACCCGCTGTTCCAGCAGTTCTTCCGCACGACGCACGTGCCGACGCTCGCGATCTGGGGCAGGCACGACCCGTTCTTCATCCCGCCGGGCGCCGAAGCGTACCGCCGCGACAACCCGAGCGCGACGGTCCGCCTGCTCGACACGGGCCACTTCGCGCTCGAGACGCACGTCGACGAGATCGCGGCGGAGATCCGCGCGCTGCTGGAACGCGCGGTCGGGTAAGGCAGCTTACGGCGTCGCCACGCCCTGCTGCTTCGGCGTGTACGGCGTGTACAGGAAGGCGCCGGGCCACTGCGGCGTCGGCACGTTGTAGCGCGGCGCCGCGCTCGTGTAGTTGGCGCCGTCGTGCCAGTCGCCGCTGCCCGTGAACTGCGCCACCTGCGGGTACGGATACACGGGACGCGACGCCGTCTGCGTGCCCGCGCTGTCCGTTTTATACGTCATGACTGCCGCCGGTGCCGTGCCCTGCTCCACCCAGCCCGTCACCTGCGACACGAGATCGATGTCGGCCATGCCTTCGCCGCCGCCGCAGTGGCCGACGCCGGGCACGAGGTACAGGCGGGCGAACGTATCGACGGCCGGCTGTCCCATCTGGTTTTGCAAGGCTTCGTAATAGGCGATGGTGTAGCGCGGCGAGATGTGCTGGTCGGCCCAGCCATGCCACAGGATCAGCTTCCCGCCGGCCTGCCGGAATGCGGACAGGTCGGGGTTGGTCGCGTCGTACAGCGGGTGGTTGGCGGCCAGGTAGTCCTGGAAGAACGTGCTGTCGGTGTAGCCGAACGTGTCGATGGTCGGCAGCGCCGGGCTGCCCGTGAAGATCAGGCGATAGGCGCCCGTCACGATGTTGTAGCTGAACACGCCCGACTTGACGGCGACCGGCGCGGCGGACGAACCGGACGTCGGCACTTCCACGCCGACCCAGTTGCCTTCGGAACCGAACAGCGGGCGGCCGATCTGCATGCGGGTGTTCGTGTTTGCGTCCACCGGGCCGCCGTAGATCTTGCCGGCGGCGCTCACCTCCGCGGCCGTGAGGCATGCGCTCGTGTCCGTGGCGTTCACGGGGCACGCGATCGACGCGGGGTCGAAGTTGCACGCGCGCGGATCGGTGATCAGGCCGTCGGGCGTGTCGGCGCACGCGGCCAGCACGGCCTTGTGCAGCAGCGCGACCTTGTCCGGATAGAGGATCGAGTTGCCGCTGCTGTCGCCCGTGGTGCTGTTGGCGACGACGCTCCAGCCGTGGAACACGGAATTCTGCACCTGGAAGTGCGCGGCGGGCGCGCCCGCGACGATGCCGTGGTAATCGTTCGGATAGCGCTGCGCGGCCATCAGCGCTTCGCGCCCGCCGTCCGAGCAGCCGATGAAGTAGCTGTACTTCGGCTCCTGGCCGTAATAGGCCTTGATCAGCTTCTTCGCCGCGAGCGTCGTGATGTGCTGGCCGCGGTAGGCGAAATCGGCCTGCTTCTGCGGGTCCGTCGTCCAGGACGGGTCATTGCCCTGGTGGCCCATGTCGGTGGCGGCCGTCACGAATCCGCCTTCCTGCACGAGCGGGCATTTGTAACTGAAGCTGACGCCGGACAGCTTCGTCGGGTCGGTGAGGTTGCCGCACAAGCCGCCGCAGCCGAGTGCGGCGAAGCGCTGCGTCCACGTGGTGACGGGCAGCGCCACCTCGAACGTGTTGGCCGGCGCCAGCGTGCCTTTCACGGCGCACAGGCTGACGGTGTTGCCGCCCACGGTGGTCGTCGTGACGGCGGCCGATGCGATCGTGCTGCCGGCGCCGCCGATGTCCGTCAAGTCGACGGACGCCAGTTGCGCGCAGTCGACGACGGGTTTGACGATGCCCGGCGTCGTGGCCACGGGCGTCGCGATCGTGCCGGTGTCCGTGCTGCCGCTGCCGTTGCCGCCGCCGCTGCAGGCGGCGAGCGCGAGCGCAAGCAGCCCGGCCCAGGCCGCGTTGGCGAGCATGCGGATCGATCCTTGTGTTCTCATTGCGTCTCCATGGTGTCGTTGGGGGTCCCAGTATCCCCAGCCGCCCATGGACGCGGGTTGCATTCTTTCTCACCGACGTTTCAATCTGCTTATCGAACCCGGCGCCGGTTATCCACGGCCGGATGTACAATGGACCATCGAACTAGGTGCATGGCAGCGCAATGGCTCACGAGAATTTCCCGACATGCCGACAGCCTCACGCCGCCGTCCGCGCGACGGCGGCCCGCATGCGCCTGACCGACTACGCCCTGCCGCGTTACCTCGCCCGGCTTCACGCCCGGCTCCACTAAGCTCGGCGGCGGCACAGCCGTTGGCCGGGCTCACACAACATTTCCCATCCGCCCGTACGTATCGGGGCGGCCATGACCCATTCCTGTCCAGGACATAAAGAGACTACTCATGAAGATCAATCGACCCTCGCTGTTCCGTCGCCCGCCCAGCATCCGGGCAATCAACGACCTGATCGCGCAGCGCAGACGCCTGCGCCAGCGCATCGGGCTGGCCCTCGCCATCTGCCTGCCGCTCGGCTGGCTGCTGCTCCACGTCGAGTGAAGGAGGTGCCGCTATGCTGCCCATCCTTACCATTTCGACGGTCGACCTCGACCGCATCGACCTGCTGCTGGACCGCCTGCCTTCCGCCCAGGCCGCCGCACGCGACGCCCTGGCGGACGAACTCGCCCGCGCCGACGTCGTCGCGCCCTGGGACATGCCGCCCCGCGTCGTGACCATGCGTTCCACCGTCCGCTTCCGCCTGGACGGCAAGGAAAGCGAATGGTGCAAGACGCTCGTCTATCCAAAGGAAGCCGGCCAGGGCGACGACACGGTCTCCGTGCTGTCGCCCGTCGGCAGCGCCCTGCTCGGCCTGGCGGAAGGCGACCGCATCGAATGGACGCATCCCGACGGCCGGAAGCTCGGCGTGGA
The DNA here is from genome assembly GCA_966212555.1 of uncultured Massilia sp. GTDB lineage: Bacteria > Pseudomonadota > Gammaproteobacteria > Burkholderiales > Burkholderiaceae_D > Telluria. The sequence goes on from CBIHRX010000248.1 coordinate 7,917, forward strand.
AGTCGTCGAAGTGATCTACCAGCCGGAGCGGGCCGGTCACTATCACCTCTGACCGCCGCGAACGGGCAGTCATGCGCCTGACGGATGACGCTCATCACGAAACATCATTGGACGGTTCTTGTGCATTGCAGCACAATGCTTCCTGTCTCCTCTATCTTCCTCCAAGAAAATAGATTCAAGCCCGCCAACCAGCGGGCTTTTTTTTCGCCTTTCACTTTCCCAGATTCGGGGTCAGAGCACATTTCGGAACGAATTCGGGGTCGGAGCACATTTAAGCGCAGTGTTCTTGCGACAACTTCATCCCCAAGCAGCGCATGAGCCGTCTCTATGTATCGCCAGGTTGACGCGGCGGGCACGCGCTCTGTTGGCGGGTCCGATTGGTCCACGCGGAAATTGATCCGAAATGTGCTCCGACCCCGATTTCAAGCCGAAATGTGCTCTGACCCCGAATCCATGCAATTTTTCACTCGGCTGAATAGCGTTCCACGATGTGAAATTTCGGGCTTTCAACAGGTGGTATGGATATTCCATTTCGCAAAACTATTTGCCGCATTGCGGAATGCTTGAGATAACTCATTGATTTCGAGGATGTAATTTTAGTTTTATGTCTTATATAAGACAGAAGATTTAGGCACCATGGATCTCGTATGATGAACCCATGCGCTTCACCACTTTCGATTCACTTTTCATGGAGTTCGACATGTCCGAGTACCAAAACGATATCCAGGCCATCGCCACCCTCAAGCAGCGCTACGGCAGCGGCTGGGACGCCATCAATCCGGAATCCGCCGCCCGCATGCGTGCGCAGAACCGCTTCAAGACCGGCCTCGACATCGCCCGCTACACGGCCGCGATCATGCGCCGCGACATGGCGAACTACGACGCCGATCCGTCGAAATACACGCAGTCGCTGGGCTGCTGGCACGGCTTCATCGGTCAGCAAAAGCTGATCTCGATCAAGAAGCATTTCAACAGCACCGACCGCCGCTACCTGTACCTGTCCGGCTGGATGATCGCCGCGCTGCGCTCGGAATTCGGCCCGCTGCCGGACCAGTCGATGCACGAAAAGACCGCCGTCCCCGCCCTGATCAAGGAGCTGTACACGTTCCTGCGCCAGGCCGACGCCCGTGAACTGGGCGGCCTGTTCCGCCAGCTGGACGGGGCCGAAGGCGCCGCCAAGGCAGCGCTCCAGGACAAGATCGACAACTTCGTCACGCACGTCGTGCCCATCATCGCCGACATCGACGCCGGCTTCGGCAACGCGGAAGCGACCTACCTGCTGGCCAAGCAGATGATCGAAGCGGGCGCCTGCTGCATCCAGCTGGAGAACCAGGTGTCGGACGAAAAGCAGTGCGGCCACCAGGACGGCAAGGTCACGGTCCCGCACGAAGACTTCCTCGCGAAGATCCGCGCCGTGCGCTACGCGTTCCTCGAACTGGGCGTGGACGACGGCGTCATCGTGGCCCGTACCGACTCGCTGGGCGCGGGCCTCACCAAGCAGATCGCCGTCACCCACGAGCCGGGCGACCTGGGCGATCAGTACAACAGCTTCCTCGACGCGGAAGAAATCGCGGCGGCCGAACTGAAGAACGGCGACGTCGTGATCCAGCGTGACGGCAAGCTGCTGCGTCCGAAGCGCCTGGCGAGCAACCTGTTCCAGTTCCGCGAAGGCACGGGCGAGGCACGCTGCGTCCTCGACTGCATCACGTCGCTGCAGAACGGCGCCGACCTGCTGTGGATCGAGACCGAGAAACCGCACATCGGCCAGATCGGCGGCATGGTGCGCGAAATCCGCAAGGTCATTCCGAACGCGAAACTGGTGTACAACAACAGCCCGTCGTTCAACTGGACGCTGAACTTCCGCCAGCAGGTGTACGACGGCATGAGGGACCGCGGCGAAGACGTGTCGGCCTACGACCGCGCGCACCTGATGAGCGCCGAGTACGACGATTCGATCCTGGCCAAGGTCGCCGACGAGCGCATCCGCACGTTCCAGGCCGACGCGGCGCGCGAAGCGGGCATCTTCCACCACCTGATCACGCTGCCGACCTACCACACGGCCGCCCTGTCCACGGACAACCTGGCCAAGGA
>CBIHRX010000249.1:0-9930 GCA_966212555.1 uncultured Massilia sp.
CGCAGGACGTGCTGCAGGCCACGCCCGAGCTGGCGGTGACGGCCGACGGCCGGATCGCGGTCAAGGGCGATACGCAGGTCACGGTCCTCGTCGACGGCAGGCCGACAGCGCTGCTGTCCGGGTCCGGCGAAGACCGCGCGATGGCGCTGCAGACGATGAGCAGCGCCGACATCGCGAGCGTGGAAGTCATCACGAATCCGTCCGCCGCGCAGAACGCCAACGGCGGCGCGGTCGTGAACATCGTCCTGAAGCGCAACCGCAAGCCCGGCGCGCACGGCCAGGTCCAGGGCAGCGCCACGGACCAGGATTTGTGGAATGCCGGCGCGTCGGGCGACGTGACGCGCGGCCGCCTGAGCGTGCACGCCAACGCGGCGGTCCGCCACGACGGCACGCGCAAGGTCCGCCGGTCGGCGATCGACTGGAACAATCCGCTCACCGGGCAGGCCGGGCAAACCGTGCAATCCTCGGAGGTGTTCGTGCGCCGCGTCGTCGACAGCGCCGCGCTGGGCATCGACTACGCACTGGGCGACACCGGCAGCGTCGGCATCGCGGCGCGCCATGCCCGGCGCCGGTCGCGGCCCCTGTTCGACGTGCTGGGCGAGGAACGCGCGGGCGCTGACGAGACCATACATCACCGTATCTCGTACGGCCCCAACGAACAATCCGACGACAGCGTGAGCCTGACCTACAGCCGGCAACGGAACGGCACCGCCGTGAAGGCGGCGCTCCAGCACAGCACGACGGACGCCCTCGTCGACAAATCGTATCGCGACGAATTCGTCGCACCTGCGCGCGCCACCGAATACAGCCGCGGCGCGTCCAGGTCGGCGCGCCGCCTCGACCAGGCCACGGTCGACTGGACGCGCGGCGGGTGGGGCCTGGGTCTCGACCTCCGGCGCCGGGCCGACGACATCGGCAACATCCAGGCGGCCGTCGATCCCGCGACGGGCGCGGAGACACCGGACCGCGACACGACCAACGCGTACACCGTGACGACGACGTCGGCCGCCGCGTATGTAACGAACCGGATCGTGCACGGCAAATGGGAAGCGCTGCTGGGCGCACGGGGCGGGCGTATCGCGCGCCGGCGGGCCTTCGATCCCAGCCTGCACCTGAAATACGCACTGCGGGGCGATACCGGCGTGACCTTCAGCTACCGCCGCAGCCTGCAACTGCCCGACCCGCGCGACCTGAGTCCGTTCACGACGTATGTCGACGCCCAGAACCTCAGCCGCGGCAATCCAGCCCTGGGGCCGCAGCGCCTGGCGTCATGGGAGATCGGCGTGAACGACGAGACGCCGCACCTGACCGCCAGCGCCGGCGTCTTTTACCGCACCAGCCGCGCTACCGTCGTCGACGCGCGCACATTCGAAGACGACGTGCTGGTCACATCGAAACGGAACGGCGGCCAGGCCCGCTCGGCCGGCATCACGGGGTCGCTGGACTGGAAACCCGGCGGCCCGCTGCACCTGGGCGTGGACGGCGGCATCTACCGCGTGGCGCTCGGCCAGGACGCCGTCTCGGGCTACCTCAACGTCAGGGCCGGTTACGGCGACGTGTCGCTCGACGCGCACGCCCAGTCGGCCGGCGTCACGCCGCTCGGCCGCTACGGGCCGACGAGCAGCGTTAACCTGGCGTGGAAGCACGCGTTGAGCAAGACGCTCAGCCTGACGGTCAACGCCAACGACATCTTCGACGGCAGCCGGCGGTCGTACCGGACCGACACGCCCACGTTCCGCCAGACGGGGTACGACCACTTCGTCGCCCGGCGCGTCTGGGTGGGTGTCGTCAAGCGCTTTTCGCGGTGACCGGATAGCCGGCCGCCACGATCGCCTCGGCGATCCTGTCGAGGTCCGCCGTGCTGTCGATTTTTACTTTCTTCGTCGGCAGGTCGACTTCGACTTTCGCATCCTTGTCGAGGGCCTGCACGGACTTCGTAACGCGGCCCACGCAGTGGCCGCAGCTCATGTCTTCGACGGTCAATTCATACATCGTGTTTGCTCCTTTGGGTTGAGTAGAAATGGTATCGGGTGCGGGCCGCGGCGCCGGCCGCCAGCGCCGCAACAGCAGCGCATTGGTGACGACGCTGACGGAACTCAGTGCCATCGCCGCGCCGGCCAGCACCGGGTTCAGCAGGCCCAGTGCCGCGACCGGGATGCCGACGACGTTGTAGACGAAGGCCCACACGAGATTCTGGCGGATCTTGCGCCACGTGCGGTCCGAGATGTCGATGGCGTCCGCGACGAGCAGCGGGTCGCCCCGCATCAGGGTGATCGCGGCCGTGTGCAGCGCGACGTCCGTGCCGCCGGCCATGGCGATGCCGACGTCGGCCGCCGCCAGCGCCGGCGCGTCGTTGATGCCGTCGCCCACCATGCCCACTTTACGGCCTTCCGACATCAGGCCGCGCACGACGTCCGCCTTGTCCTGCGGCTGCACCTGCGCAACCCAGCGCGTCAGGCCCAGCGCTTGCGCGACGGCGCGCGCGCTGCCTTCGTTGTCGCCGCTGAGCATCATGCTGTCCACGCCGAGATCGCGCAGGCGGGCGATGGCGGCGCTGCTCGTCGCCTTCAGGCGGTCGCCGAACGCGAGCACGCCTTCCACGACGATGCCCCCGCCCTCCTCGCGGGCGAGCCAGGACACCGTGCGCCCATCCGCTTCGTGACGGTCGGCCGCCGCGACCAGCGCGGGAGGCAGCGACGCGCCGGCGCCGATCTCGTCGAGCAGCCTGCGGTTGCCGAGCCAGACCGCCGCGCCGTCCACGCGGGCGCGCACGCCGCGGCCCGGCAGCGCGGCGGATGCCGTCGCGGCACCCGCGGCCACGTCCTGCGCCGCCGCCAGTTCCGCCACGGCCCGCGCCAGCGGGTGCGCACTGCCCTGCTGCACGGCCGCGGCCAGCGCCAGCAGCCGTTCCGGGTCGGCGCCTTCCAGCGCCACGACGCGGGGACGGCCCTCCGTCAAGGTGCCCGTCTTGTCGAACACGACCATCCGCAGCGCGTGCGCCGTCTCCAGCGCTTCCGCGTCCTTGATGAGGATCCCGTGGCGCGCCGCCGCGCCCGTGCCGACCATGATGCCAGTCGGCGTGGCGAGACCCAGCGCGCACGGGCAGGCGATCACCTGCACGGCGACCGCGTTCAGCAACGCCTGTTGCCAGTCGCCCGTGGCCAGGCCCCAGGCCAGGAAGGTGACGAGCGAAATCAGCAGCACGACCGGCACGAACACGGCACTGACCTTGTCGACGAGGCGCTGGATCGGCGCCTTCGCGGCCTGCGCATCCTCGACCATGCGGATGATCCGGGCCAGCATGCTGTCCGCGCCGACCGCGGTCGCCTCGACGAGCAGCAGGCCTTCGCCATTGACGGCGCCGCCCGTCACGCGGTCGCCCGCGCCCTTCGCCACCGGCAGGCTTTCGCCCGTCAGCAGGGATTCGTCGAGGTGGCTGGCGCCTTCCACGACGCGGCCGTCGGCCGGCACGCGCTCGCCCGGCCGCACGACCATCAGGTCGCCCGCACGCAGCGCATCGAGGGCGATGACCTTATCTCGCCCATCGCGGCGGACGATGGCTTCCGCAGGCCGCAACGCTTCCAGCGCCCGGATCGCCGCGACGGTCTGGTGTTTCGCGCGGCCTTCCAGCCATTTACCGAGCAGCACGAGCGTGACGACGACGGCGGCGGATTCGAAGTACAAGTGGCCGCCGCCCCCGTTCGCCAACTGCCACAGCGACAGGAAATACGCGGCCGACGTGCCGATGGCCACGAGCAGGTCCATGTTGCCGGCACCGGCCCGCAGCGCCTTCCAGCCCGCGCGATAAAAGCGCGCGCCGAGCCAGAACTGGACGGGCGTCGCCAGCAGCAGCTGCAGCCAGCCGGGCAGCATCCAGTGGACGCCGAAGGGCTGCAGCAGCATCGGCGCGATGAGCGGAAGGCTCAGCAGCGCGGCCAGCGCGACGGGCCACCACGTCGGCAGGCGCGGCGCCGTCTCGGCCTTGGCCGTCCCCGTCGGCCGCGCCGCATAGCCGGCCTGCTCGACGGCGGCCAGGATGGCCTGCAGGTCGAGCCCCTCGCCCTGCACGGCCGCCCGTTCCGTGGCCAGGTTGACGCTCGCGTCGCGCACGCCCGGCACCGCCTTGAGCGCCTTTTCGACGCGCGCCACGCATGATGCGCACGTCATTCCGCTGATGTCGATGTCGACCGCCATATGGGCTCCTCCTGTGATGACAAGTACAGGATATGCCTTCCCACGATGGGAAGGTCAAGCGGATTTTGAACCGGACAGCGGGGGCAGCGGATCCAGCGGGCGGAGTTCGTAGCGGAGGTCGGCCCGGTCGGCCGTGGCGGGCGCGGACAGCAGGTAGCTGTCCAGGCCGAGCCGGCGTCCCGCCGCTTCCAGCTGCACCGGTCCCAGGTCCGCCTGGCGCAGCACAAGCACGATGTCGTACGCGAGGGTCGGCACGGCAAAGAGCCGCAGCAGGGTGCGCAGCGCGCGGGCGCCCGCGGCGCCGGGCAGGAAATGGTCGTAGCGGGCGCGGTCGAGGGGGCCGATGCGCACGCGCACGCGCAGGTCCGGGCGCCAGCTGCGTGCGCCCAGCAGCGCGCGGCGGCCGAGCCATGCATTGGTGCCGACGGCGCTCTGTTCGCCGGGCGCCAGGGTATCCCAATGGCCGATGCCCTCCTGTACGCGCACGGCCACGCCGAAATGGTTCGTCAATACCCGGCCCAGCACGGCCGCGGACACGGGCCGGCGGCGCAGCAGGCCCGCGAACGCGGCCAGCGCGGTGTCCGGCACGCCGTCGCGCACAAAGTGGCCGCCGGCCGGCACGCCGGCCAGCGCCAGCAGCAGCGGCAGGAAGCCGTCGCGCGGGCCGGCCACGAGGTGCTCGACCCGGTATTTCTGCCACGCGCGGTACCACAGCGCGAGCATGCGCGTACTGAACATGTCGAGGAAGGCACGGGCGGCCTCGGCATCCTGTCCGTCCGCCGGCAGCGCGAGGAGGCGCTCCGTCACGTGCAGCGGCAGCGCCCCGTGCGCACCCAGCAGGCCCATGAAGCTCGGCGTCAGGCGATAGCCGTCGGGTTCCGCCGCGGCGGCCTCGATCTGGCTGGGCGGGAACGCCAGCGCGAGGCTGTTGGCGAAGCGCAGGTGCCGGGCCAGCGCCCGCTGTTCGGGGATGCCGCGCTCGCCCAGCGCCAGCAGCAGCAGGCGCACGGCCTGGACGAAGTCGAAGCGCTGGGGCTCGGCCAGCAGGCGGGCGATCAGGTCCATCCGCCGCCGCTCGTGCGGGGAGAACAAACGACGATTTCGCGGCCGGTCTGCTGCGACACGACCTGCAGCCGCGTGAAGCAGTTCAGGTGACCGTTCAGGGCAAAATAGTGGTCGAGCACCTGCACGAACGGATACAGGCCCGTGCCGGCGAACGCTTCCTCGTCGACGGTCAGGCGGATGCCGATGCCGGGCATCAGGCTCGCGACCGGCGCCGCGCCCACCCACGCACGCACCGTGCCGTGTTCGAGCCCGACGATGCCCGCGATCTGGCGCTGGGCGACCGGGGACCTGGGTAAATCGTACAGCGCCAGCATCTTTTGGAAATCGGCCAGGCCCGCCATCGTCAGGCCCGCGTGGTTCAGCGCGAGATGCGCGATGAGGCGCCAGTGCGACCCGCGCGTGCCGCCGAAGCGCCAGCTGGGCGACGGTTTGCGCAGCATGCGGATGGGCGCCAGCGTGGACAGCTCGTCGCTGCGCAGGTCGCCCTGCGGCTGGCCGTACGGCAGGCGCGACGGCACGTCGCGGTTGCTGCACGTCAGCTCCGTGGACAGGGTGGCGCCGGCGGCGTCCAGCGGACGGAAGTCGGCGTCGACGAGGGCGATGCGCATCTCGTGGCCGGGGCTGACGGCCGCCGTCGCGTAATCCCGCCGCGCGATCCAGTAGTGCGCGCGGTGCGACGCTTCGCCGCCCGCCCTTCCCTCGCCACCCGGCGCGTACAGGGGATCGAAACGCGTGACGGCGCCCGTCCCCTCGCGCACGAGGCGCACGGCGTCCACGCTGTGGATCTCGTACGCCGCCGCGTGCGCGCCATCGGCCAGCAGCGGGTAGTCGGCGCTCGTGTACGCGAGCTGCACGGGCGCGCCGGCCTTGGGGAACAGATTGACGACAGGCGTGCAGCCGGGCAGCAGGTTGCGCGCATCCACGCCGGCCAGCAGGCGGGCCGCGTCGGAATCCGGGGCGATGCCGGACAGCGCCAGGTGCAAGGTGAAACGCCGGCAGCGCGGCGGCAGCATGCCCGCCAGCTGCGCCAGGTCGACGTCGATGAAATTGAATTTTTCCGGATAACAGAAGTATTCCGTCAGCAGGCGCGGGGCCGGATGCGAGCGGGCGGGATACGGCAGCATGGCGTCGCCGTCCGCGAACCCGGCCAGGCGCAGCGGGACGCGCGGCAGCGGCAGCCAGCCCTTGTCGCCTTCCGGCTGCACCCAGGCCGCGGCGCAGCGCAGGAACAGCGCATCGACCAGCGCCGCGCGCGTCGACGCCTCGCCATCCGCGAACAGGCGCAGCACGGGCGCCAGGCGGCCGAAGTCGCCGCGGGTCGCCGCGATCGTCAGGCTGATGCCGCAACCCGCCCCGCGGGGTGCCCGCAACGTGCGCGGCACCTCGAGGAGCGGCACGAACGCGAGGCGCGCGACGGCGAGCGGCGCCAGCAGGACGTCGTAGACGGTGCGGAACAGGCACGGCGCGTCGGTGCCGGCGCTCGTGCGCAGCATCGTGCCGCGCGCGAGCACGGACGGGGTGTCCGGCACTTCGGCCGGTCCGCGCTGTCCTACCTGGACGATCGAATACGACGGCAGCGGCCGCAGGTAATGCGGGTACAGGCTGTCGAGCAGCGCTTCCGTGAACTTGGGGTAATCGTCGTCGAGGCGCTTGTTGATGCGGGCGGACAGCAGCGCGACGGACTGGATGAGCCGGGCGACGCCGGGATCGTCCCACGTCTCGCCCGCCACGTGCAGGTCGCTGGCGGGCTTGGGATAGCGGGCGCGGAATTCGCGCGCGAACTGGCCGAACAATCCCAGCTCTTCCTCGTAATAACGCAGCAGCTCGTCCATGGCTTCCCATCGTTGCCCAAGACCAAGATGTATGCTCCCACCCGGCGAAAAACCGTATCTTGAGTACAATCAATGCAATCAAACCGAAGGAGATCGCCGTGACCGACCTGAACCAGTTCCTCATCACGCAAAGATGGCCCGCGCAGCACCCGGACCGCCTGCAGCTGTATTCGCTGCCCACGCCGAACGGCGTCAAGGTGGCGATCATGCTGGAGGAGACCCAGCTGCCGTACGAGGTGCACCGGATCGCGTTCGACAAGAACGAGCAGACGACGCCGGAATTCATGTCGCTGAACCCGAACAACAAGATCCCGGCAATCATCGACCCGAACGGCCCGGGCGGCAAGCCGCTGCCGCTATGGGAGTCCGGCGCGATCCTGCTGTACCTCGCGGAAAAGACGGGCAAGCTGCTGCCGTCCGACCCGGCGCTGCGCTACCAGACGATCCAGTGGCTGATGTTCCAGATGGGCGGCATCGGCCCGATGTTCGGCCAGCTGGGCTTTTTCCACAAGTTCGCCGGCCGCGAATACGAGGACAAGCGCCCGCGCGACCGCTACGTGCACGAAGCCAAGCGCCTGCTCGGCGTGCTGGACGGCCACCTCAAGGGCCGCGACTGGATCATGGGCGACGAGTACACGATCGCCGACGTGGCGACGTTCCCATGGGTGAACAACCTGGTCGGCTTCTATGACGCCGCCGAGATCGTCGGCTTCGACCGTTTCCCGGAAGTGGGCCGCGTGCTGGAAGCGTTCCGCGCCCGTCCGGCCGTCATCGAGGGGCTGCAGATTCCGCGCGCGCCTGGCTGATGGGACGTAGACGCCAACGAACCGCTGACGTCACGCGTGGGCACGGGGTGCCCACCCTACGACAGGGTGCGCAGGTCGGCGATGACCTCCGCGCCGAAACCGGCGCCGAGCAGGTAATCGACCAGGCGCTCGGCGCATTCGTCCGGATCGGCGAGCGAGCCCGTCTCCTTCAGGTCGACGAAGCGCTTGCGCATGGGGAAGCGGTCTTCCGGCGTGGCGCGGATCTCGGCCTGCATGGTCGTGTCGATCACGCCGGGCGCCAGGCTGCAGATGCGCACCCCGCGCTCGCAGTCGAGGGCGACGGCGCGCGCGTGCTGGTCGAGGGCGGCCTTGGTGGCGCAGTAGACGCTCCAGCCCGGGTAGGCGTTGCGGCCGGCGCCGCTGGAAATATGCAGGATGCGCCGTTGCGCCCCGTCGCTTGCGCGCACGACGGCGGCTGCGAGCGCCATCGGCGCCGCCACGTTCAACTGCACGGCCCGCAGCACGGCTTGCGGATCCTGCGCGTCGAGCGGGCCGACCGGGCTCACCATCCCCGCATTGTTGAGCAGCAGGACTGCGCCCGTGCCGTCCAGGTAGTCGCCCAGCGTGCCGTCCGCGAGCCAGCGCGACAGCGCGACGCTGTCGGCCAGGTCGAGTTCGACCTCGTCGAACAGGTCGGGATACGCGCCCGCCAGGTCGGCCGAACGGGTGCGCGCCAGGCCGAGGACGGGTACGCCGCGCGCCAGGAGGTTGGCGGCGAGCGCGGCGCCGAGGCCCCTCGTGTGGCCGGTGACGATTGCTTTCATGGGAATCTCCTGGGGCGGGTGAAATAAATGTTAACCCAAGGACGCGCTACCGCCAATCGTGCGCACCTATACGAAGGTATGAGGGTCCATACCGAGGTCTGATGGCGCGCCGGCGGCGGCCGGCCTACGATGCCGGCATTTCGACAAGGAGTCCGCCATGCCGCTGCATCGCCTGTTGCGCCTGACCGCCGCGCGCCGCCGTCTCACCGAGTGGCTGGTCCTCGCCGCGGGCCTCGTCTCGTCCGGCCTCGTGCTGGTCTGGATGGTGTGGACCGAGCGCGTCGAAGCGCTGTCCCAGGACGCCGACCGCATGCGCGCCCAGGCCGCCGTCATCGACCAGACCCTGCACCGCCAGCTCGAGGGCATCCGCTGGGCGCTGGACGGCGCGCGCGCCGCGCTGGCCGCGGGCAGCGGCTGCGACCTGGCGTGCCGCCGCACCTTGCTGCAGTCGCTCAAGCGCGCGATGCCGGGCGTGCGCGCGCTGCTGGCCGTCGGTCCCAACGGCCATATCGAGATCTCCGACGACGACCTGGGCGACCGCCGCCTCGACGACAAGCGCTTCCTCGCCCAGGTGCCGCACATGTGCGACGGCCGGACGTTGTACCTGTCCGATCCGTACGAGCTGCAACCGAACCGGTTCAACCTCAAGGTGGCGATGTCGCTCCACGCGGGCGACGGATGCGGCCACGGCGCCGTCGCCGCGATCCTCGATCCGGAGGACTTCGACGCCGTGATGCGCTCCGCGCTGTACGCGCCGGACATGACGATCACGATCACCGACCTGGACGGCCACCGCCTGCTGTACGTCCCGCCCGATCCGGAAGCGATGCGCGCCGGCGCCCTGCATCCGGATGCGCTGCTGGCCGCGCACCGCGCCGGCGGCGAACGGGTGTCGGTCCGGCGCGGCACGGCCCTCGATGGCGTCGACCGCCTCGTCGTCCAGCGCAGCATGCGGGTGGAAAACCTGGGCATGGACCGTGGCCTCGTCGTCGCCCTGGCGCGCGACGCCGGCCGCATCGACGCCGGCTGGCACCGCCTCGCGCTGGTGTCGGCCGCGGCCTGGACGCTGTTCTGGTCCGCGTGCGCGGCCGCCCTGCTGTTCGCCCAGCGCCGCCGCGCCGCGCTGGAACGCCTCGCGCGCAACGCCGAAGCGGAACGGGCCGCCGCCGCCGAGCGCGTGGAACTGGCGCTGAACGGCGCGAGCCTGGGCCTGTGGGACTGGCACATCCCGTCCGGCCGGCGCACGGT
>CBIHRX010000250.1:0-9900 GCA_966212555.1 uncultured Massilia sp.
GCGGCGTCGTCACACGCAGGGTGAGGCCGTCGAAGGTGCGCGACTGCACATTGGGAAAGGCGTCGTTGGCCAGCGACTGCTTGCGCGGATCGATCCATGCCGCGGGCCCGGAGAAGTCGATCTTCCCGCCCGTGAGGGAAAACACCGGCGGGCCGGCCACACGCATCACCTCGTGTTCCCAGCTGACAATGGCTTCGGTGTCGTCACGGCGCCAGCGCAGGGCGGTACGCAGGCCGCGTTCGCCATTGTCACCCATGCGCCGGCCGTCGAAGGTGTTGCGAACCCAGCCGTCGTCCCGTTGATCGATCGCCGAGATGCGCAGCGCCACCCCCTCGGCCAGCGGCGTGTTATAAAGCAGCTCGGTATGCACCGCGCCACGGGTTCCGACCCGGACAAGACCGCTGGTTTCGATCCGCTCGACCGGATCGTTGGTGACAATGGAAATGACGCCGGCTGCCGCATTGCGCCCGAACAGGGTGCCCTGCGGACCTTTCAGCACCTCGATCCGCTTGACGTCATTGAAGTTCAGTAGCGATCCGCCGGTCTTGCCGACGTACACGGAGTCTGTGAAGATGCCGACCGGCGAGTCGGTGCCGATCCCGTAATCTTCCGTGCCGACACCACGCAGGAAGATGATCGGACGGGTGGATTGCAGCGGCTCGACCGACAAGCCAGGGACGAATGCGTCCATGTCGGCCAGGTTGGTCACGCCGACATCCTTGAGGGCGTTACCGCCCAGCGTCTGCATGGCGATCGGCACGTTCTGGATCTGCTGGCTACGGCTCTGGGCAGTGACCACGACCGCCGGCACGGGATCTTGGGCGCAACAGACTTCCGGGAGGCCCGCTGCGGCAACCGTCGTGGTCAGTGCAAGCCTGACGGCCTGCCGGTTCATACCCCGAGGTAAATTCCGCTGACTCGACTTCATCATGGGCCCGTGAAACGTTCGATCAATGCAATATCAGATTTGCTTCGTAGGAGCATATATCCTCGCGATCACGACGCCAAGCCCCTGCATGCGAAAGTGAAAAAATAAGCCTGGCTTGAATGCCGACCAAGCGCTGTGCTGCATGGCTTTCTCAGGTAGGACCGCCCCCGCCCGGCGTTCTTCGCCTCATACGTCCGATAGATCGCGTTGCCGAGGTTACGGCCTTCAATGAAGAAATCGACGCCAGGCCGAATCCTGTACGAGATCTTGCCGTCGATAATGCGGGTGCCGTCGCGGAAGTTTGCACACAGGCTGGTCGTAAATCCTGCCGTCGCTGCCCATGCATTGCTTGAGGCAGTCGAAGCTCAGGTTCGGCGTGTCCGCGAGCACGAACACCTTGTCGACGTCGATCCGCGGGCTGCCGCGAGTCTTTACGGTCCTTCCAGGCCGCAAGCGTCGTCGAATTGCGGATCAGGTGCACGATGCACGTTTGAATCTGCGCTTGCGGGTACACGGCCTCAATGGCTTCGGGGAAGCCGTGCAGGCCGTCGACGACAGCGATCGGTATGTCGTCAAGCCCGCGATTCTTCAGCGGGTTGAAGACCTTCAGCCAGAACCTGGCGCCTTGGGTTTGCTCGATCCACAGGCCCAGCATTTCCTTCAGCGCCCACCAGGGCAGTATCAGTACCGGTACGCTTCTCGAAGCGGACCATGGCCTATGCCGGCTACGCGCACCTGGACCAGCAGGGAACCCGCGGCAGCTTCGTCCTTGCCGGCGCGGCGGCGGGGCAGCCGGGTGCCCGGATCGCGTCGATACCCGGCGGCGCCATCACGGGATGGCAGCTCGGGATGACGCACTCGTTCCGAAGTCAGCCGGCGGGCCGGCTGACTTCGGCCGCGACCGCGCGGCTGAAGTCGCGCGTCCCGGCCGTGCCGCCCAGGTCGGCCGTGCGGGTCGCAGGGTCGCGCAGGACGGTATCGACGGCCTGTTCGATGGCCGCCCCCGCGCGCAGGAAGGCCGGGCGGTCGTGGTGCTCGCCCAGCCAGCCCAGCATCATGCCGGCCGACAGGATCATCGAGGTCGGATTGGCCTTGTCCTGGCCCTGGATGTCGGGCGCCGAACCGTGCTGTGCCTGGGCGCAGCACTGGCGGTCCCCCGCCATGACCGAACCGGCCAGGCCGAGGCTCCCGGACAGTTCGCTCGCCAGGTCGCTCAGGATGTCGCCGTAGAAGTTCTCGGTCACGATGACGTCGAAACGCTCCGGGTTGCGCACCAGGTGGGCGGTCGACGCGTCGACCAGCAAGTCGTTCAATGCCACCTCCGGGAAGTCGCGCGCGACATGGCGGACCGCTTCGAGAAACAGGCCATCGGTCATGTGGAAGCTGTTCGCCTTGTGGACCGCCGTTACCTGCCTGCGGCGCTTGCGCGCCAGCTCGAATGCGCGGCGCGCGATCCGTTCGCTGCAATGGCGGCTGATCTTGCGTACCGACAGGGCCAGGTCGGGCGTGGGCATCATCTCGCCCCAGCCCAGGTGCATGTTCCGGTCCGGATAAAACCCTTCGGTGGCTTCGCGCATGATGACGAGGTCCATCGTCTTGCCCGGCTTGAGGTTCGACTCGAGGAAGCTGCGGGTCCGCGCCGGGCGCACGTTGGCGTACAGGTCCAGCTTGCCGCGGAATGCGGCCGAGACGTTGATGCCGCCTTGCGCGGGCTTCGGATAGTCCGCGTGCGAAATCGTGCCGAGCAGGATGCCGTCGTAGGTACGGGCGCGCTCGAGCAGGTCGTCGCGCAGGGTGGTGCCGTGCTGTGCCAGGCTGGCGAAGCCGATGTCGTCGTGGTCGAAGGCCAGGCCGAGGTCGAACGCGCGGTTGGCGGCGTCGAGCACCTCGACGGCACTGATCACGATTTCGGGGCCGATGCCGTCGCCGGGGAGTACGAGAATGCGCATGGTAATGTCCAGTAGGTCGGTTATCGGGTCGCGTGTTCCAGCGCGACGGGGCGCGTCTCGCCCGTGTCGCGCAGGGTGCGGGTGGCGTCGGGCGACGCGTACGTCCACAGGATCTTCATCGGCAGCGTGTCCGACAGGTTGCGGAAGCGGTGCACGACGTTGGGCGGGATGAACGTGGTGTCGAGCGGCTGCAGGCGGTACTCGAGGCCGTCGATGTCCATCACCGCGTCGCCCTCCAGCAGGACGACGCTTTCCTCGCAGTTGTGGCTGTGGAAGGGAATCGCCGTGCCCGGATCGAACTCGGTGATACCGGAGATGAACGTGGTCGCGCCGAGCGCCGGCGAGACGAGGGACGTGGTACGGGCACCGCCGCCGCGGTCGTGGCTCGGCAGCGCGGCCGGACGCAGCAGCCTGGCGTCCGATGGAGTCTTGATGGGATACATGGGGTTCTTTCGAAGTCGGTTAGCGGGCAGGACCGATCCACACGGTCTTGGTGTTGGTGAATTCGCGCGCGCCGGCGGCGCCCAGCTCGCGTCCGTATCCGGACTGCTTGATGCCGCCGAACGGCAGGCGCGCGTCCGACACGACCTGGCCGTTGACGAAGACGGCGCCCGCCTCGATATGGCGCACGAGCCGGCGCGCCCGGGCGAGGTCGCCGGTCCACAGCGCCGCGGCGAGGCCGAACTCGGTGGCGTTGGCCAGGGCGATGGCCTCGTCCGCATCCTTGACGCGCAGGATCGCGGCGGCGGGCCCGAACGTTTCTTCGATCGCGGCCGCCATGTCCGGCGTCACGTCGTCGAGGATCGTGGGCTCGTAGTAGCAGCCGGGGCCCGGCCGCGCCGCGCCGCCGGCGAGCAGGCGCGCGCCGGCCGCGATCGAACGCTGGACCTGGCTGTCCAGGTCGGCCACGAGGCCGGGCCGCGCCATCGGACCGATCGTCGTGCGCGGATCGAGCGGATCGCCGACCACCAGTTCGCCCGTGTGCGCGACGAACGCGGCGACGAAGGCATCGGCCACCGCGTCCTCGACGATGAAGCGCTTCGACGACACGCAGCTCTGGCCGCAGTTGCCGAAGCGCGCCTTGACGGCGGTCCGGGCGGCGGCCGCGACGTCCGCGTCGGCCAGCACGATGAACGGGTCCGAACCGCCCAGTTCCAGCACCTGCTTCTTCAGCACGCCGCCGGCCTGCGCGGCCACCTGCTTGCCGACGGCGGTCGATCCCGTCAGCGTCACGGCCGCGATGCGCGGGTCCTCGATGAGCGCTTTCACGCGGCTTGACGCGATCAGCACGGTGCTCATCAGGCCGGCGGGCACGCCCGCGTCGAGCAGCGCATCCTGCAGCGCGAGCGCGCACTGCGGCACGTTGTTCGCATGCTTGAGGATGGCGCCATTGCCGGCCGCCAGCGCGGGGGCGGCGAAGCGGATGAACTGCCAGAACGGGTAATTCCACGGCATCACCGCCAGCACCACGCCGAGCGGATCGTGGACGACATAGCTCTCGGCATTGCTGGCGACCGGCATGTCCGCCAGGTAGCCCGGGCCGTGCTGGGCATAGTGGTCGCAGGTCCAGGCGCATTTCTCGATCTCGGCCTCCGCTTCGGCCAGCGGCTTGCCCATTTCGGTGGTGATCAGGTGCGCGTACCCGGCCTTGCGCGCCCGCAGCACCCGGGCGACGGCGGACAACACCGCGGCCCTGGCCTCGATCGGCTGCCGGGCCCACTGCTTCTGGGCCGCGACGGCGTCCTGGAGCAGGCGTTCCACCTGCGCGTCGGTATGTTCATCGAATTCGGCAACGACGGTGCCGGTGGCGGGATTGATGGATGAAATCATGAAGACTCTTTCTGATGGGTGGGTTTTGGTATTTTAGTTTCTCAAAAAACCAAGTCAAATGGTTTTTTAGGCATAGTTATCCACGACAAAAATACCATCGTGGTACTATGCTCAATCAAAAACCAAACCATAGGCGACCTTGCATGCCCCGGCGAATTTCCGACACGCTCGTCCTTCAGATCAAGCAATACATCGGCGCCGAGCGCCTGCCCGCAGGGACGCGATTGACCGAGCGCGCACTCTCGGAGCGCTTCCAGGTCTCGCGGTCCCCCGTGCGCGAAGCCCTGCAGCGTCTTGCCGGCGAGGGCATCCTGGAAGAACAGGCGGACGGCGGCCACGCCGTGGCGCACGCGGGCGCCCTGCTCGCCGGCGAACCGGAGCGCAACTTCACGCCGCCGGACCCGGTCGAGCAGGCCTATTTCGCCATTGCCGAGGACCGGGTGGCCGGCAACCTGCCGGAGCGGGTGACCGAAAACGAGTTCGCGCGCCGCTACGACATCACCCGCGCCCAGCTGGCGGCGGTGCTGCGGCGCATGGCGCAGGAGGGCTGGATCGAACGCCTGCCCGGCCATGGCTGGCGCTTCCGCCCCGTGCTGACGTCGGCGGACACGTACGACCAGGGCTACCGGTTCCGCATCCTGATCGAGGCGGCGGGCATCCTCGAACCGACCTTCCGGATCAACGAGCCGGCCCTGCGGCGTTGCCGGCAGCAGCAGCGCGACCTGCTCGAGCGCATCCATGACGTCACCGCGGCGGACATCTTCGATGCCAATACCCTGCTCCACGAAACGATCGCCGAGTGTTCCGGCAACGTCTTCATCGTGGACTCGCTGAAGCGGCTGAACAGCCTGCGGCGCCTGATGGAGTACCGCAAATCGTTCGACCGCGAGGCCGGGGCGCGGCGCTGCCGCGAACACCTCGACCTGATCGACCTGCTGCTGGCCGGCCACCGCGACGCCGCCGCCGACTTCATCCGCCTGCACCTGCGCGACGCGGCACGGGAAAAGTCGGCGCGTCCGGCAACGGCCTAGCGGGCGGCGGCGCGGGCGGCCGCGACGGCCCTGCGCCGCTCGTCGATGCGGATGAAGAGCGTCATGAGGAAGGCCACGCACACGAGGGCGGCCAGCAGCATCAGCCCGGTCGTCGCGCTGTGCGTGGCGTCCTTGACGTAGCCGATGAAGAACGGTCCCACGAAGCCGCCGAGGTTGCCGATCGAATTGATGACGGCGATCGAGACCGACGCGGATTCGCGCGACAGGAACAGCGTCGGCAGCGCCCAGAACGGCGACTTGAACGCATACAGTCCGGCCAGGGCCAGGCTGATCATCGCGATCGCCGGCACCGGGTCGGCGACCAGTCCCGTCGCCAGCATCGCGCACGCCGCCACGCCGAGCGGGAGCGCGGCATGCAGGCGCCGCTCGGCGCGGCGGTCGGACCGGCGCGACCAGGCGATCATGACGATCGTGGCGAACAGGTACGGGATCATCGCGATCAGCCCGACTTCGGTGTGCGTCAGCCTGGACGAAAACGACTTGATAATCTGCGGCATCCAGTACCCCGTGCCGAGGCTGCCGCACTGGTACACGAAATAGATCCACGACAGGTACAGCACGCGCGGATTGGCGAGCGTCTGCTTCAGGCCCAGGTGGGCTGCCGCCGGGCGTGCGGCGCGGTCCTTGTCCTGCTCGGACAGCAGCCAGCGCTTCTCGGCCGGCGTCAGCCAAGCAGCGTCCCGCGGGCGGTCGGGCAGGTACAACAGGCACACGATGCCGCCGACGACCGCGGGGGCCGCCTCCAGCATCAGCATCCAGCGCCAGCCGCTCCAGCCCAGCCAGTCGACGTTGTCCATGATCCAGGTGCTGAGCGGGGCACCGATGATGTACGACACCGGGATCGCCGCCGTGAACAGCGCCACGGTCGTCGCCAGTTCCTTCTGGCGGAACCAGTAGGTCAGGTAGACGATGATCCCGGGGAAGAAGCCCGCTTCGGCGACACCCAGCAGGAAACGCAGCACGTAGAGCTGGGTGGCGTCCTGCACGAAGCCGCAGGCGAACGAGATCGCGCCCCAGGTGAGCAGGATCCGGGCGATCCAGACGCGGGCGCCGAAGCGGTTCAGCGCGATGTTGCTGGGCACTTCGAATGCGAAATAACCGATGAAGAAGATCCCCGAGATCAGGCCGAAGGCTTCGCTGGACAGCGCCAGCTCCCGGTTCATCTGCAGGGCCGCGTAGCCGATGTTGGCGCGGTCGAGGTAAGAGATCACGTACAGGATGAACACGAAGGGGATGATCCTCCACGTGATCTTGTGCACGAGCGCACGCTCGTCGATGAACGCGGCGGTGGTGGTGTCGGACATGAGGCGGCTCCGTCTGGTCAATGATCAGGTTCGGGCCGGTGTCGGGAACACCATGCACACGGGACTGCCCGCCTTGACCGGATCGCCGGCCGGCCGCAGGCGCCCGCTGGCGCGGTCGACGGCGAAGGCGACGATGCTGTCGCTGTCCTCGTTCAGCGCGAACAGGAAACGGCCGCCCGGCGCGAGCGTGAAGAAGCGCGGGGTCCGGCCCTGCGTCGCGTCGGCCCCGGCGAACGACAGCAGTCCGGTGGCGGGGTCGATCCGGAACACGGCGATGCTGTCGTGCCCGCGGTTGGACGCGTACAGGAAGCGCTCGTCGGCATCGACCTGGATGCCCGCGGCGCGGCTGTTCCCCGTGAAGGTGTCCGGCAGGGTGGACAGGACCTGGCGCGGCGTCAATCCACCGGTGCGGGCCGACCAGGCATACGCCGTGACCGTGGAGTCCAGCTCGTTGACCACGTAGGCCATGCCCAGGCGCGGCGCGAACGCCAGGTGGCGCGGACCGGCGCCTTCGCGCGCCACCGTGAAGGGAGGATCCGCCGGCGCGAGCCTGCCGCCGGCGAAGCGGAACGAGAACGTCCGGTCGAGGCCCTTGTCCGGCACGAGAACGAACTCGCCGCTGGGGTCGAACGGATTGAAATGCGGCTTGGAGAGCTTCTGCTCGACGCGATGCGGGCCGAGCGGCCCGTCGAGCGTGACGAGCTGCTCGAGTTCGCCCAGGCTGCCGTCGGACCGGACCGGCAGCACCGCGAGACTGGACCCGAGGTGGTTCGAGACCACGACGTACCGTCCGCTCGGGTCGAGCGCCAGGTGCACCGGATTCTTGCCGCCCGTGCCCTGGCGGTTCAGGAATTCCAGCTTGCCGGTGCCGGCGTCGATGCGGAAGGCGCTGATGTCGCTCATGTCGCCATGCACCGTGTACAGGTGCCGCCCCGCCCTGTCCAGCGCGAGGAAGGAGGGATTGACCAGGTCGCGCACGACCTGGACCAACTCGAGACGGGCAGTGTCCTGGCCGACCCGGTACACGCTGATACCGTCGCCGCGGGCATTGCGTTCGCGCGTCGTGCGCGAACCTACATAGGCAAACATCGAACCTCCTTGGGAAATCGTGGGATGGGAAACCGGGTCGGGCGCCGCAGCGGATGCGCGGGCGGCCCGGCCCAGCACGCCGATCCCGACGCTCGCCAGGATGGATTGCAATACCCTGCGCCGCTGGCGCGTGTCCTCGTGCAGGTCGACGGGAGGGAGTGTCGAGGGAATCATGGTGTCTCCTTGGAATCGGCTTTCTTTTGTTATATTGTATTTTTTACGAAAATTATGCAATAGCCTACGGCAGCATATTTTCAATGCTCCGTTGCGAGTCTGGGTTTACACACGTTACCGCGATCCGCCGTATTGTATTTTTTTTCGATAATGTGCAAGAATGCGATATGAAAAATTCTTCGCACACGCCCGCCCTGCTCGACCATGCCGGCCGGCGCTACCGCATGGTCGACCTGCCCGCCACGTTCGGCACCCGGCTGCAATCGCTTCCCATCGTCCTGCGCCTGCTGCTGGAAAACCTCATGCGCAACACGGCGGGCGACGAGCGCCAGGCCGGCATCGATGCCATCTTCGGCTGGCTCGAGCACGGTACGAGCGAGGCGGAAATCCCCTTCCAGCCGGGCCGCGTGCTGATGCACGACACGACGAGCACGCCCGCACTGGTCGACATCGCGGGCATGCGCGACGCGCTGGCCGAAGCGGGCAGGGACCCCGCCCTGCTCAACCCCGGCCTCCCCGTCGACATCTCGGTCGACCACTCGCTGGCCGTGGAATTCTTTGCGCAGCGCGACGCCGCCGAACGCAACCTGCAGGTGGAGATGCGCCGCAACCAGGAACGCTATGCCTTCCTGCGCTGGGCGTCGAAGGTCATGCGGGGCGTGCGCATCCATCCGCCCGGCACGGGCATCATGCACACCATTAACCTGGAACAGCTGGCGACCGTGGTCGCGACGGAGGAGCGCGACGGCGAGACGTGGGCCGTGCCGGACATGATGATCGGCACGGACAGCCACACGCCGATGGTCAACGGGATCGGCGTGCTGGGCTGGGGCGTCGGCGGGCTGGAAGCGCAGACGGTCATGTTCGGGATGCCGACCATGCTGCGCGTGCCGGACGTGACCGGCGTGCGCCTGACCGGACGCCTGCGCGCGGGCGCCGTCGCCACCGATCTCGCGCTGGCCGTCACGCAGCGCCTGCGCCAGATCGGCGTGGCGGGCGACTTCGTCGAATTCTTCGGCCCGGGCGTCGCCACGCTGGGCGCGGGGGAGCGCGCCGTCGTCGCCAACATGGCCCCCGAATACGGCGCCACGACGGGCTACTTCCCGATCGATGGACACACCCTCGACTACCTGGCGCAGACCGGGCGCCCGGCCGCGCACCTCGCCCTGGTGGAAGCCTATGCGCGCCGCAACGGTCTCTGGTTCGATCCCGCCGCGCACCCGGTCTACACGCGGACGATCGAGATCGACCTGGACCAGGTGACGCTCCACGTGGCGGGCCCCAGGCGGCCGCAGGACCTGCTGGCGCATACCGACACGGCACGCGTGCTGGCGGACCTGGCGTTCCGCCCCGCCCCGGGCCCCACCGCCATGCCGCGCCATCCCGTCGTCGTCGCCGCGATCACCAGTTGCACCAACACGTCCGATCCGCGCCTGCTCGTGGCGGCCGGCCTCGTCGCGCGGCGCGCGCGCCGGCGCGGCCGCAAGGTGCCCGCCTGGGTCCAGACGTCGCTGGGGCCGGGCTCGCCCGCCGCGGCCGCCGCCCACGAACCTGCGGGCCGCGTCGACGACCCG
>CBIHRX010000251.1:0-9846 GCA_966212555.1 uncultured Massilia sp.
GTCACCATGTTGCGGGTGTACTGCTCGTGGCCCGGGGTGTCGGCGATGATGAACTTGCGCTTCGGCGTGGCGAAGTAGCGGTAGGCGACGTCGATCGTGATGCCTTGTTCGCGTTCGGCTTCCAGACCGTCCGTCAGCAGCGACAGGTCGATCGTGTCGCCCACGGTGCGCTTGTGCTTGGAGCGCGACACGGCGGCCAGCTGGTCGGCGAAGATGCCCTTGCTGTCGAACAGCAGGCGGCCGATCAAGGTGCTCTTGCCGTCGTCGACGGAGCCGGCGGTGATGAAGCGCAGCAGACCGGCCTGGCCGCTCTGGTCGTTATCGTGGTTCAGGTTTTCGTTCAGGGCGTTCATCAGAAATATCCTTGTTTCTTGCGCTTTTCCATCGAGGCTTCCGACGTCTGGTCGTCCATGCGGGTCGCGCCGCGCTCGGTGATCTGGGTGATCGCCGTCTCGGCGATGATGGCGTCGACGGTCGACGCATCCGATGCGACCGGGCACGTGCACGAGATGTCGCCCACGGTCCGGAAACGGACGACGCGGGTCTCGACTTCCTCGCCGTCGCGGGCCGGGGTCAGCGGCGTCAGCGGCACGAGCAGGCCGTTACGCGGGATCACCTGGCGCTCGTGCGCGAAATAGATCGGCGGCAGGGCCAGCTTTTCGCGGGCGATGTATTGCCAGACGTCGAGCTCGGTCCAGTTCGAGATCGGGAACACGCGCATGTTCTCGCCCGGGTGCACGCGGGTGTTATACAAGTCCCACAGTTCCGGACGCTGGGCTTTCGGGTCCCACTGGCCGAATTCGTCGCGGAACGAGAAGATGCGCTCTTTCGCGCGGGCTTTTTCTTCGTCGCGGCGGGCGCCGCCGATGCAGGCGTCGAAGCCGTATTCGGCGATCGTCTCCAGCAGCGTGACGGCCTGGGCCGCGTTGCGCGAATCCGTCTGCGGGTTGCGCAGGCGCACGGTGCCCTTCTTGATCGAGTCCTCGACGGAACCGACGATCAGGCGCTCGCCCAGCTCGGCCACGCGCGCGTCGCGGAACTGGATCACTTCGTCGAAGTTGTGGCCCGTGTCGATGTGCACGAGGGGGAACGGGAATTTACCCGGACGGAACGCCTTCTCGGCCAGGCGCAGCAGCACGACGGAGTCCTTGCCGCCCGAGAACAGGAGCGCGGGGTTCGAGCATTCCGCGGCGACCTCGCGCAGGATGTGGATGGCTTCGGATTCGAGTGCGTCCAGGTGGCGCGCATTCACGTCGCCGAGGGCGAGCGGGGTGTCACTAAAAGTCGTCATTTTGCTGAGCCTGTAATGTCTTCGATGGCCATTAGGCCGGGGCTACGGATTTGATTCGAATGAGCTTGCCGTCCACGAGGTGCAGGCCGCATTCCTTGGAGTCGGCGTTTTCCCACCACCAGCGGCCGGCGCGCACGTCTTCGCCCGGCTGGATCGCGCGGGTGCAGGGTTCGCAGCCGATCGACGGGTAGCCGCGGTCGTGCAGGTCGTTGTACGGCACGTTGTTGCCGCGGATGTATTCCCACACGTCTTCTTCGCTCCAGTCGGCCAGCGGATTGAACTTGGCCAGGCCGTGCGCCGTATCATCTTCCTGCACGGGCAGGTCAGTGCGCGTGGTCGATTGCGAACGGCGCTGGCCCGTGATCCATGCCTTGTTGCCGGCGAGGGCGCGGCCCAGCGGCTCGACCTTGCGCACGTAGCAGCAGCCCTTGCGCATCTCGACGCTGTCGTAGAACGCGTTCAGGCCGTTCTTCGTCACGTACTCGTCGACCAGTTCCTGCTTCGGACGCATCACGACGATGTCGTAGCCGTAATGGGCCTTGACCTTGTCGATCATGGCCAGGGTTTCCTTGTGCAGGCGGCCGGTCTCCAGCGAGAAGATGGTGATCGGCAGGCTGGCCTTCAAGATCAGGTCGGTCAGGACCATGTCCTCGGCCGCCAGGCTGGAAGCGAACACGGCAGGCGAAAAATCGCGCGCAATGCGCTCCAGGATGCCGCGGGTTTCATTCACCCGCGCGTTCAGGTCGCTCATGGGTTTCCTTGTGTGCTCGTCAGATGCCGGCGCCGATGTCGCTGTGCTCGGGCAGCGCGCCGCGCTGGTGGCGGCGGAACAGCGGCAGTTCGTTGTCGACGGAGGCCTGGTAGGTTTCCGAGAACACCGTCAGGCCTTTCAGCGCGTCATGGATGCTGCGGTCCTGGCGCGTCGCGTAGGCGTTGAAGCCGCAGCGATACATCTGGAACAGCTGGTCGCGCAGCACGTCGCCGATGGCGCGCAGCTCGCCCTGGTAACCCAGGCGCTTGCGCAGGTTGTAGGCGATCGAATAGCCGCGGCCGTCGGAGAACTTCGGGAAGTCGACGGCGACGACGGCGAACTTATCCAGGTCGTCCTTGACCGTGTTGGCCAGCTCGTCCGAGGCGAACCACACACCGAGTTCCTTGCGGGCCGCGCGGCCCAGCAGTTGCTCGCGCTGCGCCAGCCAGACTTTCAGCGGCACGATGATCTTGCCGGCCGGGACGTCCACCGTTTCCGGCGTGCCGTCTTCGACGAGTTTCAGGACGCTCCAGTCGTCGTCGACCACTTCGCGGTGCTTGATGATCTGCTTGTGCGAGTGCAATTCGAAATTAGGCATATTGGTCTTCCCCAACCAGTTCGCCGGCCGGGATCGGCGTGGCATACACATGTTCCTTGAACGGCGCGACACCGAGGCGCTGCGCCACGTCGACGAAGCGTTCGCCGTCGACGCGGTTCTTCACGTACACCTCGAGCAGGCGGCCGACGACCTCCGGCATCTGCGGTGCGGAGAACGACGGGCCGATGATCTTGCCGATGGCCGATTCGTTGCCCTGGGCGCCGCCGATCGACACCTGGTACCACTCGGAACCGTCCTTGTCCACGCCCAGCACGCCGATGTGGCCCACGTGGTGGTGGCCGCAGGCGTTGATGCAGCCCGAGATGTTCAGTTCGATGTCGCCGATGTCGTGCTGGAAGTCCAGGTTGTCGAAACGCTCGGCGATGGCGGCCGCGATCGGGATCGATTTCGCGTTCGCCAGCGAGCAGTAGTCGCCGCCCGGGCACGAGATCATGTCGGTCAGCAGGCCGATGTTCGGCGTCGCGAGGCCGCGCGCCTTCGCCTGTTGCCACACTTCGAACAGTTTCGACTGCTCGACGTCGGCCAGCACGAGGTTCTGCTCGTGCGTCACGCGCAGTTCGTTGAAGCTGTACTTGTCGGCCAGGTCGGCCACGAAATCCATCTGCTCGGCCGTCGCGTCGCCCGGCGGCACGCCGGTCTTCTTGAGCGACAGCACGACGGACGCATAGCCCGGCACCTTGTGCGGCTTGACGTTGCGCTGCAGCCAGTTGGCGAACGCCTTGTCGCCGGCGTGGTCCGCGCGCGGATCGATGGCCGGCAAGGTGAGATAGGGCTTCGGATTGAACCATTGCGCCACGCGTTCGACTTCCTCGCGGGTCAGCGTTTCCGGACCGTCCTTCAGGTCGGCGAATTCCGCCTCGACCATGCGCGCGAATTCTTCGGCGCCCACGGCTTTCACGAGGATCTTGATGCGGGCCTTGTACTTGTTGTCGCGGCGGCCGAACTGGTTGTACACGCGCATGACCGCTTCCGTGTACGTCAGCAGGTGTTGCCAGGGCACGAAGTCGTTGATCACGCTGCCGATGATCGGGGTACGGCCGAGACCACCCCCCACCATGAACTTGAAGCCGACTTCACCCGCGTCATTGCGGACGGCCG
Source organism: uncultured Massilia sp. (assembly GCA_966212555.1). GTDB lineage: Bacteria > Pseudomonadota > Gammaproteobacteria > Burkholderiales > Burkholderiaceae_D > Telluria. The sequence goes on from CBIHRX010000251.1 coordinate 3,760, forward strand.
TCAGGCCGATGTCGTGGACGGCGATCGCGGCGCGGTCTTCCACGGCGCCATTGATCGCGATCTTGAACTTGCGGGGCAGGGCGATGAATTCCGGGTGGAACGTGCTCCACTGGCGGATAATCTCTGCATATGGGCGCGGATCGACGATCTCGTCGGCCGCGACGCCGGCATACTCGTCCGTCGTCGTGTTACGGATGCAATTGCCCGACGTCTGGATCGCGTGCATCTCGACCGAGGCCAGGTCGCTCAGGATGTCCGGGGTCTGTTCCAGCTCGATCCAGTTGAACTGGATGTTCTGGCGCGTCGTGAAGTGGCCATAGCCGCGGTCGTACTTGCGGGCGATGTGGGCGAACATGCGCATCTGCGCCGTCGACAGCAGGCCGTACGGGACGGCGATGCGCAGCATGTACGCATGGCGCTGCATGTACAGGCCGTTCTGCAAGCGCAGCGGCAGGAATTCTTCTTCGGTCAGCTCGTCGGCGAGACGGCGCCGTACCTGGTCGCGGTACTGGGCGATGCGTTCACGTACGATGAGATGGTCGTATTGGTCGTAACGGTACATGGGCAAGATCCTGTAGGGTGCGGGCCAATCCTGACCCAAACTAAGCCGAATATTAATAAAATCCAGCTATATTCCAAACGACGGAGAATTTATTTGCTTATATGAGCCTGCGGTATAAGCATCCTTGTAAAATGCGGGATCGGATTGACAAGATAAGGGCAATGAACCTACACCAACTACGTTTCGTGCGCGAAGCGGTCCGCCAGAACTTCAACCTGACCGACGCCGCCAAGGCGTTGTTCACTTCACAACCCGGGGTGTCGAAAGCCATCATCGAACTGGAGGAAGAGCTCGGGGTCGACATTTTCACCCGCCACGGCAAGCGCATTCGTGGCCTGACGGAGCCGGGCCGGCTCGTCCTGCATTCGGTCGAGCTGATCATGCAGGAGATCGACAGCCTCAAGCGGATCGGCAAGGAATATGCCGCCCAGGACAGCGGCAGCTTCACCATCGCCACCACGCACACGCAGGCGCGCTACATGCTGCCCAAGGTCGTGCAGGCGTTCATGCAGCGCTTCCCGAAAGTCAGGTTGTCTTTATTGCAAGGCAATCCCCGCCAGATCGCCGACATGGTCAAGAACGACCAGGCGGATCTCGCCATCGCGACGGAATCGATCGCGGCCGTCGACGGCCTGATCACCTTGCCGTGTTATCAGTGGGAACACGTCCTCGTCGTGCCGCACGAGCACGCGCTGACGAAGTCGAAGGCGATCTCGCTGGAAGAGATCGCCGGCTACCCGTTGATCACGTACGACGCCGCGTTCGCGGGCCGCAGCAAGATCGACCATGCGTTCGAACTGCGCAACCTCAAGCCGGACGTCCTGCTGGAAGCGATCGACGCCGACGTCATCAAGACGTACGTGGAGCTGGGCATGGGCATCGGCATCATCGCCGGCATGGCCTTCGACCAGGAACGCGACCGCAACCTGCGCGCTATTTCCGTCGGCCATTTGTTCGGCATGAACGTCTCGCGCGTGGCCGTGAAGCAGGGCGCCTACCTGCGCAGCTATATTTATACGTTCATCGAGCTGCTGGCCCCGACGCTCAACCGCAAGATGGTCGAGTCGGCCATGCGCGGCACCAGTGAAAATTACGAGCTTTAATACCATGAATCGACAGAATGACCCCGTCGCGCGCTACTACGCGAGCAGCACGCAGGCCGCCGATGCCGCGCTGTCCCGCGCCGAACGCGCCAACGACTTGGCGAAAGTGCGCGAACGCATCGCGCAACTGGTGCGCGGACAGACCGTGCTGGAACTGGCCTGCGGCACGGGCTACTGGACGGAAGTGATCGCCGCGACGGCCGACAAGGTCCTCGCGACCGACATCCTCGACGAGATGATCGCGCGCGCTGCAACTCGCCGCTTCCCAGGGGGCAAGGTCGCGTTCCGCAAGGTGGATGGCCTCGATCTCCCGGAGGACCTGGGCACGTTTTCCTGCGTGTTCATCGGCTTCTGGTGGTCGCACCTGAAGCGCGACGAGCAGGACGCGCTGCTGGCCCAGCTGCGCGCGCGCCTCGGCCACGACGTCACGCTGATCCTGCTGGACGACGCCTATGTCGAGGGCAGCAGCACGACGATCGCGCGCACCGATGCGCAGGGCAATACGTATGAAATCGTCGCCGCGCCGGATGGCGAGCGGTTCGAGTTGCCGAAGAATTATCCGGCCGACAGCGCGCTGCGCAAGCGGCTGGGCGGCGAGGTGCGCGAGATCCGCATCGAGCGGTTGACTTATTACTGGATGCTGACCTGCCGGCTCAAATGAGAAAAGGTGGGCACGGGGTGCCCACCCTACGGCTGTCGTAGGGTGGGCACCCCGTGCCCACCATGACCAGCCGCGAAATGCTCAGAACGTGTGACGCATGCCGACCGTGAACACCGACGGATCGCCGCCCAGCGACGTCGCGGCCGGGGTCAGGTTGTTCGAACCCGAGTTCAGGCCGAAGGTGGCCAGGCCGTTGTTGTTCAGGTTGGCGTACGACGCGTACAGGTTCGTGCGCTTCGACAGCGAGTAGCTGTAGGCCAGTGCCCAGGCATTGCCCTTGGCGCCGTTTTCCAGCTTGTTCTGCTGCAGGTTGACATAGACCTTGTTCGCGCCGAACGGGTAGCCGGCGCCCAGGTTGTACTGCTTGAACTTGTTGTTCGCGCCGTCCGGATCGGCCGACAGGTAGTTGGCCTTGATCTCCAGGCCGCCGACGTCGGCGAACGTGTAGGCGGCACCCGCGCCGTATTCCTTGTCGTTGCCCGACGCGACGCGCTTCAGCGTGTGGTAGGCGGCGCCCAGGTACAGGCCGGCCATCTTGTATTCGGCGCCGATGCCCTTCAGGTCGCCCGACGGGCCGGTCGTCTTTTCGCCGGCCGAGTAGGTGGCCAGCAGGTCGAAGCCGTTGAACGACGCGCTCTTGTAGTTGACCGAATTGGCCAGGCGGCGGGTCACCTTGCCCGAACCGAAGGCCGACAGGTTGGTGCCGTAGAAGCCCTGGCCGAATTCGTCCGAGGCGGCGGCGACGATGGCGATCGGCGAGTATTCGCGGCCCAAGGTCACGGTACCGAAGGCGCCTTCCAGGCCCACGACGGCGCGGCGCTGGAACAGGCCGGAGGAATCCTGCGCGCCGGTGTCGACGGCAACGCCCGCTTCCAGGTTGAAGATGGCCTTCAGGCCGTTGCCCAGGTCTTCCGAACCGCGGAAGCCGAAGCGGCTGCCCGACTGGTTGCCCGACTGGACGTTGGTGTGGCGGCCATCCGGATTGCCGGCGTCGCCGGACTCGATGGCGGCGTCGACGACGCCATACAGGGTCACGTTGGTCTGGGCGGCGGCGAACAGGGGAGCGGCGGCGACCAGTGCGGCGGCCAGGCGTTTGACTTGCATTCAGGTTTCTCCAATAAGATGTCGGACGATTCAAGCGACGTGGTCTATTGCTTGATTGGCAGGCATCTTATCGAAGCGATATGTCGATTTGATGACACAGCGAAATGTTGTGTAATCACCACATTTGCGTTGTCATCAACGTGTGACGGCAGGATTACACGAGGTGGTCGTGCAGCGGCAGCACGATGTCGATCCGGGTGCCGTGCGGTTCGTCGGCGCCGATCGTGATCTCGCCCTTCATCGCCCAGACCCGTTCGCGCATGCCGATCAGGCCGAGGGATTCCGCCTTTTCCATGTCTTCCGGACGGATCCCGCGGCCATCGTCGCGGATCGTGATGAGCAGGTCGCTGTTCAGACGGAACAGGTTCATCATGACGCGCGTGGCTTGCGCATGGCGGGCGATGTTCGTCAGCGCTTCCTGCACGATGCGGAAGATGGCCGTGCTGGCCGTGTCGTCGAGGCGCAGTTCGGCTTCGTCGGCGAGCAGGGTCGTCGGGATGGCGTAGCGTTCGATGAAATCGTCGCGCAGGCCCTGCAGCGCAAAATACAGGCCGCCTTCGTCGAGCGCACGCGGACGGAGATTGGTGGCGATGCGGCGCAGCGACATGATGGCCGTGAGCAAGTTCTCTTCCATGCCGCGCATCAGGCGCAGGCTTTCGCTGGGCGTGCCGTCGGCGTGCTGCAGCAGCGTGAGGTCCATGCGAAGCGACGCGAGCAGCTGGCCGAGGTCGTCGTGCAGTTCGCGCGCGATGTGGGTGCGCTCTTCCTCGCGGATCGTCTGCAGCGCGGCGGACAGCTGGCGCAACTGGTCGTGCGAGCGTGTGAGTTTTTCCTGCACGCGGCGGCGGTCGCTGACGTCGCGCCTGACGACGGTGTAGAACGGCGCGCCGTCATCGGTACGCGAGATGGAACCTTCGATGGGGAAGCGTTCGCCCTCGCCGCGCAGGCCCGTCACGGTGTAGTCGGTGGCGCGGCGCCCGGCGCGGCCGCTGCCGGGGCGGAACACGTCCAGGGGTTCGTCGCCGTCCGGGGACTCGATATAGCGTCCCAGCGGACTTCCGACCATTTGCTCGACGCTCGTGCCGAACAGGGCGGCCGCGGCCGGGTTGGCCATGACGATGGTGTTCGACTGGTCGGCGGAAATGATGGCTTCGCTGACGTGGTTGACGATCTGGCGGCTGGCCTGCACGATCTCAAGCTCCTCTCGGAAGCGCCGGCCCAGCCAATAGCCGGCCGCGAACCCGGCCAGAAGCCAGGTTGCGGACCTGCCGGGAACGCGTGGGCGGCGCGGTCGTTTCATCGAACTTGCTTGATAGAAAACAACCCGCTGTGCGGGTCCGGCATCTACCTTACCCGCCGTGCAAACTGCTGGCTTGACTTACATCTGCTTGAAGAGGTGGAGGAAGCTGCGGCTGACTTCGAGTTTTTCCGGTCGGCCCTTGATCAGCACCAAGTGACGGCCACGGATGTCGCGCGTCACGCCTTCGATGGCGTTCACGTTCACGAGCGTGGCGCGGTGGATCTGCCAGAACAGCGACGGGTCGAGCTCGTCGGCAAGGTCGCGTACCGGCTTGCGGATCAGCGCCTCGAACTTCTCGGTCTGAACGCAGGTATATTTTTCGTCGGAACGGAAGAACAGGATTTCCTCGACCGGGATCATGCGCAGGTCCTGGCCGATACTGGCCTGGATCCATTGCAGGTATTTCGGCTTCGGCGCGGCGATCTTTTCGGCCAGCTGGGACAGCATCGCCGTCACCGTGTCGCTGACGTTGACAGACGCCGTGGCCGCCTGCGCGGGCGTCGCCAGGCGTTCCTTCAGGCGCTCGACGGTGATCTTGAGGCGCTCGGGCTCGGGCGGTTTCAGCACGTAGTCGATGGCGCCCCGTTCGAACGCTTCCACGGCGTATTGATCGTATGCGGTAACGAACACGACCTGGCTCGCGTCGCCGATGTCGCGCGCCGCTTCCATGCCCGTCTTGCCCGGCATCCGGATGTCGAGGAAGGTCAGGTCGGGCTTCAGCTCGTCGACGAGCTGCACGGCCTCGTCGCCGTTCTTCGCTTCGCCGATGATCTCGAGGTCCGGCCACACCTGGGACAGTCGGGTGCGCAGCAGGTCGCGCATCAGTCTTTCGTCGTCGGCAATGATAGCGGTAGGCATGGTCGGGGCTGGGCAGTGAAGGAGTGTCGATTATTCAACGAATTGTCGGGACAATCAATACCCGGAATGCTTACTTCGGCGCGAGTTGATAAGGCACTTCGATAGTCGCGATCACGCCGCTCGGGCTGTTGGCCGCGATGTGCAGCTGGCCCGCCTCGCCATGCAGCAGTTTCAGCCGTTCGCGGATGTTCGACAGCCCCAGGCCCGTGCCCTTGCTGGGCATGACGCCGAAGCCGACGCCGTCGTCCGCGACGGTCACGCGCAGCTTGCTGTCGACCACTTCCGCCCTGACGGCCAGGTGGCCGCCCTCGGGCTTGCATTCGAGGCCGTGCTTGATCGCGTTCTCGACCATCGATTGCAGCATCATCGGGGGAAACGCCGCGCTGCGCAGGCCGTCCGGCACGTTCAGCTCGACGGTCAGGCGTTCCTCCATGCGCATCTTGAGCAGGTCGAGGTAGGACTTGACCATGTCGACCTCGCGGCCCAGGTTCGTGACGAG
>CBIHRX010000252.1:0-9788 GCA_966212555.1 uncultured Massilia sp.
GCAGTACCAACAGGTCCCGGCTGGGCCAGATCCTGATCGAGAAGAAGCTGATCTCGCAGGAACAGCTGGACGCGGCAATCCGCGCGCAGGAGCAGAGCGGGCGCCGGCTGGGCGAGATCCTGGCCGACATGAAGCTGATCACGCAGGCCCAGGTGCGTGGCGCCGTGCGGCGCCAGCGCAGCCTGCGCATGGCGGCGGCGCTGGCGACCGCATTGCTCGGACCCCTGCACGCCTACGCGGCGGTGGCTGCGGCGCCGGCGGCGGCCGTCTCGACACGCCTGGGCGAAAGCGGACGTGAGTTCGGCCGCGGGATGCGCGCGCTGTCGGACGAGGAGCTGGGCGCCGTGTCGGCCCAGGGCCGTAACGATGATGCGCTGCGCGACCAGGCCCGCCAGGCCGAACTGCGCCTGATCGCGCTGGCGGCGCAGGGCGGCCAGCAGGGCCTGCAGACGGCCGTGCAGCACGCGCTGCCGAACGACGGCGTGCGCGTGCTGGGCGAACTGGCGACGGTGTTCAATCCGCTCGCGCTGCTGCTGACGGCCGACACGACGGTGCGCGACGTCAGCTACGACCCGGCCAACTCCCACGCGACCGTGAACAAGGATGGTTCGATCACGTTGCGCCTGCCCAGCACGATCGGCGAGATCAGCTTCCGCAACATCCGTGTGGGCAGCCAGCCGGGGCCGACGTTCGGCAGCATCGAGATCCACGACATCGATTTGCGGGGGACGACGATCAGTGTGAAGCCGCTGGGTCGTTGACCCATAAACGTCGTCCCCGCGGAGGCGGGGACCCAAGTTCCAAGCGTATCGAAACGCCTGCAAAATTGGGCCCCCGCCTGCGCGGGGGCGACGGTGGTTGGCGGGGACGACGGGGATTAGCGCAGGCCGAGCAGCGCCAGCACCCGATCCCGGCTCACGCCGACGAGCGCCGACGTCAGGGCCACCAGCGACTCGTAGTCCGTGCTGGCGGCGGCCTTGCCGAAGTCGTCGGACGCGAGCATCACGTCCGGCGGCGGCGTCTCGGCCTGGGCCACCTCGACGGTGGCGGCCGCCAGGGCGTTGCTGGCCGCGGCTTGCGACTTGTGCACCCGCTCCAGGGCCTGGACGACTTCGCGCAGGCTCTGGCGCAGCGCGTCGGCATTGCCGGTCTCCGCGCTCACGTTCCACAGCTGGGGTGCCAGATTCGCCGGCAGTTCTTCGGTGGTCACGCGGCCGCGGCCGCTCACGGCGATGCTGTCCTTGACGGACGACCAGTTCGATTCCGGCGTCGAGAACACGACTTCGCCGTTCTCGTCCAGGCTCGCGTGCACGCCCATCGGGGCGAGGGCGCGGTCGAGGGCGCGGGCGACTTCCTGGTTCGACTGGTCCGGCTCGATGTTGACGGACATCTGCGGGCCGCCGGCGCTGCCGACCGAGAACGAGACGTTCTGCGGCGCGCTCTGCTTGAGGCTGGCGATGTCGAGGCCGCGGATGCGGAAGCGCTGCGTAGCCGGCTTCGTCGAATAATTCAGATTGTTGTCGACGCTGCCGCCGCCGGTCTTCCTGCGCGACGCCAGCGTCTGGGCCAGCTGGCGCACCTGCGCCTCGAGCTGCGGGCGCGACGCACCGTTGCGGGTGCCGGCCAGCTTGGCCGTCAGGTCGCTCTTGAGCGTCTCGAGCTGGGACGCCACGCGGTCGAGGTAGTCGAGCGCCTGCTGGGCGCGCGCCACCTGGTCCTGCAGGCCGCTGCTGAGCCTCGCCCCGCTGCCGTTGCTGCGCAGCGGTGCCGCCGCCGGGGATGCCGCGGCATTGTTCGCCGCGGTGTCGGACGCCGCTTCCGTGGCGCGGGTCGGAACGAGGCGGGACGATGCGTTGGCCCGGGTGCCGAGTGTGCCGCCGGTTCCGCCGGCGGTCGTGGGTCGCAATGTGGTATCCATGGCCGTCAGAGCACCGAGAACAGGGACAGGGTGCCGATCTTGCTGTAGGCCTTGTAGCTGGCCTGGAGTGCCGTCTGGTAGCCGTTCAGATCGATGGCGGCGGTGCCGACGTCGAGCTGGCCGATGTCGAGGATGGCCGTCTGGTTCGACAGGCTGACGTTCTCGTGGTTGGCGTCGATCGTCTTGAGGATGTTCTGCTGGCCGCCCATGACGGCGATCTTGCCGCCGATGAGGTCCATGGCGGCGTCGAAGCCGTCCAGGTTGGCCTTCAGCGCGCCGCGTACGGCCGGGTCGTTCGCGTCGACGTTCTTGTCCGACAGCATGGCGATCGACTTGTCGAGCTGGTTCAGCAGCTTTTCCAGGCCGCTCACGTTCTGGTTGCCCACCTGGGTGATGCCGTTGCCCACCACGACCAGCTGGTCGTTCGTGTTGCCGACATAGGTGTAGCGCGCGCCGAGCGGGGCGCCGGCATCGTAGGCGATGGCCGGCGAATCCGTCATGGTGCCGGAGAACACGTGGCGGCCTTCCTGGTCGATCGTGTTCGCGTTGTACATCAGGCTGTCGCGCAGCGAGGTCAGCGACGTGACCATGGCGTTCAGGTCCGCCGGCGTGTTGGAACCGTTCGACGCCCACACGATCAGGTCGCGGCCGGAATTCATGTCGTTGACCATGTTCTGCAGCGAGCCTTCGTTCTTGGTCAGGCGTTCCTGCACGGCCGCGATGTTGCTGCGGTACTGCTTGATGGTGGCTTCTTCGCGCTTCAGGCGCGACAGGCGCACGCTGTCGACGGGATCGTCCGACGGCAGCTGGATGCGGTTGCCGTTGGCCATCTGCTGTGTCACATAGGTGATGCGCTCCTGGTTCATCTCGAGCGACTGAGTCATCATCGCCTGGTATTGACTGGTGGCGATACGCATGCTTCTCTCCCTTAACCCATCATCTGCAAGGTGGCGTCGAACAGCGCGTTCGCGACGGACATCACCTTCATGTTGGCCTGGTACATGTTCTGGTATTCGACGAGGTGCACGGCTTCCTCGTCCTGGTTGACGCCGCTGGTCGACTGCCAGTCCGCGACGGACTGGTCGCGCATCGTCTGCGCGGTCGCGAGGGCGCCCTTGTTCTGCTGGCTGTCGACGGCGAGGCGGCCGACGAGCTGGGTGTCGGCGTCGCTGATCATCACATTGCCGATCTTGGCCATCGTGATCGTCTGGCTCTTGATGGCGACCAGCTGTTGCAGGTTGCCGGTGTCGCCGGGGGTACCGTCGCCGGAGAACGCGAGGTCCGAGGTCTGGTAGCCGTCCGCCACCTGCAGCATGTTCGACGTGCTGCCCGGGTTGTAGACGAACAGCGGCTTGCCCTTGCTGCCGTCCATCGCATAGCCGGCCGCGAGCTGGTCGTTGACTTTTTGCGCGATCTGCTGGGCCATGTCGGCCACGCCCTGTTGCAGCGGCAGCAGCGTGTCCCGTTCATACGTCGACAGGCCGCCCAGCTGGCCGCCGGCCTTGGTCGTGTCGAGGTCGAACGACGTGCCGGCAAACGTCAGGCTGAAGGTCTGCGCGGCGCCGCCGCTGACGGCCAGCTTGCCCGCGATGCCGCCCAGCACCAGCGACTGGCCGGTCTTGAGCGAGACGTTGCGGGTGCCGTCCGGCTGGTCGCTGACTTCCAGGCCCATCTGGCTCGCCAGGCTGTCGATGGCCTGGTCGCGCGCGTCGATCAGGGCCGACGCATTGCTGCCGGTGGCATTGGCGTTCGCGATCTGGGCGTTCAGCGACGCGATCGAGGCGATCGTCGTGTTGGCCGAGTCGACCAGCGCGCTGCGCTGCTGGCGCACCGATTGCAGCTGGGCGTTGTAGACGTTGTTCATGCTGTTGAAGCGCTGGGCGAGCAGGCCGGCGGCGGTCACCACCTGCTGGCGCAGCGGGGTCGACGTCGGGTCGACGCCGGCCACCGAGTTCAATGCCGCGAAGAAGCCGTCGACGCCGCTCGACAGGCTGGCGTCGTCGTCGCCCATCACCTGTTCCAGCTGCGTCAGGTAGGGCTGGGTCTGCGAGTGCGCGCCCAGGTCGGACGCGCTGCGCCACATCTGCTGGGTCTTGTAGCTGTCGGAGAAGCGCATCAGCGCGGTCACGCGCACGCCGTTGCCGGCCTGGCTCGACCCGGCCGCGGGCGCGACCGCGTTCAGCAGGGCCGATTGGCGGGTATAACCCTTGGTCTGCAGGTTGGCGATGTTCTGGCTGCTGGCCGACAGGGCCAGTTGCGAAGCGACCGCGCCGGACAGGGCGTTGTTCAGGATGCTCATGGTGCGAAGCCTTCTTGTGCGTGTTCAGTAATGACAGGCGACCGTTCAGCTCGTTTTATTAAGCGGCGCCGGCAAGATCTGCCGAAGAATCGCGTCGGCGACGCCGAAGGCACGCTGCTGCGCCATGTTCCCGGCGAGCATGTTATCCACCATATCGGTCATGTCCTGGTTGACACGGTCCTTGGTCGGGCTGTCGTCCGGCGCGATGGCGCGCGTGCTTTCGCGCATCTGGTGCAGCATGTGCGAGATGAAAAAGCTCTCGAATTCGATGGCGGCTTTTGTCGCTTTGGCAACGTAAGCCTTGTCCAGGGCGGGGGCGACCTTGTCTTCGCCCGTGGCCGGGTCCGGCTGCTCCGGACCGATTGCGTTGACGTTGTTCAGCATCAGATCACCACCAGTTCGCCTTCGATCGCGCCGGCCTGGTCGAGGGCTTGCAGGATCGCCATGATGTCGTCGGGGGAAGCGCCGAGGCTGTTGACCGTGTCGATGATGGTCTGCAGGCGGGCGCCGGCCGGCCAGTGGAACATCTGGCCCGAGCCCTGGTCGACGGAGACCTTCGACTGCGGCGTGACCGCGGTCTGGCCCTTCGAGAAGGGTCCCGGCTGGCTGACGGCCGAGCTTTCCGAGATCACGACCTTGAGCGAGCCGTGGGTCACGGCGGCCGATTTCACGCGCAGGCCGTCGGAAATGACGACGGTGCCGGTGCGCGAATTGAACACGACGCGGGGCACTTCCTCGCCGGCTTCCACCGCCATGTTTTCCAGCTTGGCGACGAAGGCGACGCGTTCGGTCGGATTCGTCGGCGCCACGACTTCGACACTGGTGCCGTCGGCCGTGGTGGCGACCTGGCCGAAGCGGCGGTTGATCGCGTTTACGACGTTGGTCGCGGTATCGAAGTTCGGGTGGCGCAGGCGCAGCAGCACTTGCGGGCGGGTGGCGAAATCGGTCGGGATCTCGCGCTCGATCATCGCACCGTTCGGGATGCGGCCGCCGGTCGGCGTGTTGACCGTCACCGACGAGCCGCTCTTGCCGGCCGCGGACAGGCCGCCGACGACCAGGTTGCCCTGGGCCAGCGCATAGACTTCGTTGTCGGCCGCGCGCAGCTGGGTCAGCAGCAGGGTACCGCCGCGCAGGCTTTTCGCGTCGCCCAGCGACGAGACGGTCACGTCGATCTGCTGGCCGCGGCGGTAGCCGGGCGGGAACACGGCGGAAACCATGACGGCGGCCACGTTCTTGTTCTTCGCTTCCTCGCCGTCCGGCAGCTTGACGCCGAATTGCTTGAGCATGTTGACGACCGACTGGCTCGAGTACTTCACCTGGGTGGAGTCGCCGCTGCCGTTCAGGCCCACGACGAGGCCGTAGCCCACGAGCGGGTTCTCGCGCACGCCTTCCACGCTGGCGAGATTGCGCAGCGGCTGGGTGCGGGCGAGGATGGCCGTGTCGGGACTGACGGACGCGGTCTTCACGGCAGGGGCGGCCAGTGCCGGCAAGGCCAGCGCCGCGGCCAGGGCCAGGCAAGCGAAACGTAAGGTACGGGTCATGTCGTCCTCAGAAGGGCATGAACGGACCGGTGAAGAACCGGGTCAGCCAGCCGGGGGTATTGGCATCGGCCAGCGTGCCCTGGCCGGAATAGGCGATGCGGGCATTGGCCACGCGCAGCGACGACACCTGGTTTTCGTTGTCGATGTCGGCGGCGCGCAGGTAACCCTTGATGCGCACGTATTCCTCGCCCTGGTTCAGCTGCAGGCGCTTTTCGCCGGCCACGCGCAGCAGGCCGTTCGGCAGGACTTCCTGCACGAGCACGGTGATCGCGCCGGACAGCGCGTTCTGCTGGGTGCTGGTGGCGTCGCCGTTGAAGCTGCGGTCGCCCGAGATGTCGATGCCGGTGCGGCCGAAGGTCTTGCCGAGCGCGCTAATCGGCGTCACGGACGCGGAGGAACCCTTGCTGAAGCTGGTCCCGGCCTTCTTGCTGGCCTGGGTCGTTTCCTGCAGCAGGACGGTGACGACGTCGCCCACGCGGAACGCGCGCGCGTCCGAGGTCAGCGAGACGGTATCGGCGCTGAACACGCCGCCCCCGACGCCGCCGCGCGCCGGCTGCGTTTTCGGCAGGGCGAGGGCGTCGTCCTGGGGGACGGGGTTGTTCAGGGGGACGCGCGAAGCGCATCCGGTCAGCACGAGGCTGGCCGCCATCCCGGCGGCGAGGGCGAAGCGTTTCATGTTTTAGCGGGACGCCTGGGACAGGTATTGCAACATGTTGTCGGCGGCCGACAACACCTTGGTGTTCATTTCATAGGTGCGCTGGGCGGCGATCATGTCGACCATCTCTTCGACGACCTGCACGTTCGACCCTTCCAGAGCGCCCTGCTTGATCTTGCCGAAGGCGCCGTCGCCGGCGCGGCCTTCGTTCGGCGTGCCGCTGGCGGTCGTTTCCTGGAACAGGTTGTCGCCCAGGGCCAGCAGGCCGGCCGGGTTGACGAACGTCGTCAGCGTGAGCTGGCCCAGTTCGGTCGGCGCGACGTTACCCGGGACGGTCGCGCTGACCATGCCGTTCTCGCCGATCGTGATCCCGGTCGCGTTGTTCGGGACGGTGATCTGCGGCACCAGGGGCAGGCCCTGGGCGTTGACCAGCACGCCGTTCGAATCGACCTGCAGCTGGCCGGCGCGGGTGTAGGCCGGCTGGCCGTCCGGGCGGCGCACCTGCAGGAAACCGTTGCCGTTGATCGCCACGTCGAGCGGCTGGCTCGTCGTCTGGATGCTGCCGTTGGTGAACACCTTCTGCGTGCCGACGATGTTCACGCCGTTGCCGAGCTGGACGCCGTTGCTGACCGTATTGTCGGCCGTCTGGGCGCCCGGCTGCTTGTCGACCTGGTAGAACAGGTCTTCGAACACGACGCGGTCGCGCTTGAAGCCGACCGTGTTCACGTTGGCCAGGTTGTTGGCGATGGCTTGCAGTTTCGCATCCTGCGCCTGCACGCCGGTCTTGCTGATCCACATTGCTGGATTCATGGTTTCTCTCTCTTTGGATTCGGTATGGGACGCGCGGTCAGCCGGCGATCAGTTTGTTGCCGGCCTCGTTCATGCCGTCGCTGGCCTTGAACAGGCGCATCTGCACTTCGAAGCTGCGGTTCAGGCTCATGGTGGCGACCATTTCCTCGACGGCCGAGACATTGCTGCCTTCGAGTGCGCCCGGGCGGACCTTGACGTCCGGATCGGCCGGCAGCTGGCCGCCGTCGCGCGACACGATCAGGCCGGCCTCGTTCTTCGTCAATTCGGCGCCCGTGGCGTTCACGAGGCGCAGCTTGTCGACGACCTGCATCTGCGTGGCGCCTTCGGTCAGCACGGAAATCGTGCCGTCCTTGCCGATTTCGACCGCGGTGTGCGGCGGCAGGGTGATCGGGCCGCCTTCGCCCAGCAGCGGATGGCCGTGGACCGACAGCGCGCCGTCGGGGCCGATCTCGATTTCGCCGGAGCGGGTATAGGCTTCGCCGTCGCCATACTGCACGGCGAGGTAGCCCTGGCCGCCGATCGCGACGTCGAGCGGGCGGCCGGTGTCGCGGATCGAGCCGGCGCGGGTCGAGACCATGTCGGCCTGCATGGACGACATGTGGCGGTCGTCGTAGCCGAAGCCGCCCAGCTGCTGGTTGGTCGCCACTTCCATGCTGGCCCGGAAGCCCGCGGTGTCCAGGTTCGCCAGGTTGTTGGCGTGGACCTGCTGGGCGCGCATCAGGCGCTCGGCGCCGGAAACGGCGGTGAAGATCAGTTTATCCATGGGGCGTCAGGTCTTACAGGGCCTGCATGAGGGCCTGCATCATCTGGTTTTCGGTGGTCAGGACCTTGGAGTTGGCCTGGTAGTTGCGCTGCGACGTCATCAGGCCGACCAGTTCCGACGTGATGTCGACGTTCGAGCCTTCCAGCGCGCCGGTCGCCAGCTTGCCGGCCAGGCCCACGCCCGGGGAGCTGTACAGGGCGGCGCCGGAATCGGAGTTGGCCACCCAGCTGGTATCGCTGATGGAAGACAGGGCGCCTTCGTTGGCGAAGGTGGCGACGGCGATGGTGCCGACCACCTGCGACTGGTCGTTGCTGTACTTGGCCACGAGCGAGCCGTCCGGTGCCAGTTCCACGCCCACGAACGAACCCGACGCATAGCCGTCGCTGCGGTTGGTGGTGGTGGTGGCTTCGCCGGCGAAGCGGGTGGTGCCCGTGTAGTCGATGGTGACGTTGCCGGCGGCGGCGCCGCCGTTCGCCGCGATGGCCACCGTGTTGCCGGTCGTGCTCGTCAGCGCGCCGGTGGCGTCGAATTTCAGCACGGCCGGCGTCGTGCCCGGCGTCGCGCCGTCCAGCGAGTAATACGCATTGACGGTGTTGGCGTCCTGCTTGACGAAGTATTGCGACAGGGTGTGCTGCGTGCCCAGCGAGTCGTACACGATCGACTGCTTCACCATGTTGTACGAGTTGCTGTTGGTCGCATTGAAGGCGACCGCCGGCTTGGTCCAGTCGGCCGACAGGTTGCCGGTGTAGGCGATGTTGGTCGTCGCGACGGCCGGGATCTGGCCGGTCGGGATCTGCACGTCGCCCATCGCGCCCAGCGCGCCGTTCTTGGTCGGGCCGTAACCCTGCACCTTGTTGCCGTTGCTGTCGATCAGCATGCCGGTCGCGTCGGTCGAAAAGATGCCGACGCGCGAATACTGCGTGGTGCCCTGGTTGTTGACGCTGACGAAGAAGCCGCGGCCGTCGATGGCGGCGTCGAGGCCGCGGCCGGTGGTCTGGGTGCTGCCGTTCTGGCCGATGTTCTGCGTCACCGAGCCGATTTCCACGCCGTTGGCCTTGCTGCCGGCCATGACCGACGCGAAGTTGGCGCGGCCGGCCTTGAAGCCGTAGGTGGCCGCGTTGGCGATGTTGTTCGAAACGGTGTTCAGTTGCTCGTTGATGGCCTGGATGCCGGACAGTGCGATGTCGAAGCTCATGTCGATTCCTTAAATACGTTGCGGTAGAGGGTGGGCGCCGTTCAGGAGCCCGTCTTGCCGTTGAAACCCGTGACGGACGAGGGATCGACCTCGCCGATGTTGGCCACCTGGAGCACGACGCTGGTGCCGTTCACGCGCACGCTGTTCAGGCGCGCCGCCACTTCGATCGTCGGGGCGCTGCCGTCCGACGGCTTGGCCTGGATCCTGTACGTGCCGGGCGCCAGGCCAAGGGCGTCCGGATCGATCGTGAACGACTGGGCGCCGGAACCCGGGCCCAGGTCGATCGTATGCTGCTGGCCGTCGGTGCCGGTCAGGACCAGGCTCGTGCCGGCGGAGAGGCCGTTCAGCTGCACGGTGCCGTTCACCTTGTTGCCGTCGAGCCTGACGGTGTTCGTCGCCACCGTCACGTCGGAACCGACCTGGCCGCCCATCGCGAGCGTCTGCAGGCTTTGCAGGACGGATGCGCTGGCGGTCGTCGTGGCCGACAGGTTCTGCAGCGCCTCGGTCTGCGACAGCTGCGACAGCTGGTTGACGTACTGGGTCGGATCCTGCGGCGACAGCGGGTCCTGGTTCTGGATCTGCGCCACCAGCAGCTTGGTGAACATGT
>CBIHRX010000253.1:0-9744 GCA_966212555.1 uncultured Massilia sp.
GTCCTCGCGGTGCGCGAGGCGCAGGCGTCCGGTGTCCGCCGCGGGCGCGCCGAGGGCGGCGTGGTCGATCTCCAGCGCCGCGCCGGGCGCCAGCGCGACGGCCACCTGCGCGGGCAGCCACGCGGCCGGCGCGCGCAGCAACGCCAGCATCTGCAGGGCGCACAGGCAGGCCAGGAATGCGCCGGACCACAGGCGGGCGCGGTTCATTCGGGGGCGGCGCATTCGGACGTCATTCATGCGGCGCTCCGCAGCGGAAACGTGGCGGCCGCGCCGGCCGCGGCGCGGGCGACCAGGCGGCTGATCTCGAGCGCATGGCGGGGCCGTCGTTCCGGACGCGGCGCCAGCAGCGCGCGCAGCAGCGCCACGGACGCATCGTCGGCGCCGGCATGGGCGGCGAACAGCGCGACTTCGTCCGGCGCGAGGATCGCGGGTGCGCGCAGCGCGGCGGCGCCGGCCGTGCCGTGGGTCCGGTAGGCGTCGGCGCACGCGGCGCAAAAGCGCAGCGGGATGCCGGTGACGAGCCAGTAGAGCAGGGCGCCCAACGCGAAATAATCGCTGCGCGCGTCGGTCCGGTAGCGGCCGGCGTCATCGGGAAAGAATTGTTCCGGCGCTTGCCATGCCGCCGTGCCGGCGTAGGTGTGCGCGGCGCTGTCCTGCAGGGCGCGATTCGTGCCGAAGTCCGCGAGCTTCAGTGTGCTGGTCCTCGCGTCGACGAGCAGGTTGGCGGGCTTCAGGTCGAGGTAGCGCCAGCCGTATTGATGGACTTTCGCCAGTGCGGCATTGACTTGCGCCGTCCACGCAAGTGCCCGGCCCAGGCCGGGCCCGTCGCCGCGGCTGCGCAATCCGGCCAGGTGGGCGGCCAGGTCGCCGTCCAGAAGTTCCAGGGCGAGTGCCGGCTGGCCGTCATGGTCGCCGCTGTCGAGCAGGCGCACGATGTGGCGCTGGTCCCATGGCTGCAGGCCGCGCAGGAAGGCGATCTCGGCCTCGAAGCACGCGCGCCAGACGGCGCGCTGCGGCGGCGGTGCCAGGTCCATTTGCGCGCGGTTGACGAGTTTCACCGCGGCCGGCGTGGCGTCCAGCACGGATTGCGCACGCCACACCTGGCCGTAGCTGGATCCGCCCAGCGGCGCCTGCAGGCGCCAGGCGCCCGCCGTCAATGTGATGATGTCGCCTGCCTCGACCATGCGTCCTCCCGAACGGGCAGCCTCATGCCGCCTCGGGGGGCGGTAGCGGGGGGCGGGAGAAAGCGTGTTAAAGTCGACAACATTGCCGTGCTAACAACTCATCGAGGTAACCATGTCCAAAGCCACGTTCAGTGCCCGGGCGTTCGCTGTCTATGTCTTCATCGTCAGTACCGTGCTCGTCGTGGCGCCGAACGCGCTGCTGTCGCTGTTCGGGATCGCGCCGACGGCCGAAGTGTGGATCCGGGTCGCCGGCGTCCTCGCTTTCAATATCGGCATCTATGCATGGGTCGGCGCCAGGCACCGGCCGTTCCTGGAGGCGTCCGTCTATACGCGCGCACTCGTGTGCGCCGCGTTCGTCGTCTTCGCGCTGCTCGGCCTCGCCAGCCCGGTACTTGTGCTGTTCGGCCTCGTCGACCTGGCCGGGGGCATCTGGACGTGGCTTGCGCTGCGAGCCGACGCGCGAACACAGCCAATAAAAAACCGCGCACGAGGCGCGGTTGTCGAGGGGTGATCGGCGATCAGCGGTGCCAGCCGCGGTCGTGGCCGCGGTCCCAGCCGTCACGGTCGCGGTCCCAGCCGCGATGCCGGCCGCGGTCGTGGTCATAGCCGCGGCCCCGTTCGACGACGACGACGTCCGGACGGGCGTTGTAGTAATAGCGGGGCGATTCCACGTACACCGGACGGGACTCGACGTAGGCCGGTGCCGACTGGTAATAGCCGCCGGAATAGCCGTTCGAATAGCCACCCGAGTACGCGTAGCCGCGGTTGCGGTAGTAATAGTCGTCGTTGGTACGGACCGAATTGCCGACCGCGGCGCCGATGGCACCCCCGACGAGCGCGCCGTCGCGGCCGCCCACGCTGCCGCCGATGGCGGCGCCGGCCAGTGCGCCCACGACCGTGTTCACGCCCCGATCGTCAGCCATTGCCGAGGTGGACACGGCAGCTGCGGCCAGGAGCATGGCACCAATGCATTTTTTCTTCAACATGGTTAGTTCCTTGCGCCTCAACGGGGATCGGGATGATCACGACTACGCCAGGCATGCAATCATCATAGATACATCCGTGTATGCTGCCACGCGTTAATACAGATTATTACATCTGCTTCCGCGCCGGTAACATCGGTGACAGCCCGCACTTGCAGACGCCGCAGGCCGCCCCATCTTGAAGGCGTTACTGACTGTCCGGACCCACCATGGCGCGCCCCCGTTCTTTCGTTTCCATTCTTGCCATCCTGCTCCTGTTGCATGCCTACATCGGCTTGCGGCTGTTGCCCGCGATGGGGACCGGCGTGATCGGCATGCTGGCGGGCGCTGTGCTCCTCGCCCTGTCGGCCGCGCTCGTGCGCATCGGCCTCGTCGCGCCGAGCCTGCGCCGCACGCGCTGGTCCGAACCGCTCACATGGGCCGGACTGCTCGCGATGGGCCTGTTTTCTTCGCTGTTCGTGCTGACCTTGCTGCGCGATCTCGTGCTGCTGGCACTCGCAGTGGGCGGCGCGGGTGGCCCGGCGTTCACGCACGACAGCGCCGTCGCCGTCCCGCTGCTGGCGCTGGCCGTGACGTGCATCGGCTTCATCAACGCCCGCCGCGTGGCGCGGGTCGTCAAGGTCGAGGTGCCGATCGACGGCTTGCCGGAAGACCTGCACGGCTATTCGATCGCGCAGATTTCCGACGTCCACGTGGGACCGACCATCCGCCGGCCTTACCTGAACGCCATCGTCACGAAGGTCAACGCGCTCAAGCCGGACGCCATCGCCATCACGGGCGACCTCGTCGACGGCAGCGTGCAGCGCCTCGCCCTGCATACGGAACCGCTGGCGCGCCTGTCCGCGCCGGACGGTACGTTCTTTGTCACCGGCAACCATGAATACTATTCCGGCGCCGAGCAATGGATCGCCGAAGTGCGCCGCCTGGGCCTGCGCGTGCTGCTGAACGAGCACGTGATCCGGCGCAGGGGCGGTGCGACGCTCATGATTGCCGGCGTCACGGATTACACGGCGCAGCATTTCAACCCCGCCCACAAGAGCGACCCGCACCTTGCCGCCGCCGGCGCGCCGGACGACGTCGCCGTCCGCATCCTGCTGGCCCACCAGCCGCGCACCGCGCCGGTCGCCGCCGATGCCGGCTTCGATCTGCAATTGTCCGGCCATACCCACGGCGGCCAGTTCTTCCCGTGGAATCTGTTCGTCCCGCTGCAGCAACCGTTCGTCGCCGGACTGAACCGGGTGCGCTCGCTGTGGGTGTACACGAGCCGCGGCACCGGGTACTGGGGCCCGCCGAAGCGCTTCGGCGCACCGTCCGAGATCACGCTCGTACGCCTGGTGCCCGGCCGGGTGTGATATATGTACACCAATATATTTCCCCAAAAACAATCGAATGCGTTATCGTTTTGGTTTTTCCGCCGACTAAAGGATTGCCAGAATGAATCGCCTCCGTCTTCGCAGCTTGAGCCTGTTCGCCGCCTGCTTGCTGGGCAGTACCGCGAACGCCGCCACTCCCGGCAATGACCCGGCCGCGCTCGCCAAGGTGCGCGATACGGCATTGCAGAGCGATTACGCCTACCAGCGCCTGGAAGACCTGACGGACCTCGTCGGCCCGCGTTTGTCGGGTTCGCCCGGCGCCGCCGCGGCCGTGACCCAGGTCGCCGACGAATTGCGCAAGCTGGGCGCCAAGGTGACGCTGCAGCCGATCAAGGTGCCGCACTGGGTGCGTGGCGAAGAGAAGGCGGCGCTCGTCGATTACCAGGGCCGCCCGGCCGGCGTGACGCAGAAGATCGTGCTGACCGCGCTGGGCGGATCGGGCGCGACCCCGGCCGCCGGCATCACGGCGCCGGTGATCGTCGTACGCACGTTCGAGGAATTGAAGGCGCGCGCGGCGGAGGTGAAGGGCCGCATCGTGCTGTTCGACGTGCCGTTCGACCAGAACATGGCGGACCGCGGCCTGGCCGGCACGGCGTACGGCCAGGCCGTCGCCTTCCGCGGGGCCGGCCCGCGCATGGCGGCCGAGATGGGCGCGGCGGCGGCGCTCGTGCGCGCCGTCGGCGGCGCCGCCTACCGCATCCCGCATACGGGCGCGACCCTGCTGAAGGACGATGCGCGCATCCCGGCGGCGGCCGTCACGATCGAGGATTCGCTGCTGATCGCGCGCCTGTCGAAGCGCGGCCCCGTCACCATGCACCTGACCCTGACGCCGCAAATCCTCCCGGACGCGGACAGCTACAACGTGATCGCCGACTGGCCGGGCACGGACAAGGCCGACGAGATCGTGATCGTGTCGGGCCACCTGGATTCGTGGGACCTGGCCACCGGCGCCAACGACGACGCATCCGGCGTCGTCAGCGCGATGGAAGTGATCAATACGCTGCGCAAGCTGGACTATCGTCCGCGCCGCACGATCCGCGTCGTCGCCTGGATGAACGAGGAGAACGGCGGCCGCGGCGGGCATACGTACGACGCCGTCAACAAGAAGCTCGCCGAGAAGCATTTTGCGGCGTACGAGGACGACGGCGGTTCGGGCCGTCCGTTCGGCATCCACGCGGGCATCGGCCTGGCCGGCGCCAAGCTGCTGGCGCCGCTGCAGGCGGCCCTGTATCCGATGGGCGCGGGCGCATTCCGCCGCGACGATGTCGTCGGCGCCGGCGACCTGCACGACCTGGAAGACTCGGGCGTGCCGAGCTTCGAGCCACTGATCGATTCCTCCGATTATTTTAATTATCACCATACCCCTGCCGATACCTTCGATAAGGTGGATCCGGAAAACCTGCGCCGCCACGCCGCCGTCATGGCGACGACGGCCTGGTTCCTGGCCAACATGGACCAGCCGATCGGCCGCGCGAACGTCTACACCGAAGCGAAGGCGGCCAAGTAACAGGGCAAGCAGCGATGCGGCAGGCGGCGCACCGCCTGCCGTTACCGTCATCCGGCGTCGATGCGCCGGATCGCACGGGCATGCCCGCGGAATGGACGGCCATACACGGTCTGGATGCCGCTGGCAAAGTTCTGCCCCCAGACCAGTTGCGGCCGTGTGTCGTGGGACTCGCTCGACCAGTACCAGACGCGGTCGAAACCTTCGCGCAGGTTGGCGAACAGCAGGGCGAGTTCGCGCCGTGTCGGCAGCTCGCCCTGCTGCGCGGCAGCCCATTCGCGCGCGGCGGGCCAGCTGACGTCGGACGCTTCGTCCGGCAACAGCACCAGGTGGTAGTCGGACTCGCCGTTCTTGCCGAGTATCAGGCCGGCATAGGCTTCGCCTTCCTTCAACATTTCTTGGATCCTCAGGTAGTCACCCATTGCGCAACCCTTTCGTCATGTCTTGCGGTCTCGTATGACCATCGATCGCCGCGCTTGGTTGCGACGTTTGATAAGACCTAGCTCATAACGGAGTGCGCGGCAGTGGTTCTCAGCGGCGCCGAAATGTGGATGAGGATGCGCGTCAGTCGTCCAGGGGCCGGGTGATGTCCGGCCCGTCGGCCCCGGCCCGGTTCACGGCCGTACTGACCTTGTACCACTCGAAGGCATCCGCCGGCACGGCGGCATGGCGTGCCAGTTCGATCGCTTGCTGGGGCGACAGGTCCGGATCGAGCCAGAGTTTCGCATCTTCCGCCCCCAGCACGACGGGACGGCGATCGTGGATGTCCAGCATGCCGCCGGACGCGTCGTCGGTGACGATGACGAAGCCCGCCTCGGCGCGGTTTTCCTCGAACGGGCCGAAGTTGGCGACCGCCAGCATGAACAGCGGGGCGTGGTCCTTGCGGTGGATGTGCCACGGTTGCTTGTGGCCCTTTTCTCCCGTCCACTCATACCAGCCCTCGGCCGGCACGATGCCGCGCCCGTTCTTGACGAGCCGCGACCAGTAGCGGTTGGCGAGCTTTTCCAGCCGGGCGTTGATGACGATGGGAACTTTACCTTCAGCCCATTTGGCGCGGTAACTCCAGAACACGTCGTCCACGCGGTGTTCGCCGTCCTGCACGTGCATGACGGGCCGGTAGGTGCCGGGCGCCGCGTTCGTCGTCGGCCTCGACTCGCTGTCGAACACGGCGTCGGTCCACCCGATCAGGTTGGCGTAATGACGCGCGGTCTGGCTTTGGTCAAATCGTCCACACATGGGACGATGGTAGCGCAGATGCGCGACGATGGTCGTCCGTTAGCGTGCCGCGGACGGTCAGTCCGGTAGCCCCGGCGCGGGGAGGCCCGGCCCGGCGACGGGGAGCGTCTCGAAGCGCTCGCCGAAGCCGGCGATCAGGGGCCGCGCCTTCGCGATGGCGGCCTGGACCGAGGGCAGCGCCAGCGACGCCTGGTGGCTGTGCCGGCTGTCCCACACTTCGGTGACCCAGATGGCGTCCGGGTCCGCGGCGTCGTGCGCGATGACGTAGCTGATGCAGCCAGGCATGCCGATCGTGCCGTGGGCGAGGATGGCCGTCAGCGTGTCGCGCTGGCCGGATGTGCAAAGGATCTTGCCGATCAGTCCGTACATGATGGGTCCCCTGGTTCATGCGACGAGGCGGCGCGTGGGCGCAAACCGCCACAACAACCCCGTCAGCGCCAGCGACAGGGCGAAGACGACGGCGACGACGATGATATCCCAGCCGGGGACGGCGCACAGCGGCGAATCCGGGCGCGCGAGCAGGTCGACGAACAGGAAGTGCGACGCATAAATGCCCAGCACGAGCGGACCGAGCCCCGCTAGGCGGGGAAAGCGCAGCGGCGCCGGATCGGACAGGGCCAGCATCGTCATGCCAAGCCCATAGAAATAGGTTCCAAGCACGAAATCCTGCGCCATGTTCGTGCCCCAATGCGCATGGAGCCAGGCGACCTCCGCCAGTTGCAGGGCCAGTCCGCCCAGCGCCAGCGCGGGGCCGAGCCGGCGCCAGGACGGCCGGGGCCCCATGCGCCGCAGCCGGATCCCGGTGGCGAACATGATGAGGCTGAAGCACAGGCCATTGCGGATATTGACGTGCGTATGGAAACCGATGGGCGTGTCGGCATAGGCCTTGCCGGCAAGGCCGACGGCGTACGACGCGACGGCCAGCACGAGGAGGGTGCGCTCCCGCCCGCGCGCGAGCAGGGCGCCGCTGACGAGGGCCGCCAGCGCCAGCGCCGGCAGGAACCACAGGTGCACCTTGGTGCCCTGCAGCAGCAGGGTGGGCAGGCCAGGCAGGGGATGCGTCGCCGCTTGCCAGCCCGCCGTCGCCACCGTGATGAGGAAATAGATCGCGGACCAGGCGACGAACAGCACGAGCACGCGCCGGGCGAGGGCGACGCCGGCCGTCCAGCATGCGGCGCCGCCGTCCTGACAGCGGCCGGCCCAGAAATAGCCGGACAACATGAAGAACAGCGGCACGGCGAAGCGCTCCAGCTGGTCCCACACCGTGCGGGCGTCGAAGCGCGATCCGACCGCGTCCGGGCCCGCGTGCGGCGCCGTGTGCAGGGCGATGACGGCGGCGATCGCCAGCACGCGGAAGACGTCGACCGACCGGATGCGCTCCGCGGCTGGTCCCGGTTGCCCGGCAGGCGGCACGTGTTGTTTCTGCATCATCGCGGCCGCCATGGTTTCACTGATTTTGCCAAAAAACGAGGAAAAATTTCCACTGCGGCAAGATTGCACCACTCAAATTTGCTAAACTCATGTTTGTTTCCACCGCGCACTCTCGCGCGCCTTTCCCGGGTAACGTGTCATTCTCGACAGTGTTGCACGTTCAGCCCATCCAGCCCGTTTCGATTTGAGCGCCTTACTCTTTCTATTTGTCACCATCGCATTGTCGGCGATCATGCTGATGGTCTTGCGTTCGCTCGCCCGTAGCGACGTGGCCGGCGTGCGCGAGTGGACGATCGCGAACGTCCTGGCGATCGTGGCGCTGCTGCTGTTCGCCGGCCGCGGACGGATCGCGGACGTGCTGTCCATCGATTGCGCGAACCTGCTGTTCCTGAGTGCCCCCGCGCTGATGTACGCCGGCTTCGAGCGCCACCTCGGCCGCGCGGCGCCGTACCGCGCGCTGGCGGCGCTGGTGCTGGCCTCGACGGTGGCGCTGGGCATCTGCCATTATTGGGTGGACGCGATGGCGGTGCGCATCGCGCTGTCGTCCCTGTTTCACGGCATCGTGTGCGTGGCCATGGCCTGGGGACTGAGGCCCTGGGCACATCCCGACAGCGCCCGTTATCCGATCCGCTTCGCGTTCGGCGCCGCGCTGATCCTGGCGGCGGCCCACGGGGTGCGCATGCTGACGTACGCCTGGCACCACGGCGCCCAGGTGACGCTGTTCGATGCGTCGGCCGTCAACCTCGTCTGCTTTGCGCTGGGCACGCTGGCGCTGCCCGGACTGACCCTGGGCGCCGTGATGATGGCGAACGCCGGCCTGATCGGCCAGGCCCGGTACGCGGCCGAACACGACCACCTGACGGGCGCCTGGTCGCGCCGCGCCTTCTTCGGCCGCGCCGGGCGCGCCCACGCGGACGCCGTGCGCACGGGCCGGCCGCTGTCGCTGCTGATCGTCGACGTCGACCACTTCAAGGCCGTCAACGACACCCACGGCCACGCCGTCGGCGACCGGGTGCTGGCCGACCTCGTCGCAAGGACGGGCGCCGTCCTGCGCGACGACGCCTGCGCGCGCCTGGGCGGCGAGGAATTCGCCGTCCTGCTGCCGCATACTGATGCGGACGCGGCCGTGCGCCTCGCGGACGAATTGCGCCGCACGCTCGCCCGGGCCGCCGTCGCCGGCGCCGGCGGCGCGGCCGTCCGTTACACGGTCAGCGTGGGCGCGGCCAGCCTCGACGACGGGGAGTCGCTGGCGAGCCTGCTGCAGCGCGCGGATGCGGCGTTGTATGCGGCGAAGCGGGGCGAGCGGAACCGGGTTGCGGATGCGCGGCTCGTGGATGGCGAACGATGTAAGTACGCAACATCGGGCATATGACAAGTAGGATTTTTCCTACGTCTACGCTATGATTTTGCAAATAGTTCTTAAATCTAGAACGTTGCATGGACACCCCGACCGTCACCGTCATCGCCCTCTGCTATAACCACGAGCGCTTCGTCCTGGAGTGCCTGGAGAGCATCCGCGCCCAGACGTTCCAGGACTTCGAGCTGATCGTGACCGACGACTGCTCGCGCGACCGTTCGCCGCACCTCATCGCGGATTGGCTGGCCGAGCATTATCCGGCAGCCCGTTTCATCCGCCACGACGTGAATCGCGGTATTTGCGCCACCCTGAACGAAGCGCTGGCGCAGGCGCAAGGGACGTACGTGGCCATGACGGCCACCGACGACACGTGGCTGCCGCACAAGCTGGCATCGCAGGTGGCGCTGGCGCAAGCGCTCGATGCCGACACGGCTGTCGTTTATGCCGACGCCGCGCAGATGTCCGAGGAGGGGGAACTGCTGCCCACGCGCTTCATCGAAGCCCATGGCGTCACCGACCCGCCGCAGGGGTGGGTGTTCAGCCGCCTGGCGAACGGTAATTTCATCCCCGCCATGACGACGCTGGTCCGGCGCGACGCCCTGCTGGCCGTCGGCGGCTACGACGAACGCCTGAACTACGAAGACTACGACATGTGGCTGCGGCTGGCGGACCGTTA
>CBIHRX010000254.1:0-9732 GCA_966212555.1 uncultured Massilia sp.
GTCCAAGAAGATCGTCGACATCATCGGCGTCATCGACGGCATCGCGTTCCAGACGAACATCCTGGCCCTGAACGCGGCCGTGGAAGCGGCGCGCGCGGGCGAACAGGGCCGCGGCTTCGCCGTCGTGGCAAACGAGGTGCGCACGCTGGCCCAGCGCTCGGCCGGCGCGGCCAAGGAGATCAAGGAACTCATCGGCGACTCGGTCGACAAGGTCGCCGCCGGTACGCGCCTCGTCGGCGAGGCCGGCACGACGATCCAGGAAGTCGTCGCCAGCGTGCGCCGCGTGTCGGACATCATGGCCGAGATCTCGGCCGCGTCGGGCGAACAGAGCGCCGGCATCGATCAGGTCGGCGCCGCGATCCAGCAGATGGACCGGGTGACGCAGCAGAACGCGGCGCTCGTCGAGGAAGCCGCGGCGGCCACGGAATCCATGCAGGAACAGGCGCACAGCCTGGCCGAGGCGGTCAGCGTGTTCAAGCTGGACCACGCGGGCGCGCCCGCCGCCGCCCGCGCGCCGGCCCGGCCGCAGCCTGCGCGCGTAAGCCACCGTCCGGCAGTGGCCGGCGGCAAGGGCTGGGACATGTTCTGACCGACCGTCCCGGCCTTGCGCCCGCCGCTCGCCATCCCGGCAGCGGCGGGCGCTGTCGTTTACGCGTGTGATTGCGTCAATCTGGTGCGTTTCGCCGCACTGGAATGGTGATGGATGATCGTATTTGGTGCAACCAGGCGTGAGATAGCAGGAGATTGCACGATTTTGTGGACTGATGGCAACAAATTAGTATCGGCAGCCTGGAAACTGCTCTACAGTTTGGTAGCGCCACCATACCTACAAATAGTCGTTTTTGCCTGCCATCGCCATGTTTAAAGACCTGAGTATCAAGACCCGTCTCGTTTTCCTGACCGTACTGTTGAGTGCGGTTTCCATCGTCGTGGGCGCCGTCGGCCTCGTCAACCAGAGCGCCACGAATGCCGCGCTGGGCACCGTCTACAACGACCGCCTGGCGCCCCTCAGCCAGCTCGGCCATATCCTGTCGCTGATGCAGGAAAACCAGAATGCCCTGTCGAGCGCGGCGCTCGCGGGCGAGGCCGACAACAGTGCCGTGATCGCGCAGGTCGAGGCGCGCATCCGCGAGATCGGCGCGTTGTGGGACCGGTACATGGCAACCTACCTGACGCCGGAAGAAAAAGTGCTGGCCGAGTCGTTCATCCACAGCCGCATGGCGTTCGTCCAGGAGGCGTTGAAGCCGACGATGGCCGCGCTGCGCGCCAACGATGCGGAACAGGTCAGGACGCTCGTCAAGGGACCGCTGGCGGCGCGCTATCTGCCGGCGCAGAAGAACATGCAGGCGCTCGTGCAATTGCAGCTGGACGTCGCGAAGGCCCAGTACGATGCGTCGCTCGCACGCTATGAATTCACGCGCAACCTGTCGGTGGTCCTGATCGCCGCCGGCGTGCTGGCGGGCGCCGGCGTCGCGCTGGTGCTGATCCGCGGCATTTCCACGTCGCTGGCCGAGGCCGTGCGCGTCGCCCGCAGCGTCGCGGCCGGCGACCTCACGCAAACCGTGCACATCGAGCGCAACGACGAGATCGGCGCGCTGCTCGGCGCGCTGCGCTCGATGAACACGTCGCTGGCGGACATCGTCGGCGAGGTCCGCAGCGGCACCGACACGATCGCGACGGCGTCGCGCCAGATCGCGGCCGGCAACCAGGACTTGTCGGCGCGCACCGAGCAGCAGGCGTCGTCGCTGGAAGAAACGGCCGCGTCGATGGAAGAGCTGACGTCGGCCGTGAAGCACAACGCGGACAACGCGCGCCAGGCCAATGCGCTGGCGGAGGCGGCGCGGGGCGTGGCGGAGCGCGGCGGCGCCGTGATCGACGACGTGGTCGGCACGATGGGCGAGATCAGCGACGCGTCGCGCCGCATCGCCGAAATCATCGGCGTCATCGACGGCATCGCGTTCCAGACCAATATCCTGGCCCTCAACGCCGCCGTGGAAGCGGCGCGCGCGGGCGAGCAGGGCCGCGGGTTCGCCGTCGTGGCCTCCGAGGTGCGCAACCTCGCCCAGCGCTCGGCCGGCGCGGCGAAGGAAATCAAGGGACTCATCGAGAGTTCGGTCGAGCGCGTGGAGACGGGCGGACGCCTCGTCGGCCAGGCGGGCGCGACGATGCGCGAGATCGTCGACAGCGTGCGGCACGTGACGGACATCATGGGCGAGATCACGGCGGCCAGCAGCGAGCAGACGGCCGGCATCGGCCAGATCAACGTCGCGGTGGCGCAGATGGATCAGGTGACGCAGCAGAACGCGGCGCTGGTCGAGGAAGCGGCGGCGGCGGCCGACGCGATGCATGAACAGGCGCAGCGCCTGGCCGCGTCGGTCGGCGTGTTCCGCACCCGCGCGCAACACGCCGCCGTGCCGGTGCCGGCGGTCCTGCGCCCGGCACTGGCACGGGCTTGAATCAGAACTTGGACTTCTGGGCCTGCAGCTGTTCGCGCAACTGGTGCGCGTTGAAGTGGCTGTAGTCCTTGTTCAGTTCAAGATCGACGAGCGGCTTGAGCTGGTTGTCCAGCTGGCCGCGCAGCACGCCCAGGAACTTCGGCTCGGCCACCAGTTCCAGCTTCTGGAAGCGCTGCTCCTGCCAGCCCTTCAGCAGGAAGTTGCAGATGTCCTTGGCAAAGAACTCGGCGTCGTGCTGTTCCGGGGTCTGCGCCGGCTGGTACAGCTTGTTCGGCGTGGCGCCGCCCGTGTTGTGGATGCTCTGGCCGGCCGACGTGGGGCCGAGCCGGTCCGTGTTGATGTCCACGTCGCGCAGGCGCGCGTTGGCGCTGACCATGTCCTCGACTTCGATGTACGGCTGCTTCGGGTCCGACTCGGCAAAGATGCGGGCGCGGCCCGCGTCGGCGGATACGATCCAGGTGGTAGGCATGCTTTCCCCCTTTTTCCGAAAATAAATTTGAAGATGTAGGCCCCAGCGGGGCCATACAGGCTGAAGGGAAGTCTAGCGCAACCGGAATAATCACGAAGTACGAAACGCGCTAGACTGGCGCCATGCAAAAACTCCTTATCGTCCTCGGCCTCGTGCTGCTCGCCGCGGGCCTTCTCTGGCCCTGGCTGCGGCGCTTCCCGTTCGGCCGCCTTCCCGGCGACATCCACGTCGTGCGCGAAGGCTTTTCCTTCAGCTTCCCCATCGTCACCTGCATCATCATTTCCATCGTCGTCTCGATCGTGTTGTGGTTCTTCCGCCGCTGATTAGCAAGATTTGACAAACACGGTCGGAATTTCAACGAGACAATGCGCCCCATACGAAGACGAGAGACGCTGCAGCGTCCACGAATTCGAAACTGGAAAAGTTCTTTGATCGATACAGTTTTGGGAGAGCACATGAGACAGCAGATGGGACGGACCACGGCGATCGCGGGCGCGGTGACGGTACTGGTGATGGGCATCGCGGCGCAGGCGCGCGCACAGGAAGCGCAAACCGTGATCGTGACCGGCGTGCGCGCGGCACTGGAACAGTCGCTGCGCCAGAAGCGCAACGCGGACGCCGTCGTCGAGGTGGTGACGGCCGAGGACATCGGCAAGATGCCCGACAAGAACGTGGCCGACGCGATCCAGCGCCTGCCCGGCGTGAACACGCAGTCGTCCGCGGGCGGCGAGGGCGGCTTCGGCGAGAACGACCGCGTCAGCCTGCGCGGCACGAGCCCCAGCCTGCAGCAGACCTTGTTCAACGGCCACGCGATCAGCACGGGCGACTGGTTCGTGCTGAACCAGTACGGCGGCAACGTGGGCCGCTCGTCCAGCTTCTCGCTGCTGCCGTCGGAGCTCGTCGGTTCCATCGTCGTGCAGAAGAGCGCGACCGCCGATCTCGTCGAAGGCGGCGTGTCGGGTGCCATCAACGTGATCACGCGCCGTCCCCTCGACTTCCGCCAGCCCCTGACCTTGGAAGCGTCCGTGCAGGCGAACTACAACGACCTCGCGAAGAAGACCGAGCCGCAGGTGTCGGCCCTCGTGAGCTGGAAGAATGCGACCAACACGTTCGGCGTGCTGCTGCAGGGCTTTTCGGAAAAGCAGAGCGTGCGCCGCGACGGCCAGGAGATCCTCGGCTACACGCCGATCAGCGCGACGAGCGCCGCCGCCGTCGCCAACCCGTCGCTGGCCGGCGTGAAGGTCCCGACGTTCATCGGCGCCGCGTTCTTCGAGCAAAAGAAGAAGCGTGAAGGGGGCGCGTTCGACATCGAGGCGAAACCGACGCGCGACATCGGCGTCGACCTGAACGGCTTCTATTCGAAACTGAGCGCGCCGCACCAGAACACGAACTGGCTGGCCGCGCCCGCGAACTCGATCAACAGCGCGAACCTGATCCCGGCGAGCCCCGTGATCCGCAACGGCACGCTCGTCGGCGCGACGTTCTCCAGCAACTCCGGCGAGGTCGACAACATCTACCGTCCGGATGCGGGCGGCGAATCGTGGTACATCGACCTGAACGGCCGCTGGCGCGTCACCGAGGACCTGAGCTTCACGGGCAAGATCGGCCGCACGCACGGCATCGGCTGGGATCACGGCGACGTCTATTACCAGAACAACGTCGACGGCGGCATGATGTATGCGCTGAACGGCATGACGCCGGCCACCGTCAGCTACCCGGGCGGGAACACGACGAAGCCGGGATCGACGGCGTGGGCGGGCGGCGGCGAGGCGCAGTCGGTCGACAAGGAAAAGTATGCGCAGGTCGACGGCACCTGGCGCGTGCGCGACAACCCGTGGCTGCAGGGCGTGCGCTTCGGCGCGCGCTGGACGGATCACAAGCGCACCGCCGAGCACCCGCTGGAAACGCGCCCGGGCCCGAACGGTTTCAGCAATCCGGGCCCCGTGTGGAACGGCGAGATGTACCCGGGCGACTTCGGCTCGGACCTCGGCGGCAGCGTCTTCAACAACTACTTCAAGTACAGCGGACCCGCCCTCGGCGCCTGGGGCGCGGTGCCGGGCAACCGCCTGCTCGACTTCACGTTGCGCCACAACTGGCTCGACGAATTCAAGGTGGGGGAGAAGACCGCGGCCGTGTACGGCATGGCGGACATCGGCGGCGACAACTGGAGCGGCAACTTCGGCCTGCGCGCCGTCGAGACGCGCCAGACGACCGTCGTGAACCTGCCGGGCGGCCAGAATCCGATCACCGGCTCCGCGTTCGGCCCGTACACGCCGACGACCTATGAGCGCAAATACCGCGACTACCTGCCGAGCGCGAACGTCAAGTTCGACGTGCGCCAGGATCTCGTCGTCCGCGCCGGCATCGCCAAGACGATGGCGCGTCCCGACTACAGCGCGCTGGGCGGCTCCGTGTCGCTGAACGACGACGCGCTGTCGGGCAGCGGCGGCAACGTCAAGCTCGACCCGATCCGCTCCGTCAACTACGACCTGTCGGCCGAGTGGTACTACATGCCGAAGGCGATGCTGTCGGCGGGCCTGTTCTACATGGACTTCAGCTCCATCGTCGCGCAGGGCACGAGCACGGGCAGCTATTACAACAACAAGCGCGGCGCGTTCACCGACTACCAGATCACGTCGCCGTACAACACGTCCGCCACCAACAAGGGCATCGAGCTCTCCTGGCAGCAGCCGCTGTGGAACAACTTCGGCATGCTCACCAACTACACGTGGGCGGACGGCGAACTGGATGGCGGCGGCGAGATGCTCAACGCGTCGAAGAACACGTACAACGTGACGGGCTACTACGAGAACGACAGGTTCTCCGCGCGTCTCGCGTACAGCTACCGTTCCTCGTACAAGGCCGGCGTGGACCGCGGCGCGAGCCAGCACGTGGATTCGATGCCGTCGCTCGCGGCCTCGGTGAACTTCAAGATCAACGAGCACCTGACGGTCACGTTCGATGCGCTGAACCTCACCAACGAGACGATCAAGATGTACGCCGAGAACAAGGACCAGCCGCGCGCGTTCTACTCGAACGGCCGCACCTTCTACCTCGGCCTGCGCGGCAAGCTCTGATCGTGTCGCAACGGGAGAAGGTATACGGCGCGCCGGCCGCCGTCACCTGGGCGTGTTTGTCCAACCTCGTCGCGGACGACGTGTTCGCGGCGCGCCTGACCCTGACCAACGTGTCGGGCGCGCCGATCGACGCAGGGTGGACCGTGTACTTCAACGCGTGCCGGCGCGTGCTGGCCGGCAGCGTGAGCGCGGGCTTCGAGATGGAGCATATCAACGGCGACCTGTTCGCGCTGCGCCGCCCGGGTGGCGCGGCATGGCAGCCGGGCGAGACGCTCGACGTGCGCTACGAGGCGCAGTTCTGGGCCATCAGCATGACGGACGCGCCGCTCGGCTTCTACCTCGCCACCGCGGACGGACGCACGGTCGACCTGGGCGACCCGGACGTCGATCCGTTCGCACGGCCGGAACAGCTGCAGCGCCATGCACGCGACGTGCTGCCGCCGGCCGACGCGGCCTGGCGCTGGCGCGAGAACGCCGGCCTGCGCGTGCTGCCGCCGGAGGACGTCGGCCGCATCACGCCGACGCCCGTGTCGGCCCGCTTCACGGACGCGCGCTGCCGGCTGGCGGCGGCCAGCGAGGTCGATGCCGGTGCCGCCCTGGCCGGCGAAGCGGCGCTGCTGCGCGCGCTGCTGGCGGACCTGCCGGATGGCGCCGGCGCTCGCATCCTGCTGGAGATCGGCACGGTGGCGGCCGATGGTCCGGAAGCGTACCGCCTCGACATCGGCCCGGACACGATCCTGATACGCGGCGCCGGCGCGCACGGCGTGTTCAACGGCATCCAGACGCTGGCGCAATTGCTGGACGCGGACGGCAGCCTGCCGTGCGGCCGCGTGCTCGACGCGCCGCGCTTCGGCTACCGCGGCATGATGCTCGACGTGGCGCGCCACTTCGCATCGGTCGCCACGGTCAAGCGCCTGCTCGACTGCATGGCGCGCTATAAACTGAACCGCCTGCACCTGCACCTGACGGACGACGAGGGCTGGCGCCTGCGCATCGACGCGCTGCCCGAGCTGACCGACATCGGCGGCAAGCGCGGCGCCGGCCCGGACGAGGGCAGCCTGCCGCCGTCGTTCGGCTCCGGCGCGGACGTGAATGCATCGTCCGGCACGGGGTATTACGACGCGGACGCATTCATCGGCATCCTGCGTTACGCGCACGCGCGCCACATCGAGGTCATCCCGGAATTCAACATGCCGGGCCACGCGCGCGCGGCCGTGCTGGCGATGCGCACGCGCCACGACCGATTGCGCGCGCAGGGCGACGTCGAAGGCGCGGAGCGCTACCTGCTGAGCGATCCGTACGACGCCTCCGTCTACGAATCCGTGCAGCTGTGGCGCGACAACGTGATCTGCATCGCGCTGCCGTCCGTCGACCGCTTCATCGACACGGTCGTCGCCCACGTGGCCGCGCTGTACCGCGAGGCCGGCGTGCCGCTGCGGACGATCCACACGGGCGGCGACGAGGTGCCGCTGGGCGCGTGGGAAGGCTCGCCGCGTTGCCAGGCCCTGATGCGCGAGCGGGGCTGGACGCACGTCGGGCAGCTGCAGGCGGATTTCGTCGACCGCTGCCGCGCGATCCTGGCGCGCCACGGCCTCGCGTTCGCGGGCTGGGAAGAGACGGCGCTCGTGTACGAGGACGGCGGCCCCGGTTTCCAGGTCTATGCATGGAACAACGCGTGGGGCTCGGGCAAGGAAGACGTGGCGTACCGCCTCGCCAATGCGGGCTACGACGTCGTGCTGGCGAATGCCGCGAACCTGTATTTCGACCTCGCCTACGCGAAGGATCCGCAGGAGCCGGGCTATTACTGGGCCGGCTTCGTGGAGACGCGCCACGCGTTCGGCTTCTGCCCGCTGGACATGATCGTCAGCGCGGCCACCGATCCGATGGGCCGGAACGTGCCGGCCGAGCGTCTCGCGGCGATGGTGCGCCTGACGCCGGCGGGGCGGCGCCGCGTCAATGGCCTGCAGGGGCAACTGTGGGGAGAAAACGCCCGCACGCGCGACCGCATCGAATACCTCGCGGCGCCGCGCCTCGTGGCGCTCGCGGAGCGGGCGTGGGCGCCGGATCCGGCCTGGTGCGCGATCGGCGATGCCGCGGCGCGCACGCGCGCGATGGACGACGCCTGGAACGAATTCGCCAACCGTCTCGGGCAACGCGAACTCCCGCGCCTGGACCGCGCGCCGCTGGCCTACGGCTACCGCCTGCCGCCGCCGGGCGCCGTCGCCGTCGGCCGGACGTTCCACGCGAACGTGGCCCTGCCGGGCCTCGCGCTGCATTACACTCTGGACGGCAGCGAGCCCGATGCCGCCAGCCCGCGCTACACGGAGCCGGTGGCGGCGGGGCAGGGCGCCGCCGTGTTCAAGGTCGCCACCTTCGACACGCGCGGCCGCAAGAGCGCAACCGTCGTCATCGCACTGGATTCCCATGGATAGCATCCGTCCCGACCACCTGGCACCCCGGGCGCACCGCCACCCGCTCGCATGGGTGCCCACGCTGTACCTCGCGCAGGGCCTGCCGTTCTTCAGCGTCGCCCTCGTGGCGGGGCTGATGTTCAAGAGCATGGGCGTGCCCAACGAGCAGATCGCGCGCTGGACCGGCGTCCTCGGCCTCGCGTGGGTGTTCAAGGCATTGTGGAGCCCCTTCCTGGAGCTGGCGGCGAGCAAGAAGCGCGTCGTCGTCGTGCTGCAGATCGCGGGCGGCATCGCGCTCGCGGCGCTGGCCCTCGCGCTGCAGCTGCCCGCGTGGTTCGCGCTGGCGATCGGGCTGCTGGCGGTCGTGTCGCTCGCGTCCAGCACGCACGACATCGCGGCCGACGGTCTGTACATCGCGAACCTGTCCGCGCGCCAGCAGGCCGCGTATGCCGGCTGGCAGGGCGCGTTCTTCAACGGGGCGAAATTCCTGTCGCTGGGCGGACTCGTGATCCTGGCCGGCTTCCTCGAGCAGCGGATCGGTCCCCCGGCCGCGTGGGCCACCGTGTTCGGGCTGCTCGGTGCCCTGCTGGCGGGGCTCGGGCTGTATCACGTGTGGGCGTTGCCGGAGACCGTGCGGACCGCCGCCGGCGCGTCGGTAAGGGGCACCGCGGCCGTACTGGCCGACGTGGTGCGCGCGTTCTTCGCCAAGCCGGGCATCTGGATGGGCATCGTGTTCATCCTGCTGTTCCGCCTCGCGGAAGGGCAGGTGCAGACGATCGGCCCGCTGTTCCTGCGCGACGCGCGCGCGGCCGGCGGCCTCGGTCTCTCCACGCAGGAAGTGGGCGCCATCTACGGCACGGCCGGCACGGCGGCCTTCCTCGTCGGCAGCATCCTCGGCGGCTGGTTCACGTCGCGCGTGGGGCTCAAGCGCGCGATGCCCGTGCTGATCCTCGCGATGAACGTGCCGAATCTCGTGTTCTGGTACCTGGGCGAGATGCAGCCGGCTCACCTCGGCCTCGTCATGGCGGCGCTGTCGGCCGAGATGTTCGGCTACGGGTTCGGCTTCGTCGGCATGATCCTGTTCATCATGCAGGTGATCGCGCCCGGCCGCTACCAGACGGCGCACTACGCGCTGGGCTCCGGCTTCATGCAGCTGGGCCTCGTGCTGTCGAAGGTGGTCAGCGGCGACATCCAGCAACTGCTCGGCTACCGCCACTTCTTCCTGTGGGTGGTACTGTCGGCGCTGCCGGTGCTCGTGCTGACGCGGTTCGTCAACATGACGGCGCTGGAAGAGTGATTCGCCGGCGCCGGTTTGCTAT
>CBIHRX010000255.1:0-9724 GCA_966212555.1 uncultured Massilia sp.
CGCGCTCCGGCCGCCGGGTGGCGCAGGGTCGCCTTCGCCGCCTTCCAGCCGAACCGGCCCAGGCGCACGGCGCCGCTGTCCGGATCGTACGCGAAGTTGGCGACGCCGCGCACGCCGTCGACGTCGGGCGCCGTGCGCACGCGCGCGAGGATGTCCGCTTCCGGCACGGCCTCCAGCAGGCCTGTGCCGATCATCGGCTGGGCCGCGCGCAGCGATGCGATCTCCGGCACCGGTCCCTCGAACGACAGCGCCGGCTTGCGCAGTTCGACGACGGTGCCGTCCGCCAGCTTGACCGTCTTCGTCTCGAAACCGGCCACGCGCACGGCGGTGCCCCAGTTGCGGGCGCCGTTCATCTGGATCGCCGTGCCGTATTGCGGGTGCGGCAGCTGGCGGCCGTCCGTGCCCGTCACGGCCACGCGTACGGACATCGCGTCCAGCTTCTGGTTGATGCTCGCCGGCGCCGGGCTGCGGCCGTTGTTGACGTGGCAGCCGATGCACGCGGACTGGTTGAAGCGCGCGCCCTGCAGGCCGACGGCGCCCAGGTAGCGGTCGTTGCCCGGTTCGTTGTGATCTCCAGTGGTGAAATTCGTGTGGACGAGGCGCCGCCCCTCGACGAAGCGCTGCACGTTCTGCATGCCCGCATTGTTCTGCGGCTGCTGGAACATGAACAGGCCGTTGTCCGAGTAATTGTAGGAGACGGAACCGAGGCCACCCGACAGCGCCCCATCCGGCAACGGCACCGAATTCAGGCGCGGCTGCACGCCGTACCACGGCCGCAGGCCGGCGCCGACCACGTACACCCATTCCGGACCGTAGTAGCGGATGCCGCCGTTATCGCCTTTCGCGGCCATCGCGTCCGTCGTCGAGAACATCGACGGCGCGACCTCGATGACGTCGCCGACGACGAGCGGACGGGCCGCGACGTCCTTCCCGTTCGGGAAACCGTCGGCGCCGAGGTCGGCATGCCCGGGGTATTCCTTGACGAGCAGGGTGCACGCGCCGTTGATGCCGGACGTGGCGGTCAGCCGGCCCGGCGCCGGATACGGCGTCGGCTTGCAGATCGCGACGTTGCGGTCGACCAGTTCGCCCGGATTCATCCAGCCGTAGCCGGTCACCCCGGGCCGGTCGAAGCCGCGGAAGAACGCCACCTGGCCGGGCAGGAAGTCGACTTGCGTGTACTGGTTGTAGACCAGCGTGGGCTTCGTGACGCCCGGCACGCGGCTGTTGTCGACGATCTCGATGCCCCATGTGCGGTTCTGGAAGTACTGCGGCACGAACGTGAGGTAGTTGCCCGGCCCCTTGTCGAGCGGCAGGCCCGTCGCCGGATCGACGGTGTCGTTGGGGCCATAGCCGATCTCGTTCCAGTCCTCGCCGCGCTCGCGTCCGTGGCGGGCCATCGCGCGGGCGCCGAAGCGCGTGACGAGCGTGCCGTCGGGGAGGGTGAATTGCAGCGTCTCCAGCGGTTCGGCGGACGCGGGCAAGGGCGCCCATCCGCTGCCCGACGCGGGATATTTCAGGGCCGACGTGGCGTTGGCGGGCAGCGTGTTGTCGCTGCCCGGCGTGCGGAACTCGACCTCGTACAGCGAGTAGCCGTATTGCGTGGCGCGCGCGATACCCTGCAGTCGCACGTAGCGGGCGCTCGTGTTCAGGTTGAGGAATTCTTCCGTGCCGCCCTTGCCCTCGGTGACGTAGCGCAGCTGCGTCCATGTCTTGCCGTCGTCGGACGTGCGCAGCGCGTATTCCTTGCCGTACGCATTTTCCCAGCTCAGTGTCATGGCGCCGATCGGCGTCGGCACGCCGAAATCGAACTGGATCCATGCGCCGTCCTCGGCGGTGCTGGCCCAGCGCGTGTCCGGCTTGCCGTCGATCGCCATGGCCGCCGCCAGGCCGCCGTTCTCGACGGCGGACGACGTCGCGGCCACGGGCCGGACGACCACGCCCGGCTGCGTCAGGTCGACGGGGATCGGTGTCGGGACGGCGCCGCCCGGCGTCGCGGGCGTGCCCGTGAAGGCCTGGATCTCGAAGATCGAATAGCCGTACTGGCTCGAGCGCTTGACGCCCTGCATGCGCAGGTAGCGTCCCTGGGCCGAGAGGGCGCCGAAGTCCTCGGTGCCGCCCGTGCTCGCGTCGACGGTCTTGATCGTGGTCCAGTGCACGTTGTCGTCCGAGACCTGCAGCAGGTATTGCAGCGCGTGCGCGCTTTCCCAGACGATATTGACGCGGTTGATCGTCACGGTCTTGCCATAGTCGAGCGTCAGCCATTGGTCGTCCGTGAACCCGCTGCTCCAGCGCGTGCCGGTGTCGTGGTCGATTGCGGCGGCGGCCGACAGATCGCCCCGTTCCGAGGCGCTGGCGGCGGCGCCGGTGGGCGTCAGCGCGGTTTCGGTGGCGATGTCCGCCGCCGTGCGGCTCATCGACTGGACGCCGGGCGCGCCGGGATCGCCGGCGCCGCAGGCGGAGAGCAGGGCGCTGGTCAACAGCGCCAGGGCGATGGGTCTTGTTCGATACCGTGGTGGCATGGTTCCTCCTTGAAGGTCAGGTCACGCGGGACGATCCCGCGGGCGATGCGCTCTTCCGGCGCTTGTTCATTGTTTCTGCGTCAATAAAAGTGAATACATGATAATCATCATGTATAAAATGAAAATAACGGCCGTCGCAACGGCCGTTATCGAAACGTTTCCAGTTGGAAACGTTGCCAAGATAGCTTGGGCGGCTGGATGTGTCAAGCGTCCGGGAGGCGCGCGATTACCTTGATCTCGAACTCGAAACCATAGAGCCAGGTCACGCCGACGGCGGTGACGTTCGGATAGGGAGCGTCGCCCCAGTATTCCCGGGCCACGTTCCAGATCCGCTCGAATGTCGACTGCGGATCGACGATGAAGACAGTGACGTCGACCACGTCCTCGAACCGGCAGCCGGCCGCGGCCAGGACGGCGTTCAGGTTGTCGAAGGCGCGCCGGACCTGGCCGTCGAGGCCGGGTTCGGGCGAGCCGTCCGCGCGGCTGCCGACCTGGCCCGAGACGAACAGGAAGCCGTTGGCACGCACGGCCGGCGAATAGCGGTTCTTTTCGTAGAGTGCCTGGCGGCCCGGCGGGAAAACGACGTCACGGATGGTCATGCTGATCTCCTTGTGTGGGTGAAGGATCCCACTGTAGGGCCCCCGGCGTTCTCGATAAATGGGCAAGACGCGGCATCAGTGTTTGTATAATCCAAACAATCAACTTTGGAGATGGCGTGGACCGATTCGATGGCATGCGGGCGTTCGTCCGTGTGGTGGAAGCAGGCAGTTTCACGAAAGCCGCACAGACGCTGGACATGAGCCGGGCGACCGTCACCCAGCTCATCCAGCAACTGGAAACCCGGCTGCGCGTGAAACTGCTGCACCGGACCACGCGCAAGGTCAACGTCACCGAAGACGGCGCGGTGTACTACGAGCGCGTGGTCCACATGCTGGCCGAGCTGGAAGACCTCGAAGCCGGGTTGCCGAACCAGGCGGCGGCGCCGGCAGGGCGCTTGCGCGTCGATGTGCCGAGCCCGTTCGCGTCGCTGCTGCTGGTGCCGGCGCTGCCCGCGTTCTACGCACGCTACCCGGACATCCAGCTCGACCTGGGCGTCAGCGACCGGATGGTGGACCTGATCGGGGACAATGTGGATTGCGTCGTGCGCGGCGGCGCCCTGACCGACCAGTCGCTGGTCGCCCGGCGCGTGGCCGACCTGCAGTTGCGCGTCTATGCGGCGCCGGGGTACCTGGAACGGACCGGCGTGCCGGCGCACCCGGCGCAACTGCGCGAGCCGGCGCACCGCATCGTGCAGTTTCGCGGCGCGCGCTCCGGCCAGGGGTTCGATTACGCGCTGCGGCGGGCGGACGAGACCGTCCTGCTGGATGCGCGGTACATGCTGGCGATCGACGACGGCAATGCGTATCTCGCGGCCGGGCTGGCCGGCCTGGGCGTGCTGTGGCTGCCGGCTTACATGGCGCGCGATGCGGTGGCGAAGGGCGAACTCGTCCAGCTGTTCGACGGCTGGGACATCGCACCGATGCCGCTGTATGTCGCGTATCCCGCCAATCGCCGCGTCGGCCGGAAGCTGCGCGTGTTCATCGACTGGATCGTGGAATTGATGGAGGAAGAACGATGACGATCAAACGCATGGATAACGTCCTCATCGTCGTGGACGATCTCGAGGCCGTGAAGGCATTTTTCATCGCGCTGGGCCTGGTGCTCGAAGGCGAAGCGACGGTCGAGGGGCCGGAGGTAGGCCGCCTGATCGGCCTGGAGAACGTCAGGGCGACACTCGCGATGCTGCGCACGCCGGATGGCCAGGGCATCGAGCTGGACAAGTTCCACACGCCGGATCCCGTCAGGTTCGGGCCCGCGGCGGCGCCGGTGAACACGCTCGGCTTGCGGCGGGTGATGTTTGCCGTCGACGACATCGATGCGATGGTGGCGCGCATGCGGGAGCGCGGCGACGAGATCATCGGCGAGATGCGCTACGGCGAGTCGTACCGGCTGGCGTACATCCGTGGGCCGGAGGGCATCATCGTCGGGCTGGCCCAGAGTGTTCCTGGCTGAGCGGAACGACCGCACGATCGCAGATAAGGCTTGACCTTCCGATAGTGGGAACGTCTACAGTGAAGCCAGAGGTGTCTTGCGGCGGATGCGCCGCTCGTACGCTTCCCCCTTCAGCGCCGACGGCGCCGCAATCGATAAGGAGTCGATCATGAAACAACCTGCCATCGCATTTTCCCTTGCACTCACGACCCTGCTGGCCGGCGTCGGCATGGCGCGCGCCGTCGCGCAAGAGGCGGAGCACGATCATCAACACCAGGCGGCCCCCGCCGCATCGCCCGACAAGGCAGCCAAGCCGGCAACGGGCAAGTCTCCCGCGAAGCCGGACAAGGCCGCGCCCGTCGCGAACATGATGGACATGCAGGCGATGTGTGACATGCACCGCCAGATGATGTCCAAGGGTTCGGCGGCCGATCGCGAGGCGATGGCCGCCAGGGAAATGCATGGGATGTCGGCGGAGCAGAAACAGCAGCACATGAAGATGATGGACGAACAATGTAAATGATGTCGTCTGCGGTAGCCGACGCGGCCAGGCGCAGTATTCTCGAAGGAGAGTCTCATGGACAGCATCGAGCATCAGCATCATGTTTCGCGACATGGCCGGCGCGGAAAATGGGTCTTCCTCGGCTTTGCGGCAATTGCCCTGTTTTTCCTCTGGACCGAACACCGGGCGCATCTGCTAGGGGCACTCCCTTATCTGCTCGTCCTTGCCTGTCCCCTCATGCACCTGTTCCACCAAGGGCACGGACACCGGCACCAGGGCGGCACCCAAGGCGCCGCCGCACCGCGGACGCCGTCCGGCGAGCAGGCGGGAGAACGCGATGCACGCTGAATCCCCCGCATACGGGCTGTGGTCGCTGGTGATCCTGAACTCGCTCGTCTTCATCATCTTCGCCTTCAGTTTCACCAAGCCCCGTACATCCCTCGACCGGCGCTCGTTCGGCGCGTTCTCCGCCTTCATCGTGGCGCTCTTCACGGAAATGTATGGCTTTCCGCTGACGATCTATCTGCTGCTGCCGTGGCTCTCCAGGCGCTTCCCCGGCACCGACTTCCTGTCTCACGACGCGGGACATTTGCTGGAAACGATGTTCGGCTGGAAGGTCAATCCCCATTTCGGCCCGTTCCACGTCGCGAGCAGTATTTTGATCGTGCTCGGGTTCATGCTCCTGGCCTCGGCCTGGCTCGTCACGCCGCTGATGTTCCCGGTCCTGCTCGTCGTCTATGCCCGGCTGGCCCGGCGGGAAGAACGTGATTCCATCAGGGAATTCGGTGCGGAGTACGAACGCTACCGTGACAGCGTGCCCGCCTTTATTCCCGAATTCGGGCATCATCGGCACGCGAAGCCGGACAGCGCGAAATAAGGAAAGGTGCGGATATGAACGACGTGTCGCCCGACCTCGACGAGCCCGCGGCCGCCGCATCGGACGGGACGGTCTATACCTGCCCGATGCATCCGGAAATCCGGCAACCGGCGCCGGGCAATTGTCCGATCTGCGGCATGACGCTCGAGCCGATGCTGCCGTCGCTGGAAGAAGAGGACAACCCGGAACTGGTCGACTTCAAGCGCCGCTTCTGGTGGACGCTGCCGTTGACCGTCGCGGTGACCGTGCTGGCAATGGCCGGGCACCGGATGGTCGAGGGCGGCCTGCCGGGGCAGAGCTGGATCGAACTCGCGCTCGGCACGCCCGTCGTGCTGTGGGCCGGTTGGCCGTTCTTCGTGCGCGGTGTGCAATCGATCGGGAACCGCAAGCCGAACATGTGGACCCTGATCGGACTCGGCGTCGCGGCCGCCTACGGCTACAGTGTCGTGGCCACCCTCGCGCCCGGGCTGTTTCCCCGTACCTTCGTCATGCATGGACGCATCGGGGTGTACTACGAGGCGGCCGCGGTGATCATCTCGCTGACGCTGCTGGGCCAGATCCTCGAACTGCGCGCACGGTCGCAGACGTCCGCGGCCATCAAGTCGCTGCTGGGCCTCGCGCCCAAGACGGCACGGCGGCTCAATGCCGACGGCACGGAGGAAGACATTCCCCTGACGCACGTCCACGTGGGCGATGCGCTGCGCGTGCGGCCCGGCGAGAAGGTGCCGGTCGACGGTGTCGTCCTCGAGGGCGAAAGCGCCGTCGACGAATCGATGCTGACCGGCGAGCCGGTGCCCGTCACCAAGCGGCCCGGCGACAAGGTGATCGGCGCCACGATCAATGCCAGCGGCAGCCTTGTCGTCCGCTCGGAAAAAGTCGGTGCGCAAACGATGCTGTCGCAGATCGTGCAAATGGTGGCGCAGGCACAGCGTTCGCGCGCGCCGATGCAGCGGCTGGCCGACGTGGTCGCCGGCTACTTCGTCACGATCGTCGTGGCGCTCGCGCTGCTGACGCTGGTCGGATGGGGCGTGTTCGGACCCGAGCCGAGCTGGGTGTACGGGTTCGTCAACGCGGTGTCGGTGCTGATCATCGCCTGTCCGTGCGCGCTGGGCCTGGCGACGCCCATGTCCATCATGGCCGCGACGGGACGGGGCGCAACCCAGGGCATCCTGTTCCGCGACGCTGCGGCCATCGAAGGCATGCGCAAGGTCGATACGCTCATCGTCGACAAGACGGGTACGCTCACGGAAGGCAAGCCCGCGTTTCATGCGGCCGCGGCGATCGGTGGAGGGAGCGACCTGGACGTGTTGCGGATCGCCGCCAGCATCGACCAGGGCAGCGAACATCCGCTGGCCCATGCGATCGTCGCCGAAGCGCGCAAGCGCGGCCTGGCGTTGTCGAAACCGGAGGCGTTCGAATCGGCCAGCGGCATCGGCGTCCGGGGCGTCGTCGACGGCAGGAAGATCGCGCTCGGCAATACCGCGCTGATGGACGTCGACCGGGTGGACTGGCGGCCGCTGGCCGACCAGGCCGAGGCGTGGCGGCTGGAGGGCGCCAGCGTGATGTACCTGGCCGTCGACGGGCGGTTGCAGGGGCTCGTCGCGGTCGCCGACCCCGTCAAGCAGACCACGGCGGAGGCGCTTGCGACGCTGAAGGAAGCCGGCATCACGGTCGTCATGGCGACGGGCGATGGCGTCACCACGGCGAAGTCGGTCGCGGCGAAACTCGGCATTCCGGAGGTGTACGGCGAAGTCAAGCCGCAGGACAAGCTCGCCCTGGTCGAGCGAAAGCAGGCGGAAGGCCGGACGGTCGCCATGGCGGGCGACGGCATCAACGATTCGCCCGCGCTGGCCAAGGCCAATGTCGGCATCGCGATGGGAACCGGCACCGACGTCGCCATCCATTCGGCCCACGTCACCCTCGTCAAGGGCGACCTGCGCGGCATCGCGCGGGCGCGCGTGCTGTCGCTGGAGACGGTCCGCAACATGCGCCAGAACCTCGCGTTCGCCTTTGTCTACAACGCCCTCGGCATTCCGCTGGCCGCCGGCCTGCTGTATCCGTTCACGGGGCGCCTGCTGTCGCCGATGATCGCCGCGCTGGCGATGAGTCTGAGTTCGGTGTCCGTGATTACGAACGCGCTGCGGCTGCGCGGCACGGCGAAATAGCTTGAGATGGCGGCCGGGCGGGACGCCTGGATCTTGGGAGTTTGTGTCGGAGGGCGACGTGAATCTCATCGTCTCCTGCATGGCTGAAGCGATCGACGCGCAGCGGACCGAAATATGCGAGCACAAGGGCGACGGACATCCGGACAGCCTGTGCGACGGCGTCGCGGACGCGGTCAGCCAGGCC
This sequence comes from uncultured Massilia sp., assembly GCA_966212555.1. Classification (GTDB taxonomy): domain Bacteria; phylum Pseudomonadota; class Gammaproteobacteria; order Burkholderiales; family Burkholderiaceae_D; genus Telluria. The sequence goes on from CBIHRX010000255.1 coordinate 8,279, forward strand.
TTGTGCGGTGCCTACCTTCGTGCTTACGGCGAAATCCGGCATCATAACGTCGACAAGGCGTTACTGATCGGCGGCCGCAGCCATCCGCGCTTCGGCGGCGGCGACGTGGAAGTACCGATGCGGATTATCATCGCCGGCTGTGCCGATCCGCTGCCACCGCCGGATAATGTGGCCGACCTGGCCCATGGCAGCGCCGTGGCCGCTTCTGCGGCATCGATCGGCGCGCCGTGGCGATCGCGCAGAGGTGCGATCCCATGCGGCCCCGTGGGTTGGATCTCCCGCTGCGCACGTGCGGGAGACGAGGTTGCTGCCGCGTCCTGCGCCATCTATCGCCCCCTTTATCGTTGCGACGGTACGGCGTTCGTAGCTACACTTTATTTGCCGCGTGGAGGATGTCAAGCTGCAGGACTGCGGCAGGCCGTACGCCGGTCTATTCGTAGTGCTTGTACACCGTCGTACTTCCGTCGGCACGGACCAGCAGCACGTCGTACGGCATATGCATCGGGCCTTCCATCCCGGGGGAACCCGGCGGCATTGCCGGGACTGCCAAACCCTTCGCCTTCGGTTTCTCGGCGAGCAGGCGCTTGATCTCGGCGGCCGGCACATGTCCCTCGATCGCGTATCCGCCGACGACCGCGGTATGGCATGCGCCGAGCCGATCGGGCATGCCCATCTTTTTGCGCATGTCGGACGGGTTGGCGACGTCATGCGCATTCACCTTCAATCCGCTGGCCTGCAGGTGCTTGACCCATTCTTTGCAACAGCCGCAGGTCGCGCTCTTGTAGACCTCGACGGCCTGGGTTGCGGCGCCGGCAAGCATCGGCAGCCCGATCAGGGCAGCGACCGCGACATGTCTGAGTTTTTCGATGAACATATCTTTCTCCTTAAATTGGTTCGCCCGGAGGCGACGTCGACGCCAGCCAGGCCGCCAGCACCACAACCGCCAGCAACACCAACGCCTCGATCCACAAGACGCGCTTGAACCGTCGTGGAAAGGCCGCGGGTGCGGCGTCCCCGCTGGATTCGCGCGCGAGCCAGGGCGGCATCACGAAAAAACGGTTGAATCCACCCAGCAGTGCCGCGACGCCCACGAGCAGCAGCTTGGCCACGAGCGTGTTGCCGTAGGGGTTGCCGACCAGGGCGTCGAACCCGCCGAGACTGCGCCAGGCCGCATAGAGCCCTGTCACTGCGATGCCGGCCAGGGCGAACGTTGCCGAGGTGGACAAGGACGCGACATAAGCCGCCCGCGCGCGCCTGTCCGCCGGGGACAGGTCGCCGCTTGGCCGCAGCACGATCCCGCCGGACAGAATCACTTCGCCGACCCACAGGCTGACGAGACCCAGATGGACCCAGTCCGCCAGCAGGCGCACGCTGAAGTCGCCGTCGCTCGCCGCGTGGCTGACCATGCTGCGCGTGTACCAGAACACCGCGAGTCCAACCATGGTC
>CBIHRX010000256.1:0-9720 GCA_966212555.1 uncultured Massilia sp.
TTGCAAGCGAAACCGCGGCCCGCGGAACGTGGGCGAGCCCCGTCCGCTCCGCCAGAATTTAGAAAAAAAGGGTCCGATTCGTCGGACCCTTTTTCATTTCCGCCGTCGTCCTCGCGAAAGCGGGGACCCATACTGAGCCTCTATAGCAACTTCAGTATGGACGGTTTAAGCCGACACTTAATAGATCCGCTCGACCGCCACCCCACCCTGCGCCAGCAACTCCGGCACACTCCCCGTCCCCAGCAAATGCAGCACGCCGACCGCGGCCACGGTCCGTTCTTCCGCACGCAGCAACTGCAGCAGGCGGTCGGCCAGGCCGGCGTTTCTCTCCTTCAGCAGCACCTGGGTCACGAAGCGGCCGGAGACGCTCTGGTCGGCCGCGCACCGCGCCGCCATCCGGTCGAGCGCCTGGCGATCCGCCGTGCTCCAGGCGCGCACGATGTCCCGGGCTTCCGAGCGCTGGGCGCCGGATTCGATCGTATCCATCATCTCTTCGAGAAAGCGCCAGCGGTCCGGTTGCGGCAGGCGGTCGAGCAAGGCCAGCTGGCCGCCCAGCGATTCCAGCGCCAGCACCCGGACGTGGCGCCGGCGCGCCTGGCGGGCCAGCCACGCGTCGCTCGACAGGTCCGAACGGAAACCCTGGCGCGTGTACTCGGCCAAGGTCAGCATCGTCGCCAGCAGCACCGGCTTGAAGCCGAGCATGGACGACGCATCGAGGCCGCCCTGCTCCAGCAACCGGTCCAGCCGTCGTTTTTGTTCGGGCGGCAGGCTGTCGTAGGCGGGGTTGCCGGGCGCCAGCATGCCGTATGTGCGCAGCGCTTCCTGCAGGTCGGCGCGCGGCTGGTCGGGATCGATCTCGAGCGCCAGCGTCGATGCCTCGGCCAGTGCGCCCGTGAGACGGTCTTCCAGTGGATAGAATTCCGGCAGGCCGACGTGCAAGGTGCCGAACAGGTGCATCACGTGGCCGTCCAGCGTGAGCCGGAACAGCGCGCCGCGGTCGGTTGCATGGGCCAGTGGTGCGGTGAGCAGGAACACCAGAATCAGGTGCAAGAAGCGGCACATACGCGTCTCCCCGGAAGTCATCCTGGGTCGATTGTCGATCTGCCCGGCAGCCCGACATGCGAGCTGGATCAGGGGAAGCCTTTGACGCCGTCCCGATATAATCGCGATTTCCTTGTCCGTTTTTCGTCCCCGTGTCCAAGCTCCCCTCGCCTGTCTGGCTGTTCGACCTCGACAACACGCTGCACGACGCATCGCACGCGATCTTCCCGGCGATCAGCGCCAACATGAACACGTACATCGCGCGCGTGCTCGGCGACGGCGTCACGCCCGCGAGCCAGGAAGCCGTCAATGCGGCCCGCGTCGGCTACTGGAAGCGCTACGGCGCGACCTTGCTGGGCATGATCCGCCACCACCGCGTCGACGCGGCCGACTTCCTGCGCCAGACGCACGACATCGGCGCGCTGCACGAGCTGGTGCGCTACGAGCGCGGCCTGGAGCGCCTGCTGCGCCGCCTCCCGGGACGCAAGATCCTGTTGACGAACGCGCCGACCGCGTATTCGACGGGCGTCGTGCGCCATATCGGCCTGCAGCGCCAGTTCGCCCACCACGTCTCGATCGAGGACATGCGCGTGCACGGCCAGTTGCGGCCCAAGCCGTCGAAGCTGATGCTGCGCCGCCTGCTGCGGCGCCACGGCCTGTCCGCGCGGCGCTGCATCCTCGTCGAGGACACGCTCATTAACCTCAAGCGCGCCAAGCAGCTCGGCCTGCGCACGGCCTGGGTCACGCAATACCTGCACTACAGCGATCCGATCGGCAAAGCCCCCCTGCCGAAGATGGTCAAACGCCCCGGCTACGTCGATGTCAAAGTAAAATCCGTGCTTAGGCTGCCCGCGCACCTGCGCCGGCTCGCACCTCGACATCACACGGATAACGTCTAACAACATGGCAAGTACCAAGCCGGGCCAACGCAAACAGCAGATTCTCCAGGCCCTGGCGGCCATGCTCGAACACCCGAAGGGCGAGAAGATCACGACGGCGGCGCTGGCCGCCCGGCTGTCGGTGTCGGAAGCGGCCCTGTACCGCCATTTCGCCAGCAAGGCGCAGATGTTCGAGGGCCTGATCGAATTCATCGAGTCCACCGTGTTCACCTTGTTCAACCAGGTCGCGGAGCGCGAGGACAACGGCCTCGCGCAGGCGCATGCGATGCTGCAGATCCTGCTGTCGTTCTCCGCCAACAATCCGGGCATGACGCGCGTGCTGATCGGCGACGCCCTCGTCGGCGAAGACGACCGCCTGGTCCTGCGCATGAACCAGTTCTACGACAAGGTCGAGCTGGCGTTCAAGCAGGCGCTGCGCGTGGCCAGCACGCAGGGCCACGGCCGCGAGGACGACGTGGCCGCGCGCGCCGGGATGCTCGTCGCGTACGTGACGGGACGCTGGCACCGCTATGCCAAGAGCGGTTTCAAGCAGCACCCCGTCGAGAACAGCCCGCTGCAGCTGTCCCTCCTGCTCGCCGCCTGATATCGATCGCCATGAGCGCCATGGACGCCACCGTGTTCGCCCTGCTCGACGATGCGAGCCCCGAAGGCCATGCGCAGGCGCGCTCGCGCCTGTACGAGGGCTATGCGGGCATGCTGGCCTGCCAGCGCGTGGAAGACTGGCCGCGCCTGCTGGACGGCGTCCAGGACGCCCTCGCGCGCGGCCTGCACGCCGTGCCGGTGCTGACCTATGAACTGGGCGAGCAGCTGCTCGGCATCGCCCCGCCGCGCGAGCTGCACGCACCGCTGGCCCAGGTGCTGCTGTTCGAGCGCTACACCATGCTGGATGCGGACCAGGTCGACGCCTGGCTGACCACGAGCGAGCAGCATGGCCCGGCCGGCATCGGTGCCGTGCGCGCCAACGTCGACGAGGCCACGTTCGCGCAGGCCATCGACCGCATCCGCGACTACATCGCGGCCGGCGACACGTACCAGGTCAATTACACCTACCGTCTCCGCTTCGACGCCTTCGGCGACATCAAACAGCTGTACGCGCGCCTGCGCGCACGCCAGCCGGTGCCCTACGGCGCCCTCATTGCGCTGCCGGAAGGACGCGCGGTGCTGTCGCTGTCGCCGGAACTGTTCGTGCGCCACGACGCGGGCCGCCTGCTGGCGCGTCCGATGAAGGGCACGGCGCCGGCGGACACGGACGATCTGCTGAACGCCGTGCGCGCGCAGCACCTGGCCGCCGATCCAAAGAACCGCGCGGAAAACCTCATGATCGTCGACCTGCTGCGCAACGACCTGGGACGCATCGCGCGCACCGGCAGCGTGGGCGTGCCGGCGCTATTCGAGGTGAAGCGCTACAGCAGCGTGCTGCAGATGACGTCCACCGTGCAGGCCCAGCTCGCGCCGGGCACCACGTTGCAGGACATCTTCGCCGCGTTGTACCCGTGCGGCTCGATCACGGGCGCGCCCAAGCGCCGCACGATGGAAATCATCCGCGAACTCGAACCGGCCGCGCGCGGCATCTACACGGGCGCGATCGGCTGGATCGATCCGCCGGCGGGCGGCGGATTCGGGACACTGCAACCTGCGCGCTTCGGCGACTTCTGTTTATCGGTCCCGATCCGCACCCTGACACTGCAGCCAGAACAGAACGGCGTGCGGCACGGCGAACTCGGGGTCGGCGCGGGCATCGTGTACGACAGCGACCCCGGTGCCGAATATGCCGAATGCCGGCTCAAGGCGAGCTTCCTCACGGGCCTCGCGAACGACTTCGAGATCTTCGAAACCATCCACGCCACGCGCGCGGACGGGTGCCGCCACCTGGAGCGGCATCTTGCGCGCCTGGGTGCATCGGCCGCCTATTTCGGCCATCCGTTCAACGCGGCGCTGGCGCGCAACGCCGCACTGGAAGCCTGCGCCGCGCTGCCGGACGATGCCCCGCACCGCGTACGGCTCGCGCTGCGTCCCGATGGCGAGATCGTCGTGCAGACGGGCGCGCTGATGCCGCTCGCCGAGCCGGTCGCCGTGCTGCTGGCGGACGCTCCCACGCGGGCGCACGACGTCTTCCTGCGCCATAAGACGAGCATCCGCAGCCGCTACGACGCCGCCTGGCGCGCGGCGGAAAGCGCGGGCGCGTTCGACACGCTCTTCTTCAACGAACGCGGCGAACTGACGGAGGGCGGCCGCAGCAACGTGTTCGTGAAGATCGGCGGCCACTGGTACACGCCGCCGCTGTCGTCCGGCGTGCTGCCCGGCGTGATGCGCGGCGTGCTGCTGGACGATCCGGCCTGGGGCGCGATCGAATGCCCGCTCACGCGCGAGAGCCTCGCACGCGCGCAGGAGATCGTCGTCTGCAACGCGCTGCGCGGACCGCTGCGCGCCGTGCTGCGCAAATAAAAAGGGCCGGCAAGAAGCCGGCCAAAACCGGCCTGTTACGGCCGGCACGCTTTTGGAGGAAGCGGGGTTCGTTACGCCGGTCAGAACCGGTAGCCGATGCCGACACCCAGCAGCACGGGATCGATCTTCACGCGGCTCGCACGTGCGCCGTCGATGTCGACGTCGCTGCGGATCCGCACCTTTTTCACGTCGACGTTGACCGACCATTTGCCGTCGATGCGGATGTCGGCGCCCGCCTGCAGCGCCGCGCCGACGCTGTCGTGCTCGAGGCGTCCGGCGCCGTTCAGGATATCGACCTTGGAAATCAGGGTGTAGTTGATGCCGGCGCCGACGTACGGGTCGATCTGCGCGCCCGGCAGGAAGTGATATTGCGCCAGCAGGGTCGGCGGCACATGCTTGAAGCTGCCGATGCGCTTGCCGTCCAGCGTGACGTCATGCTTTTGCGGATACGTGAGGACCAGTTCCGCGGCCCAGTTCGGCGTAAAGAAATACGAGATGTCGACGTCGGGAATCCACTTGTCGCTGACATGCAGGCGGTCGCTTGCGCCGGTACCGCCCACGGGATCGGACTTGTCGGCCGGATCGATGTGCACCGCCCGCACGCGCACCAGCCACGGCGATTCCTGCGCCAGCGCGGGCACGGCAGCCCCGACGAGACCCAGGGCGGCGAACACCAGTTTCAGCATCGACTTCTTCATGGTGAGACCTTTCTTCGTGTTGTTGTTCAGCGAAGATCAGTCTATTGAGCCACCTCAGCAAAATCGTTGATGTGCATCAAAATGACCATGAAGCCATGCGGGTTATACCAATTTAGCCTTTCAGCGCCTGCTCGATCTTGCCGACGAGGGTCGGATCTTCCGGCGTCACCTTGCTCGGGAAATAGTCGATGACTTTGCCGTTCCGGTCGATCAGGTATTTGTTGAAGTTCCACTTGGGCTGGTTGCCCGTCGCCTTGATCAGCTCCGAATACAGCGGATTGGCTTTATCGCCGGAGACGACGGTGCTCGTGAACATCGGGAATTTCACGCCGTACGTGTTGTAGCAAAGCTCGGCGATCTTCTTCGCGTCCGCGTCTTCCTGCTTGAAGTCGTTCGACGGGAAGCCCAGCACGACGAGGCCGCGCGGCGCGTACTTCGCGTACAGCTTTTCCAGGCCCTCGTACTGCTTGGTGAAACCGCAGTAGCTGGCCGTGTTCACCACCAGCACGACCTTGCCGCTGTACTGGCACAGGTCCTGCGGCGCTTCGTCCTGCAGGCGGTTGAAGGTGTGCTTCAGCACGGCCGGGCAGCTGGCCGGATGGGCCGCGGGCTGGGCGGCCGGCGTCTGCGCCAGCGCGGGTGCCGCCGTCATCGTGGAGAACGTCGCGGCGGCGCCGAGGGAAAGCAGCAAAGCGGTGGACTTGAACATGGTCGGAAGATCGCACGGGTTGGTGGAGCTTCATTCTATGCCAATCCGCGCGGACCGGCAGGCTCAGCCGTCTATCCTTACCTTGGACATGTCCGCCTTCGGCGCCGGCCATTCCAGCTTCATGCCCTGCATCGTCTCGAGCATCAGGTGGGCAATGATCAGGTTGCGGTGCGTCTTCGAATCCGCCGGCACGATGTACCACGGCGCGTGGTCGCAGTCCGTCGCGTTGATCGCGTCGGCGTAGGCGTTCTGGTAGACGTCCCATTTCTCCCGGGCGGTGAGGTCGGCCGGGTCGAACTTCCAGTGCTTCTCGGGATCGTCCAGGCGCGCCTGGAGGCGCTCGCGCTGCTCGTCCTTGGAGATGTGCAGGAAGACCTTCATGACCGTCGTCCCCGTCTCGGCCAGCATGCGCTCGAAGTCGCGGATCTGGGCGTAGCGGCGCTCGAGATCCTTGCCGTCCAGCGTGCCCAGGATGCGCGGCACGAGCACGTCCTCGTAATGGCTGCGGTTGAAGATCCCCATTTCTCCCTTGGCCGGCACGCGCGCGTGCACGCGCCAGAGAAAATCGTGGGCCTTTTCCTTCTCCGTCGGGGCGACGAAGCCGGTGGCGTGCAGGCCCATCGGATTAATCTGCGAGAACAGCGCACGCACGGTGCCATCCTTGCCGGACGTGTCCATGCCCTGCAGGATCAGCAGCAGCTTCCGGTCGCGCGCCGCGTACAGCTTTTCCTGCAGCTTGGCCACTTCGGCCGTCAGCTCGGCAGTGAGCGCCCGCTCGCGCTCCTTGAGCTCGCCGTTCTTGAGCTTGCCCTTCTTGTCGTCGCGCAGCGGGGTATCGCCGGCATCCTTGTCGCGCAGCTCGAGGTTCTTCGGCGCGCGGAAGCGTTCCAGCATGCTCATGCGGCCTGTTCTCCCAGCTTGCGGTGTTCGATCAGCATGCAGTGGTTCATGACCACGTCCAGGCCGGCGGCACGGGCCAGGTCGGCGGCGACCTGGTTCTCGATGCCGAGCTGCATCCACAGGCACCCGGCGCGCACGTCGATGGCATCCTTGGCGATCGGCGGGATCTCTTCCGACTTGCGGAAGCAATCGACGATGTCGATGCGCGTGCCGGACGAGGCGAGCGCATCGGCCGCTTCCTGCAAGGTGGCATGGACGGTCTCGCCGAGGATTTCCTGGCCGGCGTACGCGGGATTGATGGGGATGATGCGGTAGCCCTGCTCCTGCAGGTAGGTTGCGACTTCCAGGCTGGCGCGTTCGGGCTTGTTCGAGAGCCCGACGACGGCCACGGTCCGGGCGGCGCGGAGGATTTGTTCGATCGTTCGCATGGGGTTACTCGTCGTCTTGTCGTTGATGCTAGCTTATCAGGTTCACATCACCGGACGGCGCAGCCTAGCCTGCAATAAAAAAAGGCAGCCCGAAGGCCGCCCTACACGATGCTGGATCTACCCGATACTTAGTTCAGGTCTGGCTAAAACTTACCGTATCGACCAGTAGGCTAGGTTTTTGCTTACAGTGCATTTACGATAGAGCCAACTTAGTGATGCTCGTGTATCAATTTTCAGAAGATTTTACCTCGGCAGCTGGGATTCGGTAAGTTGGAATTTCCAGCAAAGGTAATAGGGCTTCGGAATATCCAGATCGCGCAGTTAGAGCAAAAACATTTTCTCGAAGATAAGGGTATAACACTAAGGGTGCGTTTTTTTCTGCCCAATCTTCAACGTATTTGACTTCAAAGCGGGACTCATCAACTTCAAAGCGCCCATGTAACTCAGCCGTCAGTTTCAATGGCGACTTCTCTTCTTCACCAGACATAATCCTCATCATGACGGAAATTTGGTGTTTTTCGTCGTCATATTTAGAACGACCAGTCTGAATAGTAAAGCTTCCTAAATCCGTATCTTTTGGAAAGGATATGTCGACCTTTAAGCTAAGCTCTACCACACGCAATTCAACTAGTTGAATCGCGTGTGGAACATAACTCTGATTTTTCTTTTCCATTAAGCCGCCAGTGCGTAACTATTATCGTTAACCGCAGTCGCTATGCACTCGAAGTTATTCATAGATAGCCAAAGTGAGGCAAAGTCTAAGTCTTCATACGCTTCTGCCTCAAGACGGCTGCTAAAAATATGGTAGCGTCCGAAATAGTTAAGGCTTGCAAGAAATTCCCTTGCTTCGCGCATTGCAGTAGCAAACATACCATTACTGTGTTCTTGGAGATTTGCTCGCAGCTCATCAGTAGACATTGCTTCCATGTCTTTTAAAACGGCTGCAAGAGCTTCTTTAAGAGACATATTACTCATTTGTCACTCCCTTGGTGGCACTACAATCTTTGTTTCAATTTTTACCGATTCATCTCGAACTACCAAAATCCCTGGATATGGCAGCACTTGAATAATAGGAAAACTCATTCTTTTTGGGGGAGAAACCATTGTTTTGGCAACCAGAACTGGTCTTCCACGTTTTTTTTCGATCCCACCGATAACAAACTCATATGCCCGATCAATATCTTCCTCAGTAGGATTGCCCAACTTATTTAATAGTAAGGTTCCTATACTTTCTAAGATTTCACCGGTGCAATCTAAATAATCTTCGGCATCAGCATCAAAGGTCGCATCAATAACTGCACATTCTGGTGTTTTTTCTTCATAAACACCGCGTCGAGCTTGTGAGTCGTACCAACCAATAGCTAAATTCCGTGCAATCGTTGAGTCTTCATGGTACTGCCAGAAGTAAATTCCTTTTCCCGCCCGTCCCGCAGGGGAAATTTGAAACCCGCCTTCTATGATTTTTTCAGCCCGCAGCTTCGTTGTGCCGTGTGTTCCCTTAAATGTTGGCATCAGCGGTCAGATTTCAATTAAAGTAGACAACAAGGCAACTAACTGTCCCTGCCCACGTCTCAACGTTATCATAAGTACCGCTAGTTTGCAGATACTTGAGCGTGAGCAAGACCTCTTCCATGCTGCACAATTAGGCAGAACTAAATATTCTGCCTCAATTGAGTTTGACTAGCAAATTGTAAAAAACTATCGATCGATAGGTATGTTGGTGCATCTTTAGCAGATGTCCAGACGATTGTACATTGTGTTGCAATATTACAATCTCTCGAATATCCACAAAGTTAGAAATTCCTATATACCTTTTAATGCAAAAAAGGCAGCCCGGAGGCTGCCTTCTTTTTGAGCACTCGAACAACGAGCGATCAGCGTCCTTTATGACGCAGCTTGGCGATGGCCGCCAGCTGGGCGACCGCCGCCGCCAGTTCGGCTTGCGCCTTGGCGTAGTCGATTGCCGAGTCCTTGTTGACCATCAGCTCTTCGGCCTTGCGCTTGGCTTCCTGGGCTTTCGCTTCGTCCAGGTCGGCACCGCGGATCGCGGTGTCGGCGAGGACGGTCACGCCTTTCGGCTGGACTTCCAGGATGCCGCCGGCAACGAACACGAACTCTTCGTCGCTGCGGCCCGCCACCTTGATGCGCACGGCACCCGGGCGGATGCGCGTGATCAAGGGGGTGTGCATCGGGTAGATACCCAGCTCACCCGCTTCACCCGGCAACGCGACGAATTCCGCTTCGCCCGAAAAGATCTGCTCTTCGGCCGAGACGACGTCAACGTGAATGGTATTTGCCATAAGTGTCCTTTGAAGAGGCTAGCTCTTAAGCAGCCAGCTTCTTGGCCTTTTCGATCGCTTCTTCGATGGTGCCGACCATGTAGAACGCCTGCTCCGGCAGGTGGTCCAGCTCGCCCGACGCGATCATCTTGAAGCCCTTGATCGTGTCCTTCAGCGAGACGTACTTGCCCGGCGAACCGGTGAACACTTCCGCGACGTGGAACGGCTGCGACAGGAAACGCTGCATCTTACGCGCGCGGGCCACAACCAGCTTGTCTTCCGGCGCCAGTTCGTCCATGCCCAGAATCGCGATGATGTCGC